>JAFRSH010000026.1 GCA_017427685.1 Lachnospiraceae bacterium | reverse complement strand
CAATCGCGTAAAAAAAATTCGCAAAATGGAGTTTTTCGCACGCACCCGCGCGCGCGTTAGTTAGAAGATAGACAGCAGCAGACGACAGAAAAAGGTGATCATATGGCCAGACCGGCAAAAGCCGCATCGGTCATCAAGATCGAGGGCAACAAAAACCGAAGAACGAAGAGAGAACTCGCAGTCAGAGAGCAAGCTGAAAAAGCACTCCTCACCGGCTGCATTATGCAGGAATCTGCAGAAGTAAAAGCCGACAAAGTGGCTCATGCCGAGTTCTTGCGTCTCAAACCGCTCCTCACGGCGATCGATAAGTTCGACGAGATCTACGGTGCGGCCACAAACCGCTATTGCTTGAACAAGTCGAAGCTCATCGAAGCGGAAAACGACGTGGCGGACCTGAAAGTCGAGCTCGAGCATCTCAAAGAATGCCGGGAAGACTTTGTTGACGCCGGAGACATCGCGGAATACTATCGGCTGTTGACCAGAATGCAGGACACGATCACAAAACGCGAGCAGATCGCTCGTAATATCCGCAACGAGATGAACGGATACGAAAAAGAGCACTGCATGACCATATTATCAGCACTCCGGGCAATCCCGAAGAAGCCTGAGACAAAAACGAACTCGCTCAAAGAGGCACTCGGATGAATAAACGCAATCCGGCATACAAATACGCATCATTTGCGGCATCTGATGACAGAGGAATCATCCCGAAATACGTCAAGATGCAGGCGGAGAGCTGGTTGAACATAGCAGACGGACTCGACAAGGAAGCTTGCGTCGATGAAGATGCGGTCGCTCGGATCGGAAGACTGCTCAAACTGATGATACATCCGGATCTCAAGTGTCCGATAGACGAAGGACTTGAGCCGTACGCGTGGCTTTTCATCATTGCTTCGATGTGCACGAAGCTGAAAAAAGACAAAAACACACGATATTACACGACCGCACTGCTTGAAATTGCACGAAAAAACTTCAAGACATTCAACAGCGCGATCATTTTCATATTGCTGATGCTGACAGAGGAAGATTTTTCCCGATTTTTCAGTGTCGCACCCGACCTCGCTCTGTCTTCAGAGCTGAAAATTGCGATAAAAAAGATCATAAAATCATCTCCGGCGCTCTGTGACGAAGCGGATCCCGCATTTCAGATTCTGAGAAGCGAGATAAGATGCAAACTCAACGACAATGAGTACAAACCGCTCGCATATTCCGAAGACAGGATGGACGGCAAGACCGCAAATGCATTCCTGGCCGATGAAGCCGGAGCAATGGACTCGTACCCGATCGAAGCAATGAGGTCATCCCAGATGACGCTGCACAATAAGCTCGGGATCATCATCAGCACACAGTATCCGAACGATAACAACGCGATGATTGACGAGATCGACAAGGCAAAGAAGCGCCTTGACGGTCTGATCGATAACAAAAGAGCATTCGCACTTCTGTACGAGCCGGACGATCCACTCAAACAGGGCGATGCATGGCAAACAGATGACCGCGTGCTATTCCAGGCGAATCCGGTAGCGGTGAATCATCAATACATACTCGATGACCTTAAGGATAAACGGCTCGACGCAATTCTCTACGAGAATAAACGCGAGAACTTCCTTTGCAAGCATTGCAACATCCTCTATAAAGGTCTCGGAGTCGAGGGATATGTTGATGTTCAAAAGGTCAAGCTCTGCAGAAGAGACAAAGACGACGCCTGGTGGCGCGGCCGCCGTGTATGGCTCGGACTCGATCTGTCTCTCTCGGAGGATAATACATGCGTTTCGATGGTAACGGAAGAGAATGGGACCATATACGCCAGGGCGATGGGCTTCATTCCGGAGGACCGGAAGGACGCAAAGACCAAAAAAGAGGGCGTGGACTATGACAGATTCATCAAACTCGGGAACTGTATAGCCTGCGGAAGTGAAGTTATCGACTATCTCGAGGTGGAAAACTACATCCTGACACTCGAGAGCAAGCTCGGAGTCGAGATCCAACAGGTCGGATACGATAAGTGGAACGCGATTTCAACCGTACAGAAGCTCGAGGCGGAAGGATATTCGTGTGTGGAGATAAAACAGCACAGCTCCGTGCTACACGCTCCGACGAAGCTCCTCAAAGAGTCGATACTCAACAAGCAATTCGTATACGACGACAACCGTCTTTTGGAGATCAACTTCCAGAATGCGAGATGTACGACAGATACGAACCTCAATAAGTACGTGAACAAGAAAAAATCTACCGGCAAGGTGGATATGGTAGTCGCAACGATTAACGCGACATATCTGGTGCAGCAGGAAATGATATACGGCAGCGATTTTGTCGTACAGGTGATTTGAGATGGGATTATTTAACAAAAAAGAGGAAGAACCGGCAAACAGTATCCAGATGACAGATGCTCTTCTCGAGGCGTTTCTTCAGGAAGATACGGTATCAAGAAAGATGGCAATGAACGTGCCGACGTTCGCCGGATGTATCAACACAATAAGCAACACCGTGTCATCGGTGCCGATCTATCTATACAAACGCCAAAAGGACGGATCAAGCGTAAAAGTCGAGAACGATAAGAGAGTAGATCTCATCAACGAGGACACAGGCGATACTTTCACCGGATCCGACCTCAAAAAACAGATAGTCAAGGACTACTACACGAATAAAGGCGGCTATATCTACATAAACCGCAAAAGAGAGATCAAGTCTCTTCATTACGTCGATCCTGACTACATTACATTCCAGTACAGCGAGGATCCTATCTTCAAAGAGTACAGGATCATCTGCAACGGAAAGACATACAGACCTTTTGATTTCGTGAAGATCCTCCGGACGACACAAAACGGCTGGAAGGGTACATCTATAATCGCCGAGAACGCGACTATCCTGAGCGTAGCATATAACTCGCTCAAGTTCGAAAATACGCTCGTTAAGAAGGGCGGAAACAAAAAAGGATTCCTGCAGGCAGCACATAAGCTCGCTGACGATGCTATCACAGCGCTCAAAAACGGATTCCGGAAGCTGTATTCGAACGACGGAGAGAACGTGATCATCTTAAACGACGGCGTCACGTTCAAAGAAGCCTCCGAAACATCGGTAGAGATGCAGCTCAATGAGAATAAAAAGAGCAATGCGGCCGAGATCTGCAAGCTCTTCAATATGCCTCCGGCGATCATAAACGGCGGAGCGACATCTTCGGACCGACTGGCATATGTTCAGGACTGCATAATTCCTCTCCTGGACGCAATATGCAAGTCGCTTGACCGCGATCTCCTGCTCGAAAAGGAGAAAAAGGACTATTTCTTTGCAGCAGACACGTATGAACTGACAAAAGCGGACATCAAGACACGCTACGAGGCTTACGCGAACGGCTACAAGAACGGATTCCTGCAGATAGATGACATCCGCAAACAGGAGAACCTTGCTGCCCTCGGACTCAAGTTCGTGAAGCTCGGACTCCAGGATGTTCTATATAACCCTGACACCGGCATGATTTTCACGCCGAATATGGGACTAAAAGTCAATATCAATGATGTGGCAAACGGTAAAGAAGTGCCGGATGAGGAAAACGAGCCGGATGTTGTAGCGTCCGGATCAGAACCGAATCAGGCAGGAGCGGCAGCGGGCGACACGTCAGGAAAGGAGAACCCGGATGAAGATAACGCTAAGAGCTGACTCCGTAGAGATCGAAGGGTATGTCAATGCGGTAGGTCGTGATTCGCGACACATGGTAGATGAGTTCGGTGCGGATTTTGTAGAACAGATTCAGCCCGGAGCATTCGCCCTGGCTCTGTCAAAGAAAGCAGATCCCGTATTGATGCTTCATAACCACAACAATGACCGCGTGATCGGATCAACGGACGATAACCTTGAACTCGAAGAGGACAGTATCGGACTCCACGCAAGGGCAACGGTCACGGATCCTGAGATCATACAGCTTGCCCGCGATGGCAAGCTCGTCGGATGGAGCTTTGGATTCCATCAGCTCGATTCCCGGACAGCTTATGATTACGACGCCCATATTGAACGCTCTATCGTGACAGAACTCGATCTTGTCGAGGTATCGCTCATTGATGACAGCATGCTTCCTGTATACGCAGGAACAAGCGTGCATGCGAGATCCAAAGACAAGGAAAAACTCGTCACAAGAGCAATGGACAGGGACGTAATACGCACGCTGGAAGAAATCGAGAAAGCTCCGGAAGAGCAGCGGGCGACAGAACCCGAAACCGAACCGGCAAAGCCGATCGATTATTCAAAGTATCATGACATCATTAACAGATTAAGGAGGAACTAAAATGAACCTGAAAGAACTCATGGAAAAGAGAAATGACCTCGTAGGACAGATCGAGGAACTTACAAAGAACATCGAAACAGAGCAGAGAGCGTTCACACCTGAAGAGGACGCGAAGGTTGACGAGCTCACAAAGGAAGTCGAGACCATCGACAAGACGATCGAGCAGTGCGAGAGAGCACAGAAGTTCACAAAGAAGGACATCGCTTCCGACAACGAAGAGAGCGAGAGTACTGAGCAGATGGAGATCAGAGCGTTCGCGGACTTCCTTCGTAACCGCGCAGGTGATTCCAATATCACAAAGGACGATAACACAGCTGTCATCCCTAAGACTGTTGTCAAGAAGATCATCGACAAGATCAAGGACATCAGCCCTCTCTTCAGGGACGCTGAGAAGTTCAACATCACCGGAACAGTATCAATCCCTTACGTTGACGCTGCAAACGACAACATCACGGTTGCATACGCTTCGGAGTTCACGGATCTCGAAGCAAAGTCAACGAAGCTTCTCTCGGTAGACCTCAACGGATACCTTGCTGGCGTACTTGCAAAGGTTTCAATATCACTGCTTAACAGCACGGACATCGACCTCGTTGATTTCGTAGTCGGCAAGATGGCAGCAGCAGCTGCAGTATTCATCGACAGCGAGATCCTCGCACCTTCAGATCCGACTCACAAGGTTACCGGCGCCGCTGCAGCTACGCAGATCGTATACGCTGGATCAACAAGCGCTATCACAGCAGACGTTCTTATCAGACTCAAGAACAAGCTCAAGAGCGCATATCAGACAGGCGCATACTTCGTAATGCATCCCGACACATTCACAGCATGCCAGCTCCTGAAGGACAGGAACGACAGATACCTCTTCAACGATGACGTTGTTGAAGGATTCTCCGGAACGATCCTTGGCAAGCCGGTATACGTATCGGATCAGTGCCCTGCTATCGCAGCAAACGCAAACGCTATCTACTACATCAATCCCGCACAGGCACTCGCTGTCAAGGTTGTCGAGGATAACGTGCAGCTTCTCCGCGAGAAATATGCTACACAGCACGCCCTCGGCGTAGTTGAGTGGCTTGAGTTCGATGCGAAGATCCAGAACGAGCAGGCTGTCGCAGTACTTAACATGTCAACAGCATCCATCTAAGAGGTGACCATATGAAGATTACAGCAAAGGTAAGCTTCTCAGGTCTCAACTTTTCAGCGATTTCCGGGCAGGTTCTTGACCTGCCCGAAGAGATCGCAAAGGACCTGATACAGGCGGGATACGCCGAAGCAGAAAGTGCGAAAACACAGAAGGCGGAGGCGATAAAAGCGGAGGCAAAAGATGAAGATAAGCGAGATAACGCAGGAGCTAATACTAAATCAGCTCCGAGAAAACGCACAAGCACTAAGCGAAACTGACCTCGCATACATTGATGCGCTCAAAGAAGCGTCAATCGCCTACATAAAGGACTGGACGGGTATAGG
This sequence comes from Lachnospiraceae bacterium, assembly GCA_017427685.1. Classification (GTDB taxonomy): domain Bacteria; phylum Bacillota; class Clostridia; order Lachnospirales; family Lachnospiraceae; genus RUG11977. Next base: position 30,824 of record JAFRSH010000026.1, on the reverse strand, counting down.
TGGAGTAGATGTGCCGGATGAACACGGAAGAATGCTCGACGACTACGAGGATCTTGTATTTCCGTTCATGGCCATCATTTCGTTCATGTACGACAACCGCCAGATGACCGTCGAGAAGGACAAGATCAATCCGATAGCTGCATCGATGCTTAATCTTCACTCGTTTAACTTCGTACCGTCGGAGGGATCCTCTGAGAAACCGGAGGTCTCAATATGAACGGCGGGCAGATGATATCAAACGGAAGACCTTACGAGATAACGATACAGCAGAAGCTGGCGTCCGTCATGGACAATTCCGGATTCGAAGAAGAAGAGAGATGGGAAGACTTCTACACGAATTACGCCTATGTCAATTCTTTGTCTGGGAATGAAAGATGGATGGCCGCACAAGTCGAATCGGATCAGACGGTCCGTTTTTCGCTACGCTGGCATCCGCAACTCGACGAGGTCAAGCCGAAATACTTCAGAATAGTCTTCGCGGGCAGAATCTACACGATAACATTCGTAGACAATGTTCAGTACAAGAACGAGACGGTCAAGATCGATGCTCTGGAGGTAGAAGCATGAGCTTTTCCTACAACGTAGAAGGCGACAAACACACAGATACCGGATTATATCTCTTCGATGTTCAATTCGAGGACATAGCAAAGAAGGCATTGAACGAAGTACGGCCCGATATCGAGTCGGAAACAAAATCCGCCCTGAGAATGTCGGTACAACACTCCGGAGATTCGGAACTCGTAAACTCTGTCAAGAGCTATGAGCCGTCCGCAACCAAAAACGGGGAGGGAGTATGTGTCAAGTGCCTTCCAACCGGAAGAAGCAGTGGAAAAACATACTACTACAACCATGATCGAGGCAAGACCGTCACAAAAGCCGTTCACAACAACGACAAAGCCTTCTGGCTTGAGTACGGAAACTCACATCAGGACGCTCACCCGTGGCGAGATAGAGCGTGTAACAATGCCGAATCAAGGGTACTGGACAAAGTCGAGAACATCATCGCGAAAGAGCTTGGAGCGGAATAATGGACGTAAACAAAGAAATACAGGAGCTCAGCACGATAACAGGGCTCCCTGTCTCACCGGATATGTATTCCGGGAATGCTGAAAAGTACATAGTGTATGCGTACACGGATGAGCGGCCGACGTTCTGGGGAGACGATCAGACTCTCGCAGACCAGGTCACGATACAGATCAGCCTGTACACGCCGGCAAAGTTCAACTATATGGAGATCAAGCACTTGATTCGTGACTACATCGAGACTCTCGGTGAAATAAACGATATATCGAGCTGGCTTGAAACCTTCACCGCGAAGAACAACCTGGAAAAGACCGTAAGACGCACAACATTCAACGTAACGATAACGAAAGAGAGGTAACAACAATGGCAAATGTAGGACTCCGTAAGCCGTATGTCGCAAAGTACGACAGACAGGCAAAATCTTACTCAGACGGGTTCAGATACTCTCATGCTGTGAGCATGGGTATCACACCCAACTACGCAGAGGCTTCACTCTACGGCGATGACGTGCAGGTAGAGTACGAGAAGGACTTCGTAAACGCAGCGATCACGCTCGGAACGACTTCAACTCCTCTTCAGGCAGCTGACACGATGTTCGGACACACTGTAGATGCTGAGAACAAGGAGGTAACTTACAAGGCAACCGACGAAGCAAACTATGTCGGCGTAGGTATCACTGGAGTCGAGAAGGTTGACGGTGTCACACAGTACATCGCACTCATCATTCTCTGCGCGAAGTTCGCAGACTCTGCAGAGAGCTACAGCACGAAGGGCGATCAGCTCCAGTTCAACACTCCTTCGATCGAAGGTACTGCAATATCCGCAGACGACGAAGGAAACTGGAAGCAGACGAAGATCTTCGACACTGCTGAAGCAGCTGATGCATATGTGAGAGACTTCCTGAACATTTCAGATGTTCCCTCCATATAATCATCAAACCATAACGGCGGAGCGGGGCAACCCGCTCCGTTTTTAAGGAGATAGCATGCGAGAAATTACACTCCCGACGGTCACGATAAATGGGGAAACATACCCGATATATTGTGATCTGTTCGTTCTTTCACAGATTCAGGGAAAAATGGATATAAACGACTTCGAGCGCGGAATAATCGGTGCCGAGATCGTAAGAGACAAAAACGGAGATCCGGTACATAAGGAAGACGGCCGGATCGAGATGGTATTCGGACAATACGACATCAAAGCTCTGATCATGGGACTGACACTCATGATCAACGAGGGGCTTTTAATAGATTCAGAGCAAAAAGGCACGGAATATGTGCCGGTAGACGAGAAATATATCGGAAGAGTGTGCGATATGCCGCTCATAACATTGTCAAACACGGTCCACAATACATTCGGACGGTGTCTTGAGTCAAAAAAAAACGAAACTCCGAAGAAGACGGGTACAACGAGGAAGAGGAACACTTCGAAATAGACTTCGACCGGATCTTCCTTATGTGCCGGACTCGATTCGGGATCCCGCAGCATGAAGCCGAGTTCTTAACCCTCGGAAAGTGGGGGGACATCTACCATAGTTTCAAGGAATTATACAATTTCGAGACTAAGAACTGGCTATATGGGGATATCGAGAAAGAATTGAAGCAATATCAGGCTGAACACCAGCCTGTCACATCACTGCTCAATATATAACGGGCCTGCATAATGCAGGTCCTTTTTGGTGGGGAAAATGGCAAAGAAAATCAGCGTCAAAATGTACCTTGACGGTGCATCTCAATTCAACAGCGACATCAAGAAGATCAATGACAACCTGAAACTGCTCGGTTCCGAGATGAAGACCAACCAGGAGATCTTCAAGACAAGTCAGAACAGCGCAGAAGCCCTTCGGGCAAAGAGCGAAACCCTTAACAAACAATATGAACAGGCAGAAAAGAAGGTCAAGGCATATTCCGACCGTTTGCAGGAAGTACAGAAGGCTCGTGAGAAGGCAAACTCTGACCTTACGAAATACACGGAATCTCTCTCGAAAGAAGAGGCGAAACTCCAGGAAATAGAGAAAACGCAGGGCAAGACTTCGGAAGCATATGCTCAGCAGAAGCAGAAAGTTGATGAACTGCAGAAATCAGTCGAGCAGACGACGAATGTAGTCGGCCAACTCGACACAAAAGAGATCCAGCTACAGACATCCCTCAATAATGCCACGACCGAGCAGGTGAAATACGGCTCAGAACTGGCTCAGACGAACAAATACCTCGAAGAAGCCGAGAAAAGCACCGACAAATGTGCAAAATCGATAGATGAGTTCGGAAAAAAGACCGACGAAGCGGAAAAACACGGAGAAAAGCTCTCTGACACGCTCTCACAGATGGCTCAGAACGAGGCAATGGAGAAGCTCGGCGAAGCCGCGAAGAAACTCCTTGAAAACCTCATAGAGTGCGCTGAAACAGCTGAAAAGTTCGAGTATTCCATCGCAAAAGTGCAGTCGATCGCACAGGTATCCGAATCAGACCTCCGGGGAATGTCCGAAGGCATCCGACAGGTTGGCCAGGAGATGGGATATGGCGCAAATGAGATTGCAGAAGCGACATATCAGGCAATATCCGCATCCGTAGACGCTTCAGAGGCTGTCGGATTCGTAGAAGATGCAACAAAACTCGCAAGAGCAGGTTTTACAGAGAGCGCAACATCGGTTGACGTACTGACAACCGCTATAAACGCATACGGCAAAGAAGCAAATACATCAAAGCATATTGCGGACGACCTCATTACTACCCAGAACTTAGGTAAGACGACTGTTGCAGAACTTGCTCAGTCAATGGGTACCGTCATTCCGACGGCATCAGCTCTCGGGGTATCACTCGATCAGCTGTCGTCAATGTACGTCCTTATGACGAAGCAGGGTATCAATACCGCAAATGCTACGACATATATCAGAGCGATGATGAACGAGCTCTCGGATTCCGGAAGCGACCTCTCTGACACTCTTGGAAATCTTACCGGACACACGTTCGGAGAATTGATGTCGATGGGATATACGGTCGGCGACGTAATGCAGATCCTCGGAGACAGCGTAGACGGAAACAGCGAAGCGTTCAAGAACCTGTTCTCAAACGTCAGAGCCGGTCTCGGCGGACTGTCGCTGTTCAACCAGGGCGCGGATGCATTCAACGACGCTATGGTAGCGATGCAGACCAACACCGGAGCGACTGACAAGGCATTCCAGACGATGGCCAACACGGCCGAGATGACGAACCAGCGCCTGACGGTATCGGTAGAGAACTTCAAGATCGCAGTCGGCGAAGCATTAAGCCCGGCACTCGATGAGTTCAAAGAAGGCGGTATAGGGATCCTTGAGACCATCACAAATATAGCAAAAGAGAACCCGACGCTTGTATCGGCTCTTGCCGGAGCGGCAGCGGGTATCGCGACACTGGCAACAGTAGTCACCGGCGCAGCCGTAGCCATCGGTATTTTACGTCTGGCATTCGGCGACGCAGTCGGAGCGGCTACGGTATTCGCAGCTGTGGGCGTGGCGGCGGCAGTCGGAGCGATCGGAGGAATAGCGACATCAGCGATAAGCGCCGCGAATGAGGTCGATGAAGTCACACAGGCGATGCAGGAATCGGCTCAGGAAGTCGAGGACATACATCACGAAGTACAGGGCTTCCTCGTAGACTTTTACAAGGGCACAAGCTCGAAGCACATAGACAACCTCATTGACAGGATAAACGAGCTCAACAAAGTCGAAGATCTGAGCGTATATCAGCGCAAAGAGCTGAAGGACGCTACACGGGATCTCAACGATATGCTCGGAGAAGAGGTAGTCACTCTCAACAAAGAGACCGGACACCTCACAGACCTGACTGATGAATGGATAAAGAATGCCACGGCAAAGAAAGAAGCCCTGGCATCATCCGGACTTGAAGAAAAGTACAACGAAGTCATCCAGAAGAGAACAGAGGTCGAGGCGGAACTATGGGAGGTCGAAGACAAGATCAAAGACCTGCAGGCAGAAACCGTCATATCCCTCACGGATCTCGAAGGGAAGACGAAGGACGTCGTAGCCGGGGAAGAAGCTCAAAAGGAAGCCCTTGGAGAACTCCTCGCACGTCGCGCGGAATTAAACGGACAGAACATCAGACTGACAGAAGATGAAGAACGACTCAAAAACGCAATGGATGAGTCGAAAGCTGCAGTCGATGAAGCCGCAAAGGCAGCAGGCGAATATACAGACTCCCTCGGAGTAGTTCACGACTCGGCTCTCGGAGTAAAAGACGCAGAAGATGACCTCGAGACAGCGATGTCGAATGCGAACCAAGCGATCAGCAGTCAGATCGGACTGTTTGACGAATGGAATCAGAAGTCAGACCTGACGCTCGAGAAGATGGAACAGCGCTGGAAGGACCAGACGAAGGGCGTCAATCAGTATTCTGAAGATCTCGCGTACTTGAAGAGAGTCATCGAGGGAGAAACGGATCCGGCAATCAAGGATCTCGCTTCAGAGATGGCCAACATGGGCGTAGACGGAGCGGCCGAAATTCACAATTTTGTCGAAGGCCTGAAACAGATCGGAGACAACAAAGACAAGGTCAAAGAACTCGCTCAGACATGGCAGGAACACATTGACGCTATAAAAAGCGCGGAAGACCTCTACGCATCGATAGAGATGCAGGAAAAAGGGTACACGGAAGATTCCGAAGCCCTTTTCGAGAGATATTACACGAACAGCAAGCGGTCAAGGGAAGACTACAACAAAGAGATCGTCCTTCTGACCGAGACAGGCGTCAAAGATCAGGCAAAAGCCGTCGAAGATAATGCCCCTGAAGTGGAAAATGCTACACAGGCGATGATGGATAATTCTTTCCAGAAGGCGTGTGACAGTATCGGGCTCCCGGCAGCAGGCGGAACATCCACAAAGTATGTGCAGATGGGACAGGATATCATCGCATCGATCGCAAGTGGAATCGAGGCGGGAGATAAAGCCGGAACAGTAGGAAACGCACTCACAAACGCACTGCAGAACGCGACAAACAGAATCGACGTGTCATCTGTGGCGGCAAACATCAACAGGAAGCTCGGCGAAGAGGTAAACCGTCAGAGCTCGAGGTAAGAACATGAGAGATATGTTTTTCAACGGAATGACAATAAACGTGGAAGGAACAGAAGAGTCATACCATACGCTCAATGACTGGGGACTGTATGTATCGAATACCGATTACATCAAAGAGCCCAAACAGTACACGAAGTACATTGAGATTCCCGGAAGAAACGGACTCCTCGACGTATCTGAAGTCGTAGCCGGCCGGCAGATATACACGAGCCGCCAGATCGAAGTCGAACTATCCGGAATCCGAGAGAAGAAGAACTGGGACAGCGTGATGTCAAACTTCCGGAACAAGATCAACGGCAAAGTCTGCAGAATCATATTCGATAACGACCGCGCTCATTACTGGCGCGGCCGCATCACGATCAAGGACTTTTCATCATCATTGAAAGTCGGGACATTCAAAATTGATATCCCGAATGCTGATCCGTATAAGTATGAACTCTTCTCGTCAACGGAACCGTGGCTCTGGGATCCGTTCAATTTCGAAACGGGAATCATAACATACATCGGAGCGATAACGGTGAGCGGTAGCGAAACCGTCACTCTTCCTCATGGCCATATGCCGACATGTCCTGATTTCGTTGTATCGAACAAGACATCTTCGACACTCACAGTCACGTACGGATCAGAGACATTCGAACTTTCAACCGGCTCAAACAAGATACCTTCGATCTACGTAGGCGGAGACGATGATGTCGAGCTCACATTCACGGGCTCAGCGATAGTTGAAATAGTTTACAGGAGCGGATCACTTTAATGTACCAGGTCAAACTCGGAAACAAAACACTATATTATCCCGGTTCGGAAGACGCAGAGATATACAGCACAGATCTCAACGAAGAGATGGGGATGTCCGGAGAGTTCAAGTTCAAGGTCCCTCCGAACAATCCCGTCTACGCCGATCTGACGCATGGAGCACTCGTCACAATATTAAAAGACGGGAAAGAATACTGGCGCGGCGAGATCAAGGATATCAAAACGGACTTCACGAAGATCGCGGATGTATATGCACTTGAAGATCTTTCGTGGCTCGGCGACGAATATCTCACGCCGGCATCGATCACAAACGAATCGAACGCTCAGAGATTCCAGGCAGCCATTGCAGCATATAACGCAAACCGTCCGGCAGACAGACAGTTCGCAGTCGGATATCTGACGAACGTCACGAGCACGGATATGTGTAACTGGACAACGGAATACGACTGGAGCATCCTCGACAGCCTGAGAAATTGCATCTGCAAGGATAACGGCTATATAAGAGTTCGCCGCGTAACTTCCGGAGGCGCGACAACAAGATACATCGATATCGTAAGACTTGAAGATTACGGCATACAGGCAACACAGGCAATAGAATACGGATATAACCTTCTCGATTACGTCAAGGACTCCGATCTCAGCAATCTTGTGAATGTCCTGACACCGTACGGAGCAGAGCTTGATTCGACTGTATATGACGGATATAACGCAAGGCTTCAGGGAACCACGATAACACAGGCAGATTCAGTCTCAACATACGGTCGGCACGCGAAGGTTGTGATATTCGATGAAGCATCGACGCTCACAGAGCTTAACGCACTCGCGCAAGAATATCTCACGAAGTATTCACAGCCACAGCTGACGATGGAAGTCAAGGCGGTAGACCTCGAAGCGATACAGCCGGCCGACGCATTCCGACTCGGTGACTCTGTACGGATAATTGCGAGACCGTTTGCGGTCGATCAGAGGCTATATCTTACACAGATCCGCAGGGACATACAGAATATCGATAAGAACTCGATCACGATGTCCGGAGACGTGGAAAAGAACAAAACCCTGACATCCCAGATGGTCGGAACGACTCAGGCGATAAAGAGCATCCCCTCAAAGTCATCGATACTCGAAGCAGCCAAAAAGAATGCCATTGAAATTCTGGACGGAACGAACGGCGGAAACATCTATTTCGTATTCAATGATGACGGACAGATTATAGAGCAAGGCTTCACAAACAACACAGATCTAACGCAAGCGACCGCAATAAGCCGATGGAACATAAACGGCAAAGCGATCCTGACAAGGAACAGCCCCTCGGATCCATGGACCGTAAAAGTCGCAGAGACAATAGACGGTGGAATTGTCGCGGATTTTATCACAAGCGGAACGATGAGCTGCGACCGATTAAACGGCGGTACCATAAACGGTCAAACCATCAACGGAGGAACGATAAACGGTACCACAATAACCGGCGGAAGTATCACCGGCGCGACGATCAATTCCCCGAGCCCGGCAGGAAAGACGGGTAGCGTAGAGATCTCCGGTGGATCCCTGAGAGTATTCAACGGCACGAGTGGATTCCTGCGAGTAACAGATGCAAGTGATGCAGACTGTAACTTCGCTATCGGCGGAAAACACTTCGCAACCTACGACTCAAACGTATATTACGGTGATTACAGGACGATATACATCGGCAAAGCTGCATATGATGCAGGAGCGGGATCAGACAGCAGACTGAAGAAGAACGTCAAGACACTCGACAGAACACAATCCCGCAATATCATCACGCAGTCACGCCCTGTATCGTTCGAATACAAAAAATCGGCCGGAATGCATAATGAGCACGGAAAGAGATTCGGACTTATTGCCCAGGAACTCAGAGAGGTTCTTGATAATAACAACGTAGGCGAGTGCGAGCTCGAATACATAAGACCGGAAGACGACTATCATACAGTCGAGTACAAGGAACTCATAGCACACCTTATAAACTGTGTGCAGGATCTATATGAGGAAGTAAACAAATTGAAGGGAGAAGAAAATGGCTAACATATCAACGTATTTAGCAGCGATCCTATCTGCAGTCTACGGAGAAGACGTCAGAGGAAGTATCCACGATGCGATAGAGATCATCAACGAAGTAGGAGAGGTTGTATTTTCAACCGGTACCGACGTCACAAGCGCATCAAGCTCAAGCACGGGATATTTTGACAAGTCCCTGTACCTGAACACTGACACGTACGAACTCTGGAAATGTATCGGGACGGACACATGGCAGAGTCTCGGAGTTCTCAAAGGCGATACAGGTGTCGGAATAAGATCGATACAGAAAACATCAACAGCCGGACTCGTAGACACCTACACGATCACGTACACGGATGGCAATTCCGACACGTTCACCGTAACGAACGGCGCGGACGGTGCGGACGGTGCGGACGGAAATCACATCTACCGCGGAACAGGGATCGGCGGAAAAGCGGTCGCACCTACGGTATATTCGGGATCCGGAATCACAAAGGCAAACAAGGACGATCTCTACCTCAATTCGACAGAGGGAGCATTCTACTATTGTGTATCCGGAGGCGATGCATCAACGGCCACATGGTCATATGACTTCACGATATCCGGAGGCGGAGGAACTGCGTACACAGCCGGCGACGGTATTAAGATTGACTCACATGATGTCATATCAGTAGATCCCGGAACAATAGCCCCCGGAGAAACAAAGCCCCCGACAGCCGGAGACGTAGCCGATGCGCTCGACGAGAAGGTCGAGATCGATCAGGGCGTAGCTCATGCCGGAGAATATATGAAGGTCGGACCGGACGGAAAGCTGGCACCGGCAGCAGGCGAAGGCGGTGGTATGCTTCCTTACCTCTACATCGACTCCGAAGCGGGCTCAACAGTTACAGTCGCACAGCCGGACGGTACAACATTGAATCCTACGGCAGCAGGCGCTGGACATTGGGAGTGCGAGCTTACAGCCGGATATGGTGTCTACACGATACATTCAGTATTAAGCGGTCAGGGCGATGCAACGGCATCCTTAACGGTAGATACAGTCAAAGAGTATCACGTAACGGATAACCACTACGATCATACGATCAATGTCACGGCTCCGAACGGCTCAACAGTTAGAGTCACAAACGGAACCGAAACCTACACCGGAACAGGAACGGGATCAGCGCAGGCATACGTAGTACATACAGCATCATCAACCTACACGATATCCGTAACGCTTGACGGCAATACAAAGTCTGATACGATAACAACTCCGGCAACGACTGCGCAGAGCTCGAGCGTGACAATAGAGTTCGGAACGATCACGGTAACAGTAGATGCTGATTTTGTTACAGCTGGGGCATCAATTTCGTGCGTCAGCGGAGGAACATCTTGCACAGCAAAGACGGCAGCTTCAACACTGACATTCAGACCGCCTTCAACGGGCACTTGGACGATAAGTGGAACGATATCCGGCAAGACCTACACGGTAGATGCAACGGTATCCAGCCTGTCAACAGCTGTCAGTGTAAGTCTCAAAACAAAGGCACTCATGTACTCGTTTGAGACATGCACGGACCAGCAGCTCGCTGATATGCTTGAAAGCTATTACAACGGAGCATATGATGCTGCGGATATCGCAACACTAAAATCGACATACATGCCGATTGGAGCAAAGAGATCGATATCGCTCTCTGCAATGGCCGCAACCGGAGTATCTGAATCCCATCACGCCGACAGTTATCAGTTCACAATCATAGGACACGAACACGATAACCTCAAAACAGCTTCGAGCGGAGGAAAGACAAAAGCGCTCCTGACACTGCAGACAGACAGGATCTTATACAAGAACACGACTGACGCAACATACTCGTCAAATTATCCCGCAGTCGCTGACGAAGGCGGTTACATGGAACCTACAAACACAAACGTCAACGGATGGAAGAACTGCCCTCGTAGAACGTGGTGCAACGATGTATTCCTCACAGCATTGCCGGCGGCTATACAGAGCCTCGTAAAAACGGTCGAGAAACTCACAAGCGCCGGGAACCAGTCAGCCACAATCGACACAACAGAAGACGACGTATTCCTGTTGTCGGAGATCGAAATATTCGGAACGGTTACATACAGCAAAGCAGGCGAAGGAAGCCAGTACGAATATTATCAGACAGCCTCGAATATAAACAAGAAGCCGTCATATACGTCATATGCGAGCGCTCTTTGGTGGGAGCGATCTCCTTATGCCTCGAACGCCACTAATTTCTGTAATGTGGACGGAAACGGCACCGCCAGCTCGAACAACGCGAGTCTTGCTCTTGGGCTGGCGCCTGCATTCTGCATCTAATAATCAGATAATCAGGCGGCTCGTCCGCCTGAAGGAAGTAAACAATGTCAGTACGTGAATCGGAAAGAGATCAGTCGTCCATAGAGTTCCTGAAAGTCCTGATGGACATCGAGAAGTGGACGATCCGAAAAACAAATATCTGCCCGAAAAAGTTTAGATTCATAGTCAACACTCAACTGCTCACTCATGCCGCGAACGCATATAGCTTCGCAAAGATGGGAAACTCGGTCAGAGTGCATGACTATGAGTCAAAGCTTTTGAGAGAAAAGTACATAATGAAGGCGTACGTATCGATACAAGCCTACGCATCGCAGATCGATGTGATATACGCAGTATGCAAATCCGATATCATGACGAACAATGAGCTTGAAGAGATCTCACAAAACGCTTTTAACGCCTTAAAACTATTGAATGGCGTGTATAAAGCGGACAAAGAACGGTATAAAGGCTACATACCTTGATATAGGTAGCGGACTGTTAGCGCTAATTGGTGGGAGCGATCTCCTTATGCCTCGAACGCCACTAATTTCTGTAATGTGAACAAAAACGGCACCGCCAACTATAACAACGCGAGTAATGCTAATGGGCTGGCGCCTGAATTCTACACACACCCTTGAAAAGTGCAAAGCTCAACGGGTTAGTAATAGAATGGAGTCCGCATTCCTTATGCGCGAGCATCAAAACAAAGAGAGCCGGCACCTGCAGGCGGACGCTTCTTGCATGGCAGAGAGTTTGTGCGTATCTTCTCTGTTTCATGGCTGCACGGGCAATAGGCCAGTAAACGCAATAAAAAGCCGAACGGTTTTCTTGAAATGAATAGTATTGAACGAAGAGAAGCAAGATATCAGAGGCGAAAAGCGAGACGTCTCCGAAAAGAAAAGGACCTTACAGACGGTCTCGGATCCTTTGATGAAGTATTCTCATACCAGAACTTATACGACGCATTCGCGCTTTGCAAGAAGGGCGTCAGATGGAAGGCGAGCATACAGTCGTATGAGGCAAACCTTTGCATAAATACATATGAAATCTATGAGAAACTGCAGAACGGAACGTGGAAATCAAGAGGATTCACGAAGTTCAGACTCTCAGAACGCGGAAAAGTCAGACTGATTCAAAGCGTTCACATATCCGAACGATGCATACAAAGGACCTTATGCGATAAGTACCTCGTCCCGCTGCTTCAGAGAAGTTTGATAGCAGATAACGGAGCGAGCATCAAAGGCAAAGGAACCAGGTTTGCAATGGAACGCCTCGAAATGCACCTGAAAGAACATCAACGCAGGTACGGAGACGAAGGATACATCTTACTATATGACTTCACAAACTACTTCGGCAGCATCCCTCATGACAGGCTGTTCGAGCTTGTAGATCCGAAGATTCCGGACGAACGGATCAGAAATCTGTATCATCAGCTGGTCGATGCGTTTGATGAAGGGTTAGGACTCGGAAGCCAGGTATCACAGATAAGCGCAGTATACTTTGCAAACCTCATAGATCATACATTCAAAGACAAACTCGGAGTGCGCAAGTATGCCAGATATATGGATGATGGATATATCATATCGGACAGCATGAAGGAACTCCGGGAATATGAAAACGTCTTATACGAACTATGCGAAAATCTCGGAATCATTATCAATCCGAGAAAGATCCGGATATGTAAACTCGCTCACGGATTCACTTATCTAAAAAGGCGGTACCGGATCAAGAACGGCAAGATCACTGTCAAATTATCGCAGTCGTCGTTCAATGCGGTTCGAAGACGACTCAAAAAGATGAAAGAGAAAAACCTTCCGAACAGGGAAGTATGGAAATCGTACAACTCATGGCGCGGGACTACAAAAGGATTCGCGAACTATAACAAGGTTCGGAAAATAGATAAATACTATAACAATATGTTTGTCTGGAAGGAGGGTAAAAATGAATGAACAAATCTTGAGCATGTTTCAGGCTCTCGAAAAGAGGATCGAGGAACTCGACAAGAAGTACAATCATCCCGCATTGCGCAATGGAAAAGGCGTAGATGAGAACGGCGCGAGTATCCTTGACATTGCTGATCTGGCCGACGAGAACAGCTCAGCAATCGAGGAACTGGCCGGAATGATAGGCGACCTCGAAGAACGCGTCGCAGCATTAGAAGAAAGAGGGTAACACATGAACGCAGGCGGATCAGAACTGTTTTAACGACAAGGAGGAAAGAAAATGGTAAATAAATACGCACGACTTCTCGAAGAGAGAATAATGAACGATAAAACTGGCTCGGTATGGGCTATACAGGATGTACCGAAAACATGGCGCGGAAAGACTGAAGCGAAGGTCATTGCTGACGGTTATGTATTCCTGGAGGACGGAACGGCCGTACCTGCACCCGAAGAGGAAGAGGAATGATCTGGCAGGCAATCGCAGAACAGCAGGAGCGAGTCATCGAGGAGCTTATAAAACTCTGCGACGACTTAATCGCTCGGCTTTCACAGTACACAAACATCGAAGAAGAGGAGCGAAAACTCCGAGAACTGGAGGGAAATGACCGATGAATCCGATATTACTCGAAATGAGCGATAACGTCATAACGGCACTTATTACCGGAGCGGTAGCGATAGTCACAACTATGATAACGGCAACCGTTACATACCGACTCTCGTCCAAAAAAGACCGAAATGAACAGGTAGCAGCCGTCAAAGCCGAATTGATTAAGTATCACGAAAAGAACAGGGATGAGATAAGAGATATCAGACAGAACGACCTGGGAGAGATCCGGAATGATATCACAGAAACACGGGACGATATCACGCAGATGGGAGCAAATCTCCAAAATAAGATATCGTTGTTAGAACTGCAACAGGTTCATACTCGTGAGGATATAGGGACGCTCAGCGCACGAGTCGAGAAACACAACGGAGTCATCGAAAGAACCTACAGGCTTGAAGATAACGACAAGCTTCTTGACGAAAAGATATCCGTGGGGAATCATCGCATCGCGGACCTGGAGGAAGAGGTCAGGAGGTTGAAGGATAAGACATGAAGAAAAGATTGAATAATCTCGACAAAGTACTGATCGCCCTGGCGATCTTTCTTTTTGCCTTCGTAGTGTCATCCATGATCATATATACGATCAAAGACTGGCAGTATGACACGCTCATCACAATGGTATTATCCGGAAGCGGAGTAGAGGTTCTCGCTGCGGCCATAATACAGATAGCAAAATATAAGCATAAAGGAGACGATAATAATGACACCGGAAATGATATCGAAGATAACTGAATGCACAATAACCGTGATCGTACTGCTCGTATCGGCATACGTGATACCGTACCTGAGAAACAAGATCGGAGCTGACAAAATGCAGCTTCTCGAACAGTTCGTCGAGGCAGCGGTAAGAGCGGCCGAACAGCTGTACAAGCCGGAAGAGTGGAAGCTCAAGAAGGACTATGTCACACAACTCGTAACCGAGAAGGCGAACAGCCTCGGAATAGGGCTCAATGAAGCTGAGATCGACGCCGTGATCGAGGGCGTGGTCAATTACGTGAAGCATAACAAATCAAACGGAGGATGAATATGCAGCACAGCAGACAGGTAATAGTTGATAAAGTGATGTCGTGGCTCGGCTGCCATGAAGGCGATGCTACACATAAGCACATCATAGACGTATATAACGCTCATATACCACTCGCGAAGGGATATAAGGTTAAGTACACGGATAAGTGGTGCGCTACAACCGTGTCGGCGGCCGCAATCGAATGCGGATATACAGATATTATCCCGATAGAATGCTCCTGCAACAGAATGATCGCACTCGCTCAAAAAATGGGAATATGGCAGGAAAGCGACGAATATATCCCGAAGAAAGCCGATATCGTGCTGTACGACTGGGATGATAACGGAGTCGGAGACAACAAAGGAATCCCGGATCACACAGGATATGTAGTGTCAGATGTCATATACAACAGATTCGAGGTATGCGAGGGCAATAAGAGCGACGGCGTGAATCTTCGCAACATGTCCGTCAACGGCAAATACATTCGAGGTTACATCACGCCGAAGTACGATGACAAGGGAATTGTAGCAACACCGAACATAGCGATCAGACCGCCGAAAAAATATAAGTTCGGTATGGATGTATCATCTTATCAGGGAACGATCGACTTTGCAAAGGTTAAGAACGAGGATATCCAGTTCGCGATCCTCCGTGCTACGGTCAAGGATCAGTCACCGGATCAATATTTCGAGAGAAATCTTTCAGAGTGCATCAAGTACAAGATCCCGGCCAGCGTATATAAGTACTCAAGAGCTCTGACTATCGATCAGGCACGCGCTGAAGCGCAGGGAGTAATCAAGGCCCTGAAGAGAAGAAAGCTTCTTGTATGGTACGACCTTGAAGACAACACACAAACTCCGCTCGGCAAGACTGGTATACAGATCATCGCGAACACGTTCATGACCGAATTATTCAATGCCGGACTTGCTTGCGGTATATACTGTAATGTGAACTGGTATAACAATCTCATGAGCGATTACCTCAAACAGAATGTCGCGTTTTGGATCGCAAGATATAAGAAGAACGATACAGGATCATTCGACGAAAGCCATAAGCCGACAGGCATCAAAAACCTTTACGGATGGCAATATACGTCAAAAGGATCCCTCTCCGGAATAACCGGAAACGTAGACCTCGACATCAATTTGATGTAGCTATTTACTTTTTCATACATTTTACCCCCTCATCAAGGGCTATCAGTTCCAGCTGGTAGCCCTTTTATTATTGCACAGAATCGTGTAGAATTGATTCAGTTCGTAACGCGTTAGTAACATAACACCTGTTCACGCCCTGCATTTGCGTGTTTACGATTCGGTATCAAGGATGCACAGTAACATAACTCTGAAAGATAAAAAGACCGCTCGTTCACTGTATATTCAGTGTTTGAGCGGTTTTTTGTTGGTTTACGATAATCGTTGTGGAACACCTGTGATTTTTCTATATTAGTAACACGTTAGTAACGAAATAGTAACAAATTAGTAACACAGCTGATCGAGGGCATCGCGCAGCTCGTCCATCGACAAATGTATGTACGCCTGCTCAAGGACAGATTCGGGTTTATGTCCCATGAGGCGCTGCACGGTCAGCTTCGGAAGACCGAGAGCGTTTGCCCTGGACGCAAAGGTATGACGCGTATCATACGGCTTATGTCCGATCTGTGCCGTGAAGTACGCATATTGAGTCTTCGTGAAGCCGTACAGAGAGATCCCCGGAGACTTCATCTGTTCCTCTATCAGCGGAAGGACCTTCTCGTGTATCGGAATGATCCTCTTTGACTGTTCGTTCTTCGCCTCTGTTATCGTTATCGTTCTCGCCTCAAGATCAACATTGTCTTTCGGAAGCTCCCGGAGTTCTTTTATCCTCATCCCCTCATACAACAACACAAGCGTCATGGAGTAGTGCGGTTCGTCCTTCTTCTCCCAGAGCGCAGCGATCTCTTCCGGAGAATACAGCTGTCGCTCGATGTGGCTCTCTTCGGTACCGATCCGGACATATTCCATATAGTTCTGCTGGATGATATCATTCTGTAGAGCATACAGATATATATGATTCAGAACGGACCGGATATTTGATTTTGTGGAATATCCCTGATCGACATTATCGAAGAGTTCCTGCAGTCTCCCGACCTTTACATTCGCGATCCGCTCGTGGCCGATCACGAACTCGATATGATTATGATAGTTCCTCTTATAAACCTTCCGGCGATCATCAGAGCAGACAACCTTGTCTTTGATCTGATCCCACAGCTCCCCGATCGTCACAGTCTGGCGATCAAGGTTATAAGGATTCACATTATACTCAGCGAGAGCCTGCATCGCTTCTTTCCTCGTCTCATAATATCCGATGACGGTCTGACGCGACCACGCTTTCTTCGTTTCATGATTCACGACTGTACCGGTCGTCACTCTGACCATCCAGGGACGGCGACGATTTCCTTTTAGTTTTGTCACGCTTCCGTATTTGTTAGGCAGTTTCATAGTCCCTCCTGTCAATGCAATAAAATTGCAGTAGAATTGCAGTAGAATTTCAGCAAAATTATAGTAAAATTATAGTCATTTTATACGGCAGATCTTCCGGCCGCATCTAAGCCGGTATCCCCTTTTACATCGAGAAGTTTAAGAATATTCGCTTGTGTTACGGGATCCGCGAGGCGATAAGCCTCAATGATTCGAGCCTCGATATCTGTAAGCATCGGAGCAGCAGGCGCTTCCCCGGTAATAAGAAAATCAACGGTCACTCCGAAATATCGAGCAATCTTATAAAGCTTCTCAGCTTTACTGTTTGAAGATACCTTCGCAATAGAGGACGGCTTTTCTCCGAGTTCGATCTCAAGCCTCTGAATTGTCACACCGCGCTCTTTACAAAGTTTTTTGATACGTTCATTAGTCTCCATACAATACCTCTTTGAAATAAATCAAAATATGTGCTTGACAATTAGAACTAATTCAAGTATCATACGGATAAAGGGTTTGAAGTAGTTCAAAACGTAACCCCCAAGATACGAATTAGTTCTGAGTTTATTCGACAAGTAAATATTAGAACTAAATCAAATTATTTTCAAGCACTACATGTGCTGGCTTCAAACCCTTTCAGCAATACATATAGGAAGGAGGCAACCATGATATTCGAGAACATACAGAGAATCGCCCAGGAAAAGAACCTGACAATACAGAGTATCGAAAAAGGATGCGGGCTATCAGGCGGAATTATTTCAAAATGGAAGGAAAGCAACAACCCGAAAATCGATAACCTGAAAAAGGTGGCGGACTCCCTGGGCGTCACGATCGAACAGCTGATAGCAAAGTGACGCGATCCTATATCCTACGGATACAGGATGAAGAAAATCCTTGACAGGATTTCCTTCATCCTATATCCTACGGATACAGGATGAAGAAAATCCTTGACAGGATTTCCTTCAATAACCATTGAACACATCACAGAAGAGGAGATTTTAATCATGCCAAGAAGAACAGGAAAGTACGTACAAATCAACGGAGAAAAACTCAAGAAAAAGATCGAAACTTACAAAGTTACCAATAACCTTCACACTTACGATCTCACCAATAGATTAGGATGTGACAGAAGTACTTTAAACGAGGGATGCAACCGAGGCCGTATGAATGAAACTTTTTTGAAAAAGCTCTGTAAAGAAATAGGAGAAACCCCGTCGGCCTTTCGCATCAATAAGAACGAAGAGACACTCGAATCTTCAACGAAGCCAGTACAAAGCGATTTTTCAAATCTCATTGCAAGAATTGATCAGACAAACGATCTTCTCAAAGGAATGGTAGAACGCTTTGACCGAATGATCGAAATATGGAGCAAATAAGACACAAGGAGATTATCACATGAAGATTCATACGAAGAAAAAGACTTACATCAGCGTATCAAACAATTCTTCGAGCAAACAGATCATATGCGACCGACTGTGCGAAGCAATTCAGCAGACATCAGCCGGAGACGATCTTAAAGCTCTCAGATATGATCCCCAAAAAGAAATAGTACATGCGGACTTTGCGAACGCATACGATGCACGACAGATCAATGTAGCGATGGACTCGGGCTGGGCCATGATCAAGGACATCGTGAATCACATAGATATCGGATAAGGAGGACAGGGAATGCTGGTAAAAGATGCAGCTCGCGAATGCGGTTACACTCCCCTGTACCTTCGGGAATGGATAGCACAATGCCAGGAAGACGGACGAGAGCATCCTTTCGGGAGCATGGTTCACTTTCCGGGATCCAGCAAGAGAACATTCCGGATAAATGAAGCAGCATTCCGCAAGTGGCTCAACGGAGACAACATCAAACAGGAGGATAACAGATGAAGATACGTAGATCAATAGAGTTCAAAGCAAAGCCGGACGCGCTCGTAGTAGGAGACATAATATCTTTCAAGCTTTTAACCGGAGAAAAGGTCGAAACTCGCGCAATCAAGCGCGAAGGAAACAGAATGCTCATGTGGTTCGAAGACTGCCTCAAGACAAGGTATTCAATGAACGAAGAGAATACCAACGCCGGCGGATGGCTGGACAGCGACGCAAGAAGCATTCTGAACACGGAGATCATCAACAGCTTCCCCGACAAGGTCCTGAAGCACATGGTCAAGGACGACAACGGAGACTGGCTTCATCTTCTATCGATCGAAGAAGTATTCGGACTGACACCGGACTTCGAAGAGACGGAAGAGTCGAAGAAACTTCAGATCCCCGCACTCAAGATTGAAAAAAGTCACATAAAAGGGTGGGGTCTGAACGGAGAAACCATATGGCACTGGCTCCGATCTCCTTATGCCTCGGACGCCGCTGATTTCTGTAATGTGAACTACAACGGCACCGCCAACTGTGGCGGCGCGAGTGATGCTCGTGGGCTGGCGCCTGCATTCTATCTCGCAATCTCCAATCCGTCGGCTTGTCCGACGAAGGAGGAAGAAGCATGACACCGGACGATAAGAGAATCATCGCCGTAGATTTTGACGGGACACTTGCATTCGGAAAATGCCCGGAAACAAAGGATCCGAACGAGCATCTTATAAAATGGCTCATCCAGCAACGGATCAAAGGCAACAAAGTCATTCTGTGGACGAATAGAAGCGGCGATCTTCTTGATGAAGCAGTCAGATTTTGCAGAATATACGGTCTTGAATTTGATGCGGTCAATGAAAATCTGCCGGAAATGATTGAGGCGTATGGAAATGATTCGAGGAAGATATCAGCTGATCACTATATAGATGACAGATCGCACGATCCAAAAGGCGAGGACTGGGAGTATCTGCACTTACACAAACGTGATCTCGAAAGAAAGGGATGAGATGAATGAGGATAAGGAAGTATATCTATCGGATAGGGGTAATAATAGCCTTCTTAGGGGCTTCCGGAATTGCCGAAGCTATCACAGGGCACGGTTCGCGAATGGCATCAGCCGTCTGGTTCACAGCCGGACTTATTACGTGCCTGATCGGATATGCGACATAGAGTCGAACATCAACGAGGAGATTATCGAAAGAACGGACTACATAAATGAAGACACCCTGCTTCACGACGAGGAGACGGAAGAGATTTCGGAAGAGGTCAAGGAGTTCTTTGAACAGAACCACCTCACGAGACTTGACGAACTGAGCGTGAACATGGATAAGCGGGAAATGATAACAGTGTGCTGCGTGGCCATAAGGAAATACCCGCTTGCATATATACAGGTCATAGCAGAATACATCATGGAACTCACAAGGAAGGGGAGAAAAAGATGAAAGTAATGGAAGTGTACGAAGTAGGCGAAGAAGTTCTGATCAAGGCGAAGGTATCCGCGATCATTCCGGACAAGGACAGGTTCACATATGAGGTGACCGTATCCGGAGAAACGGAGAAGCTCAAGCACCGGTTTCAGCATAAGGATCTGACACAGGTTGAGAGTGTTCCTTCTATATAAAAGGAGGTGTGAGTATGTGCGTATGTAATGAAGGCAGAGAGATCGGAATCGTAGGAACCGAACTCGCAGGATTCAGCAACAGGATATTCGTATATGTCCAGGGAAATAATCTCAGGGTATTCGGAGAGGATCCCGAAGCTCCGGCCGGAGACATTCAGATCAAGTACTGCCCGATGTGCGGTCGGAAGCTTGAAAAGAATACGCACCTCTCATACAACCCCCAGGAAGCATCCAAGAAGGCAGCTATCCGGTACGCATAAAAGACCGCAACAGAGGTCTTAAGCAGTTCATCATAGATATTAAACTTAGGAGAAAACTTTGTATCGATTAGACATATATCGCTTCGCATCCTCGACAGAATATGAGTATAAGTTCGTCGGGAACTATGGAGCCAAAGGAGAAAAGAGAGCTCCCAAACAGAAAAGAACACCTGAAGATATCGAGAGACAGAACCAATATCAACGGACAAAGACGGTCAGGCATCTGATCAAAGCCAACTTCAAGGAAGGCGACTACTGGACGACCTTAACATATCCGAAAGATACGAGCCGAACGATCCAAGAGGTATCGCAGGATGTTTCGAAGTTCTTGGGACACATGAGGTATCAGTACAAGAAGGTAGATATCCCTTGCAAGTACATCTACCGGATAGAGATAGGATCCCGGGGAGGTATCCACGTTCACATCATCATGAACAGGATCCCCGATCTCGACCGGACGATACAGAAGTACTGGACTCATGGCAAAGTCCACAACGAGCTGCTCGATGACGGAACGTATGAGAGTTTGGCCGACTATATTGTCAAACCTCCGACAGAACAGCAGAAGAAGCTTCTCAAGACCTTCGACGAAGAAGCAAAGAAACTGATCCGGTATTCCTGCTCCCGTAATCTGGAAAGACCGATCCCGGAGACAAAGGAATACTCCAGGCGGACCATGAGAGAGGTATTCAACCACGATCTCGTACCGGAGAAGGGATACTACATCGACAAGAACTCGATCCGAAGGGGAGTGAACTCGTTCACGGGATACAGATATCTGTACTATCAGGAGGTCAAACTCCGGAAGGAGCAGCAGGCGGAACCGGTAAAGATATACGAGTGCCCGGTGTGCCATCAGTTCACGATAGACTCATTCAAATGCGACTGTCAGAGGAAGAATGTTAAACATATATCTCGAAAGTACAATAAGACCGCCACAAAAGGCCGCAGGTAAAGCGATGTATATAGCGGAGTTCGTATCGGATAAGAACCCGGAGAGCTTCGTTACACGCGAAGGATATGCGGAGTTCGGAGAGACGACAGAGGACGCAGCGATCCTCACGATCCTTATCGAAGCACTCTTGATACTTAATAAACCGTGCACGATCCGCATATTTACGAAAGCAAAAGGCATATTGTCAACCCTCGAAAGCCGAAGATACGAGGCGTGGCAAGGTCAAAAGTGGCTCAAAAGCAATAAAGAATCAGTCAAGAACGCTCATTTGTGGGACATTGTAGCACACGCACTTGAGAAACATGACTGGACCATAACGGACGAGGATCACTCGTACCGGGAATACATGAGATCGGAGCTGAAGAAATGGCAAAGAGCATAATACAGGCGAAGGCGGATAAGCTTAACCGCGAATGCTTCCTCTGCCGGCTCGATACAAACGCAGATCTCACACACGAAGGACTGCACAAGCATCACATGATACACGGTACCGCCAACAGGCGGCTCGCTGAAAAGTGGGGACTCTGGTGTTATCTGTGCAGCGAGCATCATCAGATGCTACACGACCACAATGAAAAAGACATATTCCTGATGCAAGTCGCCCAGGGCAGATTCGAAAGACTGTACGGGCATGACAAGTGGATGGAGATCTTCGGGAAGAACTATTTGATATTTTGATTCATCCGGGGAAAAGGGCGCGGACGGTTGGATGACCGCATGAATCTGAGACGGGAGCAAACAAGGCGCCTTCCGCGGTACCCGATGAATATATAATCGCGCGAACGTAACTAAGTACCTAAAAATTGTATCACACTTACCAAAAGCCATATTGCCCGGGCAGGAAGGAGGAATATGACAAGGAGTATAAGACGATTAAAGGGGATCGCAACGATTTTGACAGCAGTGGCGATCTTAACGGCCACAAAAGGAGTAAACAACTACAACGGACATCTGGAGAAGTATTACGATCTCCCGATGCAGAGAGTTGTAAAAAGAGCACAGGACATGGGAATACCTTGTGAATACTGGGTAAGAGAAGACGGAGTCAAGATGTTCGGCCCGTGGGTTATATGCGCAGCTCATCCGTCAAAGATCAGGTACTCAAGAATAGACACAAGTCTCGGAGAGGGCATCATCCTTGATACTCACACCGTAGACGACAAGGAACTCATAGACATAGCTACAAACTGGTAAAACAAGGAGGTCAGCATGAACGACATTCAGACATTTGATAACGAGGAATTTGGGTATATCCGGACGGTAGAGATTAACGGCGAGCCGTGGTTCGTCGGAAAGGACATTGCAACCTCTCTCGGATATCAGGAACCGACAAAGGCGGCAAGAGAAAGAGTGGATGAAGAGGACAGAGGGGTGTCCATAATAGACACCCCCTACGGAGCGCAGCAAATGCTTGTGATCAATGAGAGCGGACTGTATTCCCTCATTCTTGGCAGCAGGCTCCCGAATGCAAAGAAATTCAAAAGATGGGTTACATCCGAAGTACTTCCGTCGATCCGTAAGACCGGAGGGTATCAATTACCTCAGACATATTCTGAAGCTCTTAGGGAACTCGCAGCCCAGGCCGAGAGAAACGAAAAGCTCGAAGCTCGGATTGAGACCATGAGACCGAAAGAGATATTTGCGGATGCGGTCGCAGCGTCCAAGACATCAATCCTGATCGGAGAGCTGGCCAAACTCATAACACAGAACGGATACGAAATCGGACAGACAAGGCTGTTCAAGTGGATGAGATCACACGGATATCTGATCAAAGACGGATCCTCGAAGAACATGCCGATGCAGAGATACGTACAGCAAGGCTTATTCGAAATCAAAGAGAGCAACGTCCAGAACCCTGACGGTTCGGTCAGGATCACGAAGACAACAAAGGTAACAGGTAAAGGACAGCAGTATTTCATCAACAAGTTTTTGACACTTCCTTTCCCGGAATAACAAACAAAAAGCAAAGGAGAAAACATCATGCCAGAAAACAAAGTCAAGAGAATCAAACAAACGATCAACATCCCCGTCCGGGATCTTCATCCTCATCCGAAGAACCCTCGGAAGAACCTCGGAGATCTCGAGGAACTGACAGACAGCATCAAGAAGAACGGCATCATGCAGAATCTCACAGTCATACCGGGATTCTACAGAGCAAACGGAGAGTGGTTCAACACCGAAGCGGAGTACACGGTCATCATCGGACACAGACGTCTCGAAGCAGCAAAGCTTGCAGGGCTCACAGAGGTACCTTGCCGGATATATGAGAATCTCTCCGAGAACGATCAGATCACGACCATGCTCGAAGAGAACATGCAGAGGAACGATCTGACGATCATGGAACAGGCTCAGTCATTTCAGTTATGCCTCGACCTCGGAGAAACGGTTGACACCCTATCAGAAAAGACCGGATTCAAGAAAACAACGATCTACCACAGACTCAATATCGCGAAGCTCGATCAGAAAGTCCTGAAGGAGAAGGAAGAGGACGAAGGATTCCAGCTTACACTCAGTGACCTTATCGAACTGGAGAAGATCGAGGACATCAAGAAGAGAGATAAGATCCTCAAAGAAGCCCGGAGCTCGAACGACTTAAGATTCAGAGCACAGCAGGCCGCGGAAGAGGAGAAACTGAACAAGAAAGAGAAACAGTGGCGCGAATATCTTGAAGGATCACTCGCGGATGAAGGCGAACAGTTAATGAAACGGTCCGGAAGATACGAGAAGATATACGAGCAGGATCTCCGGGAAGATAAAGAGTTCGATCCCGAGAAAGAAGTCGGGGATCTGATCACGGACGATACGTACTACGTCATCAACTACGGATACGTAACGCTCCTACAGGAAAAAGTAAACGAGGCAGCGGGCGACGAAGATGACGATGAAGAAGAGTCGGAATGGGAGAAAGAGCGAAGAGAGAGGGACGCGATAAGAGAGAAATATAACGCAGTGCGTCAACCACTCAAGCAGAAGACACGCGACTTCGTCAAATCCATCGTTGAAGAAAAGCTCAAGAACCCGAGCAAGGAAGACCTTATCGAGATCACAGAAACACTCTTCAAGCTCTTCATCGAGAATGTAGACACATATAGCCTCATGGATGATGTGATCGAGTTCATGTTCGATGATGTTGACATCAGGGATGAGTCTACGGACGAATACAAGAAGGCACATGACAAGATTATGCAGTTCCCGGCATACAAGACAATGCTGATAGACATAGCGGTCGAAGCGAATAAAGCAGAGCCTTTTGAGAGATGGCATTCCGAATATCAACCTGAGACCGGTAAGTTCTTACAGAGATTCTACTACATCCTCGAAAGATGGGACTGGAACACCACAAAAGAGGAAATGGAGCTCATAAACGGAACAGCCGATTATTACAAAAGCGAAGATGAGGACAACGAATGAAGATACACGAACTCAAAACAAAGCCGGAATATTTCGAGGCAGCACAGAAGCGGCAGAAGAACTTCGAGATCCGGAGAGACGATCGGGATTTTCAAGTCGGGGATCTCGTGAAGCTTGAAGAGTTCGACAACGGAAAGTACACAGGACGACACACGGGGCTACGCCCTGTCCTGTACGTCCTGAGAGACTGCCCCGAATATGGACTGGCCGAAGGATATTGCATCATAGGATTTTGAGAGGAGGATAAACAAATGATGAAAATGACGGTCGTTTTTGAAATTACGACACAAGAACAGATCAAAGCAGTCATGGATGCGCTCATAAAGGCAACACCGGACACAAAGATCAAGATCGAGGAGCAGAAAACCAAAAAGCCGGCGAAGGATCCCGAGAAGAAACCAGACAAAGAGCCGAAAGAGGTCAAGTTCGTGCCGATCGACAAGGCAGCCCCAAAGAAGAAACGGACAAAAGAAGCCCAGGAAGCCATTGACGCGATCAAAGAGGCGTACGCAAAGAAGAGAGACGAGAAGCGTCCGGAGAAGAAAACGAGAACCAAGAGAACAGACATTGATGACGCCAAGATCGTTAAGATGCGCGATGAAGACGGTATGAAGTTCAATAAGATCGCCAAAGAGATCGGATGCTGCGAGCAGACTGTCATCAACAGATACAACAAGGCGAAGAACGGAGGAAACAGATGAGCGGAAGACTTAAACATGCACAGCGCAGCCACAGAAACCACACAAAGGCACAAAAACAGATGGTAGATCACTCAATCAAGAGCGCATACAGGGCGAATCTGGCCAAGACAGCCAAACTCATGAGGAAGGAGAAGAAGGGATGAAGACAGCAACGGGAGCTTGCAAGTATTGCGGGCAGATAATGACGATAGAGGTACCGGACAAGTTCAAACAGACAGACATTGACGAAGAGGTAACAAGAAAGTGCAACTGTCCGGAAGCACAGGCCATTACAAAGCAGCAGGAAATGATAGCCAGCGCGGAAGGGATGATCAGAGAGTTCTTCGAAGGCCGCGAGAACATGGATGCGATCAAAGAACTGCTCCTCAGAGCAGTCGAACCGATAGCAAGGGGAGAGATCGGAGGGATATCGATATCAAAAGGCGGCTACACCGGAACGATGAAGCCCGGCAAGGACACAATCAAAGTATCGCTGAAGTATACGACGGTCGATTCCGTCGAATCGTAGGAGGTGGAGATATGAAATGCCCGAAATGTAAAGCAGACAGTCAACAGGACGTCAAAGATAGCAGACAGCGGATGAGAAGCAAAGGCTGGATGAGAAAAAGAGTTTGCAGACTATGCGGATATTCGTTTCGGACGGTAGAGAGGTATTCTTTGACCGCAGAAGAAATCCCTGCAGTCAAAATATCGATCAGAAGGCAGCAAGAAAAGGAAAACATCGCACGAATCAAGGAGCAGGCGGAAAAACTCAAGATCAAGCTCATGGATGATTAGGAGGACGGGGAGTATGGAAACATGGATATTCGGAGCATTCAGTGGTTTATGGTTAGCCATGTTATTTGTGGCAATAGGAGTCATAATTGGGAAAGTTCACAGCTATTATCATCAAAAACCTCATAAAGACAACACTGAACATGTACGGACTGAACATAATGATAGCGATATTCGTGACGGTAGAGCTGACAACATGCACGATAGTGATCTGGCAGACGATATCAGGGAAGAATCTGATAGACGCGGTCTGGGACTTTATTACCAGGGACGAATCCAAGCCGACGGAGCGATCACAATCCTCGAAAACGTCAAGCGAGAAATGAGCAAAATGTTGAGCGGTTCAGAGATAGATGCTATCGATTACGCTCTCGAATGCACGAGAGTCAGGGCAGAGCTTCTCGAGATGATCGAGGAGGTAAGAAACAGTTGAGCAAGGTATTATCGATCATAATTCCATACTACGAAGCGAAGAGATACACGGACGAGCTCCTCGCGTGCCTCGATAAGCAGATGACTGACGAGATCGAAGTTATCCTGGTAGATGACGGATCCCCGACACCGTTCAAGACGGAATATGAATGGTGCACCGTCATCCGCCAGAAAAACAAGAGATGCGCGGGCGCTCGCAACACCGGACTCAAGAACGCGACGGGAAAGTACATCCAGTTCATAGACGCCGACGACATGGTGCCCGATTATTTCATCAGCAGGATCCTCCGGGAGATCAAAGAGAACCCCTTCGACGTGTGCGATCATTCGTGGAAGTCTCTCGACCACACCGGAGTACAGCACAATATGAGAATCAAGGATCGCGAGGGGAGACTCCCGAATCCGTCGGTCTGCACAAGGGCATTCTCGAAAGCATACATCGGCACAACAAGATTCAACGAGAAAAAGGACAGCACGGAGGATGAAGACTTCTCCCGAAAACTCGGATATCTGGATAAAGACATTCCGTGTAAACATACGGCGATATCGGACTACATGTACTACTACCGGACCTCAGTAGAGAACAGCAAGGTCAAAAGATTCAAAGCCGGGCTCATGAACACGAAGAGAATCGTGTACTACTACAGCCATGTGACGGCTGACATGAAAAGTCTTCTCGAAGAGATCAAGGCGGAAGACAAAACGAACGAAGTATGGCTGCTAACGAATCAATGCGACATTCCGGAACTAAAGAAGTACTGTCAGATAGCAAAACCGATGACGATATGGGCTCACGAGCTCAGAGGGGAATCATACGGCAGGTGCACGGTGATAGAGCCGCCAATCAGAACGCAGATAGTCATATATTGCGAGTTCGTATCAAAAGTCGGCGGGATCACGACGTTTATATATAACTTCTGTCAGCACATGAAGGAATACTACGACATCGTCGTCATGGTAGAGCGGATAGATGCGATCCATGCGGAAAGACTCTCGCAGATAGTGAGATTCGAAAAGTACGATCCGTCAAAGAGCATTTACTGCGACACATTGATCCTGAACAGGCTGACAGACAAAATACCGTCAAACGTAATCTGCAAACAGACCATACAGATCTGTCACGCGTGCCGGCAGGTAAAATATCGAATACCGCAGGACAGAGATTATCTGATAAACGTCTCCGAAGCTGCAAAGAAGTCGTGGGGCAAAGAGGCAGAAGACGGAATAGTGATACACAATATATCATTCCCGGAACAAAAACCCTGCCTGATGCTCATATCAGCAACAAGGGTAAAAACAACCGACAAGGGACAAAACGACATCCGGATGAAGAAACTGGCCCAGATGCTCGACGAAGCACAGATCAGATATCTCTGGCTGAACTTTGCAGACTCACAACTCTCGGATATGCCGAGATCGTTCATCAACATGCCGGCCACAACAGACATACAGCCATATATAGCAAAGGCAGACTACCTCGTGCAGCTTTCAGACACAGAAGCCTTCTGTTATTCGGCGATAGAGGCACTTGAAAACGGAACGCCCGTAATAATTACCCCGCTATCCGTTTTGCCGGAGATCGGGATTGAAGACGGAGTGAACGGATACGTGGTGCCGTTCGACATGAAGTTTGATGTCAAGAAACTTCTCGAGATCCCGCAGTTCAAATACGAGTACGACAACACAGAGATTATCAAGAAGTGGCGGAAGATCCTCGGGAGCAAGAAACCGGAAAGAAAATACATTCCGCCGGTCATGGTAGACGTAATATGCATGTATCAGTACTTCGACACCGAGCTGAAGCGGACCGTCAAAAAGGGAGAGAAGATACGGACGACGGAAGAGAGGGCACAGATCATTTGCAAAGCCGGATACGGCAGGAGGGGATAGGATGACAACAGAGGAGTATTTGCAGTCGATAAGGGACATGACGTATAAGATAACCGCGCTCGAAAAGATGCGAGACGACTTAGTGATCGACAGGGTACCGTCAAGATCCTTTACGTACGACGATCTCAGAGTACAGACATCACCAACGGGAGACTCCCTCGAGAACGCAGTGATCGGAGCAGTAGAGGAAGAACGCAAGCTCGAGAAGAAGATCAAGGAAACGCAGGCACTATTATACAAACGCTCGGCGGACGCACTTGAAAAGATAATGACTCTCAAAGAAGGACAGTGCAGGCGCTTCCTGGTAGACTATTACATCCACTGCGAGAGCCTTGCGAAGATCACGCGGGAGTACGGATTCGCGAGCAGACGTATCACGCACAACCTGAAGAAGAGAGCGCTGAATTATTACGACACGGTACACAAGAAAAGTTAGTGACATTTGGTGACATAATCTGTGATATAACAATATCGTGAAGCGAAGGACATGATGAAAATCTCCTAAGTTAAGTGAGAAGGGCAGGCGAAACACCTGTCCTTCTCTGTGTTCAAAGCATGAAATACATCATCATGTGTGGCGGCGTTACGCTATACAACATCAAAGACACAAACGATAAGGTACCGAAACCCTTCCGGAAGATCTACGGAGAACGACTGATCGACAGAACGATACGCCAGCTCCGAGAAAACAACATCGAGGATATAGCAATCAGCAGCTTGAGCGACATCTTTGATGATATCAGAGTTCCGGTACTTAAGCATGATAACGCTATGACGTGGGACGGCTACGTATGGCTACACGCTTTCTATCCGATGACGGATCCGGTGTGCTACCTGTACGGAGATGTGTTCTACAGCGACGAAGCCATAAGGACGATCATACAGACCGAGACAAACGATATAGAGTTCTTTGCATCCGCTCCGCCGTTTTCGAAGCAATATAACAAGAGATGGGCTGAACCGTTCACGTTCAAGGTAGTGAATACGGAATGGTTCTTCTTCTGCGTCAAGTGGGCGCAGGAACTACACAAGCGGAATAAGTTCAAACGTCCGCCGATATCGTGGGAACTGTGGCAGCTTATAAAAGGCACGACACTCAACGAGATCGACTACACGAACTACACAGCTATCAACGACTTCACTGTTGACATTGATGGAGAAGCAGAAGCGAAGTACATGGAGCTTCACGGATTCGGAAAGCCATCAAGGACATGAAGCGATAAGACGAATAGAAAAGCAAAAAGCAGAGAGGCACAGGAACAATGCTCAAAGCATGTTCGATTTGTGGAAGAGTCCACGACCGCCGCTTACAGTGCCGGCCTATACAGTCAAAGTATTCAACGAATGAATCCCAGGCATCACATATCCGGGGATCTTCCCGCTGGAAGAAACTCCGAGCATATATCCGGAGCAGGGACAACAACGTGTGTCAGCTTTGCTTGAGAAACTTTCCTGGAACAATCCGGCCCTACGAGACCGACGGGCTGGAGGTGCATCACATAACAAAGATCGAAGAAGATGAGACAAAGGCATTCGATGAAGATAATTTGATTTCATTGTGCAGAGTTCATCATGAAATGGCAGAGCAGGGCAGAGTGACGGCAAAGGATCTCGTAGCCATCGCAAAAGAGAACAACGAGAGGTACCGATGAAGCCGAAAGTATCCCCCGGCTATTTTTCGAAGCCCGAATCTGACTCCGCCGCCACCCGCACCGAGCCGACCTGCACCGAAGACGGCGGCATCACCTATACCTGTAT
>JAFRSH010000025.1 GCA_017427685.1 Lachnospiraceae bacterium | reverse complement strand
CTCAAGTCTGAGCCAGCAGTCACCGTACTGACCGTGACCACCGGACTGACGTACGAACTTACCCTGAGCCTCAACAGTTCTTCTGATCGTCTCTTTGTAGGATACCTGAGGTGCGCCTACGTTAGCCTCAACCTTGAACTCACGGAACAGACGGTCAACGATGATATCGAGGTGAAGCTCACCCATGCCTGCGATGATTGTCTGACCTGTTTCCTGGTTGGTGTATGTACGGAACGTCGGGTCTTCTTCTGCGAGCTTCTGGAGAGCGATAAGCATCTTTTCCTGTGAAGCACGGCTCTTAGGCTCGATAGCAACCTCGATAACCGGCTCAGGGAACTCCATGGACTCGAGGATGATAGGATGATCCTCGTCGCAGAGTGTGTTACCTGTTGTTGTATCCTTCAGACCGATTGCAGCTGCGATGTCACCGGAGAATACTTCAGTGATCTCCTTACGCTCGTTAGCGTGCATCTGAACGATACGTCCGATACGCTCCTTCTTACCCTTTGAAGAGTTAAGAACGTAAGATCCTGCTTCCATGATGCCGGAATAAACTCTGAAGAAGCAGAGCTTACCGACGAACGGGTCAGTAGCGATCTTGAATGCGAGAGCAGAGAACGGCGCTTCATCAGAAGAAGGTCTCTCCTCTTCCTCGTCTGTCTCAGGGTTAACACCCTTGATAGCGGGAACATCGAGAGGTGACGGCATGTAATCAACGATAGCGTCCAAGAGCATCTGTACGCCCTTGTTTCTCAATGATGTACCGCAGCAAACGGGGATGAGTTTGCATGAGCAGCAAGCCTTACGGAGAGCAGCCTTGAGCTCTTCGTTGGTGATCTCCTCACCTTCGAGATACTTCTCTGTGAGCTCATCGTCGGTCTCGCAGATAAGCTCGACCATCTCTTCTCTCTTAGCCTTAATGAAATCGACCATATCAGCAGGAACCTCGCGGTCCTCATACTGCATGCCGTCTTCTGAAGTGTAAACCTCAGCACGGAGTGTAATAAGGTCGATGATACCCTGGAAGCTGTCTTCCTTACCGATAGGGTACTGAATAGCAACAGGGACATTCTTAAGTCTGTCACGGATCATCTCGCAAACGTGTTCGAAGTTTGCACCGATGATGTCCATCTTGTTGACGAAAACCATTCTCGGAACACCGTAGTGCTCAGCCTGTCTCCAAACTGTTTCCGTCTGCGGCTCAACGCCGCCTCTTGCAGACATAACCGTAACGGCACCGTCGAGTACACGGAGTGAACGCTCAACTTCTACTGTGAAGTCAACGTGTCCGGGAGTGTCGATGATGTTGATGCGGTGGCCCTTCCAGGGAGCTGTTGTAGCTGCGGAGGTAATCGTGATACCTCTCTCCTGCTCCTGAACCATCCAGTCCATGGTAGCAGCCCCTTCGTGAACCTCACCCATCTTACGGTTTACGCCGGAGTAATAAAGAATTCTCTCGGTAGTTGTTGTCTTACCGGCGTCGATGTGAGCCATAATACCGATGTTTCTGGTCTTCTCAAGCGGATATGCT
>JAFRSH010000024.1 GCA_017427685.1 Lachnospiraceae bacterium | reverse complement strand
ATCTCTTCCGGATGCCCACCAAGCAGCGCATATTCCTGATTCTTATAGTCTTCTGTCCTCTGGTTGGAGATGAACTGTCTCATGCCGTATCTGGCTTCTTCGTCGTTGGCATCGTAATATCCGTAGGCCATGACACGGCTCATATCATACATAGTGACCGCGGCCGTTGCCTTGATCCTTGTATCAAGTCCCGCCGTGTGTACTGCATATCCGCCCCATCCGCAGATGCCGCAGATGCCGACTCTTTCCGGATTCACATTGTCCTGTACGGAAAGGAAATCAACGGCCGCCTGGAAATCCTCCATATTGATGTCCGGGGAATTCATATATCTCGGATAACCGCCGCTCTCACCATAGAACGAAGGATCAAATGCGATCGTAAGGAATCCTCTCCTTGCCATTTCCTGCGCATAGCGTCCGGATACCTGCTCCTTTACTGCGCTGTAAGGACCTGCAAAAGCGATGGCCGGAAGCCTCCCCTCATAATCCTTCGGTTCATACAGATCAGCTGCTAATGTGATCCCGAAGTGATTCACAAAAGTAAACTTCCTGTGATTCACCTCATCACTCTTGGGAAACACCTTGTCCCATTCCTCTGTAAGAACGATATCTTCTGCCTTCATAGTTCTTTCCGTCATTGCTCCATAATTGATCTTCGTATCAGACATTTCTATACCTCCAGGTATTTCTTTTCCAGTCGGCCTATTTCAAAATGACAGCCCTGCAAGCCATGTTTCTAAATCTGAATTCCCGGAAATCCTATGCCCGTTCTTTACTGTGGCATTTCCCAGCACGCTTTTTATATGGGCTTCGCTCGCGGCGATCCCAGAACTCCCACTCGTGCAAAACGGAATGACCGTTTTCCCGGTGAAATCATAAGACTCCATAAAGGTATCTATTATTTTGGGACATGTCCCCCACCAGATAGGATAGCCGAGAAATATCGTGTCATACCCTGCCATATCCGTCACACTTGTACTGATTGCCGGACGCGCCATCGGATCATTCTGTTCCCTGTTTGCACGGCAGTCCGAATTGTAGTCAATATCTTCGGATGTATAAGGTGTTTTCGGAACTATCTCAAACAGATCCCCATTTAATTTTTCTGCAATCTTCTGTGCATAAGGACGGGTTGTCCCTGTGACAGAAAAATAAGCTACAAGTATTTTATGTGTCTCCTTTTCAGGTTCTGTAACGGGCTGCGGATCAGAAATTATGTTCAGTCTTTCTATCCACTTTTTCACGGTAGCTTTACTGTCATCCGTCAGATCCCGTCCATTCTTTACCGTTGCTCCCTCAGCTGCGGAACGAACTGCTTTCATGCTCCCCTCAATGCCGCTTCCGCCACTTGTACAGAACGGCACAACCGTTTTTCCCTTTAGGTTATAGTCTTTAAGAAATGCCTGGACCAATCTGGGACAATTATCCCACCATACCGGAAATCCCACATAAATGGTATCATACTGCTTCATGTTATATATTTTTGTCGCCCTCTTCGGATTTGTTTTGTTTTTATATTCGTTCTTTGCCGTCTTTGTGAGTTTGTCATAATTTGACGGATATGCTTTCTTAGGCTGGATCCTTACAATATCCCCGCCGGTGGCTGCTTTCACCTTATTCGCAGCAGCTTTTGTCGTATTCGTTTTTGAAAAATAAACGATAAGGGTTTTTGTGCTTTTATTTGCCACAGTTACCGTGCATTTCAATTTTTGCTTTGAATTCGTCGCAGTGATCGTCGCTGTTCCGGCTTTCTTTGCTGTGACCTTTCCTTTTTTACTTACGGTTGCCACCTTCGCATTAGAGCTTTTCCATATAGTTTTTCCTTTTCCACCACTCAGTTTCAAGGTCGCAGTTTTACCCTCCTGCAGCGACATAGTCTTCAGCGAAATAGTCGGAGCAGATGCTGCTTCTACCTTCTCTGTATGAATCATGATCATAGAAAGCATCAGCACCATTGTCATGACCCTAATCACTATTGTTTTTGTTGGTTTCATTTCCCGTCCTCCATTCTCGAAATACTGCCATTTCCTACTGCTGCAAAATTATTCGTATCAGGTAATCAAGCTTGTCCAGTTCCTGTTGCTTCTCATGTACCTCACCGATCAGTCGAAGCCTGCAGGTTCTTAATTCCCTGACCCTGGATTCCTTGTCATGCGCAGACATTACTTTTTCAATCTCTTCACTGCTCATACCCGTTCCGGCAAATAGATATTCATCCTTATAATTCAAACTGTTAGCCTCCCAAAAAAAATGTAAGTGCAATTTTCTGTCTGCACTTACATTATATGAGCCATGCTCTGCTATATCAAATACTTAGTTTTTATGCCTCACCTATGCCTAAAAAACATTTCATGTATTCAATAAACTTTTCTGCTGCATTTCCAAGGGGCTGACCTCTTTTCCATGCCAGCACCGTTCCGGACGACAGCTCCGGGTACAACGGTCTTGAGATCACCTGGCTTTTATCCCAGTATGGCGTTACACCCTCAACTACGATCGCATAGCCATAGCCCTGCTTAACAACTATTGCGGCATTCGTGCTGAGATTCCCGGTAAAAGCTATGTTCAGCTTGTCAAAGCTGTCCCCGAACCAGTTTGCAAGCTGGCTCTGTACGTTTAGTCTCCTTGGAAGGATAACCGGGAGATCCACAAGGTCATCCCTCGTTATCTGTTTTTTCCCGGCAAGTGGCGAATCCGGTCTCATAAGCACCACGAAACGCTCTTTTACACCCAGCCTGATGTAGTCGAATTTTTCCATATCAATTGGTTCTAATAGAAGTCCTATGTCGATCAATCCTCTGTCCATGCGTTCCTTTACAACATCGGCAGTTGCCGTGTACATATCGAAATTCACGTTAGGATGTTTTCCCCTGAAGGTGCCGCACATTTGAGACAACACTTCCATGCCCGCCACCTCGCCGCTGCCGATACTGATCGTTCCTTCTATGTCCTTTTCCTGGAGGGGAAGCTCAGCAACCGTCCTGTCTACCAGTTCAAGGATTTCCTCTGCCCGTCTGCGAAGGAGCATTCCCTCGCTGGTAAGCGTGATCTTTCGGGAACCCCTGTCAAACAGTTTAACGCCCGTCTCTTCTTCCATCTGCGCAAGCTGTCTGGACAAAGTGGGCTGTGTAATGTGCAGAACCTCCGCCGCCTTTGATATGCTCTCTTCCCTCACAACTGTCAGGAAGTATCTTAAAACCCGTATTTCCATAGAATCACCTCTGCGAATATGATACACTAAATTATACACAAGATATGCTCCAAATGCAATAACTCGATTTATCTATGCTTTATTAGCATATCAATATATTCAATATTTTAGGATCAAAAAAAAACGGTCAGCAGAGAACCAAATCTCCACTGACCGCCATTCTTAAACTCTCTTCACAAAATCCAGCGAAATCCATCCGATCCCGCTCTTCAGCCTTCCCCATCCAGCCTTAGATCCCTGACCGGCTTTCACTTCCACAATGGTATAAACACCAACCGGGCAAAACTGTATTCTGCTGTAATCCGTCCCCGAACCCTTCCGGATATTCAGATCCGAAATACTGACTCTCACCAGAAACGGTACCTTCACTGCAGGCTGTTCCGCCTTCGGCTCATACACAACCTTACCCTCGGCATCAAAAACCTTATATCCCGGATTCTGGTCAGCGCACTTCTTCGCATTATCCAGAATCTTATAGGCTCCCTTCTGACAAAGTTACCGTGTACTCGTACAAAAGTGTTACGTTATAAGCCTGTATAGTAACACATCCTTAAAGGTACGCGGTCCCGCCATTTCCGGCGAGGACGGGTGCGGGCAGCGCCCGCAACACGGGTCAAGGGGCGAGCCCCTTGCGGGTCCTTAGGGTAGAGCCCTAAGCCCTCGGAGAGTTTTTAGGTATAAAATCTACAGTTTTCAAGGTTCATCTGAGCCTTTTTCTTTTGGCTCATTCTTTCATAGATCACTTGACACTACCATCGCTATCCCCATCATTTCCATAGGTCCTAACCATTACCTAAAACAAATAGAAACTCCGTTCTAACCATTACGGTCAGAGCGGAGTTTGTTATTTTAGTAATGCTCGATCGAACCGATGCCTCACTCGCTCTCGAACGTTTCGCTGCGCGAAACATTCTGTCGCTCGATCGGTTGCGTCCGACTAGGCCTCACTCGTTCGATCTCGAACGTTTCGCTTCGCGAAACATTCTGCCTCTCACTCGTTCGGTTGCTATTAGTTCTGCGAACTAATAGCGGCCTGAGCAGCTGCGAGCCTAGCAATCGGTACTCTGAAAGGTGAGCAGCTCACATAATCAAGGCCGATCTCGTTGCAGAACTCTACGGATGAAGGATCTCCGCCGTGCTCGCCGCAGATACCGATGTGGAGGTTCGGGTTTTCCTTCTTGCCGAGCTCGATGGCGATCTTCATGAGCTTGCCGACACCGACACGGTCAAGCTTAGCGAAAGGATCATTCTCAAGGATCTTTGCATCATAGTAAGCTGTGAGGAACTTACCTGCATCGTCACGTGAGAAACCGTATGTCATCTGTGTAAGGTCGTTTGTACCGAAGCAGAAGAAGTCTGCGTTCTTGGCGATCTCGTCAGCTGTAAGAGCAGCTCTGGGGATCTCGATCATGGTACCAACCTGATACTTGAGGTTAGCGCCTGCAGCAGCGATCTCGGCGTCTGCTGTCTCAACAACAACCTTCTTAACGTACTTAAGCTCGAGTACTTCGGAAACGAGCGGGATCATGATCTCGGGCTCGATGTTCCAGTCGGGATGCTTCTTGGCAACGTTGATAGCTGCACGGATGACAGCCTTTGTCTGCATCTTTGCGATCTCGGGATATGTAACCGCAAGACGGCATCCGCGATGACCCATCATGGGGTTGAATTCCTTGAGACCGTCGATAAATGCTCTGATCTCTTCAACGGGCTTGCCCTGTGCTTCGGCAAGTTTCTTGATGTCAGCCTCTTCTGTGGGAACGAACTCATGAAGAGGGGGATCAAGGAATCTGATACAAACGGGACATCCCTCAAGAGCTTCATAGAGCTGCTCGAAGTCACCCTGCTGGTAAGGAAGGATCTTGTCGAGAGCCTTCTCACGTCCTTCAACTGTGTCTGCACAGATCATCTCGCGGAATGCTGCGATACGATCTGCCTCGAAGAACATGTGCTCTGTACGGCAAAGGCCGATGCCTTCTGCGCCGAGCTCGCGAGCCTTCTTGGCGTCTGTAGGTGTGTCAGCGTTTGTTCTGACCTTAAGTTTTCTGTACTTATCAGCCCAACCCATGATACGGCCGAACTCGCCGGCGATGGTGGCGTCAACTGTCTTGATGATTCCCTTGTAGATGTTACCTGTTGTACCGTCGATGGAGATCTCGTCGCCCTCGTTAAATGTGATGCCTGCGAGAGTGAACTTCTTGTTCTCCTCGTCCATAACGATATCGCCGCAACCGGAAACGCAACACTTACCCATACCACGTGCAACAACCGCTGCATGAGATGTCATACCGCCGCGAACTGTAAGGATGCCCTGTGCAGCCTTCATACCGGTGATATCCTCGGGTGATGTCTCGAGACGAACAAGAACAACCTTCTTGCCGTTCTCTGCCCACTTCTCTGCGTCCTCTGCGGTAAATACGATCTGTCCGCAAGCAGCTCCGGGTGAAGCGCCGAGGCCCTTGCCGAGTGCCTGTGCAGCCTTGAGTGCTGCAGCATCAAACTGGGGATGAAGCAGAGTGTCAAGGTTACGGGGATCGATCATAGCAACTGCTTCCTGCTCTGTCTTCATGCCTTCGTCAACAAGGTCGCAAGCGATCTTAAGCGCTGCCTGAGCGGTACGCTTGCCGTTACGGCACTGGAGCATGTAAAGCTTCTTGTTCTCAACCGTGAACTCCATGTCCTGCATGTCATGGTAGTGATTCTCGAGTGTATTGCAAACGTCCACGAACTGCTTGTATGCTTCGGGGAACTGCTCTTCCATCTGAGTGATAGGCATGGGAGTACGAACACCGGCAACAACGTCCTCGCCCTGAGCGTTAACAAGGAACTCGCCCATGAGCTTCTTCTCGCCCGTAGCGGGATCACGTGTAAATGCAACACCTGTACCGGACTCATTGTTAAGGTTACCGAATACCATGGGCATTACGTTAACTGCTGTACCCCATGAATAAGGGATGTCGTTGTCACGACGGTAAACGTTTGCTCTGGGGTTATCCCATGAACGGAATACGGCGCGAACAGCTTCCTTGAGCTGAACAACGGGATCCGAAGGGAAATCGCTTCCGAGCTGCTTCTTGTACTCTGCCTTGAACTGCTCAGCGAGCTCTTTAAGGTCTGCAGCGGTAAGATCAACGTCGAACTTAACGCCCTTCTTCTCCTTCATGGCATCGATAAGCTGCTCGAAGTACTTCTTTCCGACTTCCATAACTACGTCGGAGAACATCTGGATGAAACGTCTGTATGAATCATAAACGAAACGCTCGAACTTGGGATCGGGGTTGCCTGCGATCATAGCTGCAACTACTTCATCGTTGAGGCCGAGGTTGAGGATCGTGTCCATCATACCGGGCATCGATGCGCGCGCTCCCGAACGAACCGAAACAAGAAGGGGATTCTTGAGATCGCCGAACTTCTTGCCGTTGAGCTCTTCCATCTTTTTAACATATTCCATGATCTGGCCCATGATCTCGTCGTTGATCTGGCGGCCGTCCTCATAATACTGTGT
The DNA here is from genome assembly GCA_017427685.1 of Lachnospiraceae bacterium. GTDB lineage: Bacteria > Bacillota > Clostridia > Lachnospirales > Lachnospiraceae > RUG11977. Next base: position 78,162 of record JAFRSH010000024.1, on the reverse strand, counting down.
ACAAGCTTCTGTTGTGATCGTGAATCCCTGAGGTACCGGAAGTCCGATGTTGGTCATCTCGGCGAGGTTGGCTCCCTTTCCTCCGAGAAGGTTTCTCATGCCTGCATTTCCTTCGGTAAACAGGTAGACCCATTTTGTCATTACTTTCTCCTCCTAATGATCATATAGTCTGTTTGTTTGCTACACCCAATACGTTGCATCGCGTCTGCGCGTTACCTTGATCAAGTACCGCACTTCTAATATTTTATCACAACTGGTGCAGCATGAAAACAATTAAACGTCGTGAATAATCACAAAATATCAGATTATTTCATCTTATCACATAAGCGTTAACGCCTATGTGATAAGACTGTAATTTCATGTCAGAATGCCAGCTTCTCCTCAAGATAAGCCTTAAGCTCACCGATAGGGAGGCGAACCTGATCCATGCTGTCGCGCTCACGCACCGTTACACAGCCGTCTGTCTCGGAATCGAAATCGTAAGTCACGCAGTAAGGTGTTCCGATCTCGTCCTGACGACGATAACGCTTTCCGATGTTCCCCCTGTCATCAAACTCGCAGTTCCAGTACTTGGAAAGCTCTGTGAATATGGGCATTGCGCCGTCGTTTAACTTCTTCGAAAGGGGAAGTACCCCGACCTTGACGGGTGCAAGTGCGGGATGGAACCTGAGAACGGTTCTCATATCTCCTCCCTCAAGCTCCTCCTCGTCGTATGCAGCGCAAAGGAATGCAAGGACAACACGATCCGCACCAAGCGAAGGCTCAACAACGTAGGGAATGTATCTCTCATTCGTCTCGTCATCGAAGTAGCTCATGTCCTCACCCGAGACTGTCTGATGCTGGGTCAGGTCATAATCGGTTCTGTCTGCGATTCCCCAAAGCTCACCCCATCCGAAGGGGAAGAGGAATTCGATATCTGTAGTGCCCTTTGAATAGAAGCAAAGTTCCTCGGGACTGTGATCACGAAGTCTCATCTCGTCCTCTTTGATACCGAGCGAAATGAGCCAGTCACGGCAGAACGCGCGCCAGTACTCGAACCAGTCAAGGTCGGTGCCGGGCTTGCAGAAGAACTCAAGCTCCATCTGCTCGAACTCACGTGTTCTGAATGTGAAGTTACCGGGTGTGATCTCGTTACGGAAGGACTTTCCGATCTGGCCGATACCGAAAGGCATCTTCTTACGGGAAGTTCTCTGAACGTTCTTGAAGTTTACGAAAATTCCCTGAGCGGTCTCGGGGCGAAGGTAAACTGTGCTCTTCGCGTCCTCGGTAACGCCCTGGAATGTCTTGAACATAAGGTTGAATTGTCTGATGTCTGTGAAGTCATGCTTTCCGCATGAAGGGCAAGGCACGTTGTTCTTCTCGATGAAGTCCTTCATCTGCTCCTTGGTCCAGCCGTCAACCGAACCCTCGAGTGTGATGCCTTTCTCTGCGGCGTAGTCCTCGATGATCTTGTCGGCTCTGAAACGCTCCTTACATGCACGGCAGTCCATGAGAGGATCCGAGAATCCGCCGAGGTGGCCCGAAGCTACCCATGTCTGGGGATTCATGAGGATCGCGCAGTCAACGCCCACGTTGTAAGGTGACTCCTGAATGAACTTCTTCCACCAGGCACGCTTAACGTTGTTCTTGAGCTCAACACCAAGGTTGCCGTAATCCCATGTGTTGGCAAGCCCGCCATAAATCTCCGAACCGGGGTATACGAAACCTCTGGCCTTGGCGAGCGCTACGATCTTGTCCATCGTCTTTTCCATCTTGTCTCTTTCCTTTCTCTTTATGTAACTTTAATATTCTATAAAGTTTGTGAAATTTTTGCAAGAAATTTATGCAAGAAATTCAGATTTTTAGCGGTTTTTGATGATTTTCTTTACCTCTCGGACACTTGTGTTTTGTGGGTGTACATTTTAGTAAATTCATGACCCAATGATCCGGTTCACCGAGTCCCCGTTTTACATGTATCTGTTTTCCACAGAAAGACATTTTTCAAAATGACCGGACGAAAATTCGTTTTGCTTTTGGGGGATACAGCATATTTATTTAGAAATGGTTTCCAGAATTTTCCGGCTCTTCAAATGCCTTCCCACACGGTATTCACTCCAGTCAGAAGATACTGCAAGAAGCTCGAGGATAGTTACTTCGGGAACGGAGAACGTGAAAATGTCCACAAGCGGTGCCGTGATGATATATGCTGCAAGGCTCCTTGTGTCCTCGCTCACCTCGAAGCTGCTCTCGGTTGTGTAGGGCGCGCCGGCTACCCCGTAAGGGCTCTCCGTGAGGCCGCTGCCCGTGCGGCTGTACCATGTTCCGTCCGTGAGGGGTGCCTCACCGAAGTCGGTGATGCATCGCAGTTCGTAAACAGCGCGCACAAGCCTTGCGTCGATCACGTTCTTCGCAAGCGCCGAAAGTGCGAGATAGAGAAGCTTCATGAGGTTCTCCTCGTCCATGCCCTCGCGTGCACAGTTTGAAGCCATCTCGCAGAAGTAGATCCCGTAGCATGCTCTCTCCGGATCATCCCTGAGCTCTTCGAAGAATCTGGTCTGCTCGGCGGATTTGAGTGTGTACGCATCACGCCCCTCATAAAGCGTAAAAACGGCGAAGGTGAAACTCTGGGTGCATGCCGAAAAGGCGTTCCCGGGTCTGCGGGCGCCTCTCGCAAAAACTGTTATCCTGCCCCTCTGCGCCGTGAGCACGACCAGTCGCCTGTCGTACTCCCCGCAGGGTGCCGAAAGCAGTACTATTCCCTGTGTTCTGATCTCTCCGTTCATTTCGTCTTCCTGTACTTCACCAAAATCATTCTTTTGGGGCTGCAAATCCGTAATCCTTGAGGAACATCTCACTGTCTCTCCAGTCCTTCCTGACCTTAACAAACAGTTTTAGGAATATCCTGCATCCCATGAACGCTTCCATCTCGAGTCTTGCTGCCGTTCCTATCTTCTTGAGCATGGAGCCCTGTTTGCCGATGATGATACCCTTGTGGGAATCCCTCTCGCAGATGATCGAAGCCTCGATATCGAAGATACCCGCACCTTCGCCGGAAACGGTGTCCTCATTCTCATCGTACTCGACGTAACCGCCGCCTATCGCGCGCTCCTTCATGAGATCGACACACACCGCGATCCCGTGGGGAACCTCGTCCTTCAGGAATTTCAGAGCGTTCTCTCTGACAAGCTCGGCCGCAATCTGCTTGAGGGGCTGGTCGGTGAGCTCGTCCTCGTCGTAGTACATGGGTCCTTCTTCCATGAGATCGAAGATCACGTTCTTGAGCTCGTCCTCGTTCTCTCCCGTAGCGGCACTGACGGGCACAACCTCGTCAAAGTCCGCGAGCGGCTTGTACATGTCGATGAGACGCGGAAGCTCCGTGCGCGGAACTGTGTCGATCTTGTTTATGACGAGCACCTTCTTCGCCTTGCTGCCCTTAAGCAGCTGCGAAACCCTCGCATCGCCTTCACCCGTCTTCTTCGACGGCTCAACCAGCCAGAGCACGACATCCGCTTCACTCAGCGTACGCTTCGCCGTATCCTCCATATGCTCCCCGAGCTTGTGCTCGATCTTATGGATTCCGGGCGTGTCGATGAATATCATCTGCCCGCGTTCCTCAGTGAGTATCGTGCGGATGCTGGTACGCGTAGTCTGCGGCTTATTACTGGTTATCGCAACCTTCTGCCCGATAAGCCTGTTCATAAGCGTAGATTTCCCTACATTCGTACGCCCTACTAAAGCTATGAATCCTGATTTAAACATGTCCTTTTTCCCTCACATTATTCCAAACATAGTACCAATCATGTACCCCTTTTGTAAAACCTATACTGTCAGGATTCTGTGTCATTTATATCTATCACACCGTCGGTCTCAATTCGAATTCTCAGACACTCCATAAGATATAAATGTCACAGGATCCGTCACTAAGTCACATCAAAACAAATTTTTAACTTCTGTAAATAGGTTGCCTTCCGCTTCGATATCTCCTTCGCTTCCCACGACGCAGATATTCCCGAGTTCTGTCACCTCGCGCACATACTTCCCCAGCTTTCGGATATCCTCGCACGTCGCGTCAAGGATCGCTTCCCTGCGCTTCTGCACCCACTCGCCGTCAACTCCGCTCATGTAGCACGAAATTGAGAACCTTCCCTTCATGTCGGGTGTCATGGGCGTGTCGAGTATTCCGATCGTTCCGATGATAAACTTGGTCATCTCGCGCTCGTCCACATCAAAGCTTTCGATGTAGTCCGGTGCTCCCTTATAAGTCTCGAGCGTCTCCCCGATCGAAGGATCGCGGTATGAGTAGAACGCGATGCTTCCGCACTGCCTGCGGAACGAGAATCCGCACCCGTACGCGCCTCCGAGTACTCTGATATTGTTCCAAAGGTACTCGTTTGAAAGAATCGACGCAAGTATGCAGAAATGTCCCGCCTCTTCGGGTGAAGGACACTCATGTATCCCGGCGAGAGCGACGTAGTTGACATCTCCCGCGTTCTTGTAGGCGATCTGCCTGCTTCCGATTTCGTACCTCGGACCTCTGCCCTGCGGATCCCGGCCTTCGCCCGTAGCGCCGTGCTCCCGGCCGAACTCTTCTATTCTATCGATATAGCTCCCGAGAGCTTCGTCAAGTCCGTCGAAGATCTCGCGGGTCGCCGTGATGTTAAATGTAAGTCCGCTCTTCCTGATGATCCTGCCGAGCGCCTTCCTGCCGGTCTCGATCGCATCCCTGAGTTCTTCGTCGGTAGCGGATTCAAGCTTGCACAGGAGCTCGTAATACTTCCTGCCCGAGATCGCACTCGTAAACGCATCCGAGCTTGAAACAGCCGCACGTGCCGCAGTCATCGCAACGCGGTGTCCCGAGCTTGCAAAGATGCCTCTCATGTTTGTGATGCATTCTCCCACAACCTCCCGCACTCTCAAAAGAGAGGAAAAGTCGGTGTCGAGGAAGACCTCCGAGATGAGTGACATAAGCGTTGAAGCCTCTCGTGCGAACGCCTTGCCCGACATCGCGAAGAGCGGTCTGTAGTCGTCGGTTCCGCTCACGGTGTAGGTCGTGATCGAAGCGCCGATCCCGCCCGTGTGGATCCCGCTTTCGTTGTCGAGCTCGAGGTATGTGAAGTTCTTCGTGTCGAGGTTTCCGAGGAGTCGCAGCATCAGTCCCAGGTACGGAGCCTCCTCCGCCTTGATCCCGTTCACCTCGAACAGCGCGTCGATGTAAAAGATCCCGTTCGTCTCGGTTTCGTGCAGGATCGCAGGCACTCCGCGCACCTCAAACTCCTCGTTGAGGGGCAGGAAGCCCGTGCGTTCGATGTCCTCGCGCCTGAGCATCGGCACCGTGAGCAGTTCTTCTGGTGTCGAAGGCGTCTGCTGATACTCCTTCAGGCTCTCCGTCGTGCGGACAACCCTCTCGATCTCCTCCTGCGTGAGGCTTTCCTTGTACTTTCGCAATTCCTCCGTGAGCGCCGCATCCTCCTCACGGTCAAGGCCCTTCTTCGGCTTCTGGACGCACCACACGCTCGACTTGCAATCGAGCATATACTCACGGACGAGGTTCTCGTAATAATCCGTGTCTATAAGCGTTCTGAGCTCATCGAAAAGACTGCGCACGATAAGCCCCGAGAAGGCGGCCTTCTCATCGTACAGCCATGTCGAGAGCGACCTGAAGATGTAGATCAGGCCCTTGGGCATCGAGCCGAAGTCCTCCTCGCAGAAGGCGAATTCCATGCGTGTAAGGGCGCTTTGTAGCGAACGCTTATTGAGCCCCTCCCGGGCTACCCGGCTGATAGTTTCAATAACGGTCTGTTTTACTTCCGGCAGTTTCGCGGCGTCAATGTTACGGATCGAAAGCGTACCGAAGGGCTGGATCATCTCGTCCTCGGTAATAAAAGAGATTTCCTTGCCGAGGCCCTTCTTGACGAGCGCTTCCTTGACGGGCGCGCCGGTTATATCGAAAAGCACCTGGCAGATAAGTCCGAGTGCCGTGTTTGTCTTGACCTCTCCGGAGTTCGCGAGCATGAACGCCCAGTTGATGAACGCGGCATCCTCCTCGGGATCGCCCTCCGCAAGCGGGTAGAAGCCCTCCGAGAACCCCTCGCCGATCGGGGGCTGGAGCGTCATGCAGGGTGCAGGCAGGGTCGCGTCAAAGGCCGAAAGGTACTCCCTGTCGAGGAACTCGAGTCTCTCGGTGACGTCCAGGTCGCCGTAGAGGCTGATGTAGCTGTTCGAGGGGTGGTAATACTTCTTATGGAATTCGAGGAAATCCTCGTAGGTGAGGTTCGGGATCGCAGCCGGGTCACCCCCGCTCTCGTAGTAATAAGCGTTGTCGGGAAAAAGCTCTCTCATCGTGCGACGCGCGAGCCTCTCCTCGGGCGATGAGAAGACGCCCTTCATCTCGCTGTACACGATGCCATTGAGCTCGAGATCGCTCTCCGCGTCCTCAAGCTCGTAATGCCAGCCCTCCTGCATGAAGATCTCCCTGTGCTCGTAGATCGCGGGATAGAAAACGGCATCGAGGTACACGTCCATCAGGTTCGCGAAGTCCTGCGCGTTGCAGCTCGCAACGGGATAGCAGGTCTTGTCAGGGTATGTGAGCGCGTTCAGATAAGTATTGAGCGAGCCCTTGGCCATCTCCATGAAGGGATCCTTAGGTTTAAACTTGCGAGATCCGCAGAGCACGCTGTGCTCGAGGATATGTGCCACGCCCGTGTCGTCCTTCGGAGGCGTGCGGAACGTAATGCAGAACGACTTGTTGGGGTCGCTGTTGCTGATCACGGCGACACGCGCACCGCTCTTTTTATGTTTCAAAAGATATCCCGTGCCTCTGCAGTCGGGAACCTCTTCCTTGCTGATAAGGGTGTATTTGGAAGGTACAAGATCGATTTCCATGTAAGATCCTTTCGACGTAGTGTTGAGCCCTGGGCTCCTCGGACTATTTTATCCTTTTGCGGCCGAATTATCAATATTTCCCGAAGCCTCCGGGGTGCTTATCGGTTCATTTTTGCTTAAAATGCACGTCCCGCCCCGTGATTTTCTTGTCTCTTTTTCACGAGTCATGAAACCGAGAATTTTATCTGCAAAAATGTTAACTTTTCTTTGACATTGATTTGCATGTATGGTACATTAGTTTTTGGGTGTCGGAAGTCGATGCCCGTGTTGATTTTTATTTTTATGGAGGCAATTTATGAAGAAGGGTACTGTTAAGTGGTTCAATGCAAAAAAGGGTTTCGGATTCATCTCCGACGAGGAAGGTAACGACGTATTCGTTCACTTCTCAGCATTAAACATGGACGGCTTCAAGGTTCTCGAAGAGGGCGAGGCTGTTACATTTGATGTAGTTGAAGGCGAAAAGGGACCTCAGGCTGCGAACGTTACAAAGTGCTAATGTCACTACTGGTTATGATCCGTCTACTAATCGGTTAGTTTATAACATATAGTTTATAAAATAATAATTAGATTTACAGGTTATAACAAGGGCCGGCCCGTAAGAGCCGGCTCTTTTCTTCGGGAAGACTGAGAAAGAAAGAGGAGTTATCGGATGAACAGTATGAGAAAAGGTTTTCTTGACGGGCTGCCCATTGGCCTCGGCTATCTGGCAGTCTCCTTTTCATTCGGTATTATGGGCACGAACTACGGCCTGAAGATATGGCAGACCCTGCTCATATCCATGACATGTGTGACCTCCGCAGGTCAGTTCGCGGGGCTCACGATCATGGTCAGCGCCGGTTCGCTCGTTGAGATGCTCCTCTCTCAGCTCATCATCAACTCCCGCTACTCACTCATGTCGGTCTCGCTCTCGCAGCAGGTCGATGACGGGTTTAAGACGCCCGCGCGTATCGCGCTCGGACACTTTATCACCGACGAGATCTTCGCCGTGGCTTCGTCGCGCGGCGAAAAGGTCGGCAAGCGCTACTTTGCGGCACTCGCCGTACTTCCCTATGTCGGATGGAGTCTCGGTACCCTGCTCGGTGCGATCTGCGGCGATATCCTCCCCTCATCGATCTCGACAGCCCTCAGTGTCGCTCTTTACGGAATGTTCATCGCAATCTTCATTCCGCCCATGAAAAAATCGATCAGCATCACCGTCGTCGTTCTCATAAGCGTTGCTATCAGCGTTTTCCTATACTACCAGCCCTTCTTTGAGATCTCGACCGGTATCAGCGTGATCATCTGCGCCGTTGTCGCTTCGCTCGTCGGAGCTATCTTCTTCCCGATCAAGGAGGAAAGAAAGGAGGTGCAGCATGGGGAATGAGTTCTTTATCTATCTCGCCGTGATGGCTGTTTCGACTTATCTCGTGAGGACCGTTCCTTTCACGCTCGTCAGCCGTAAGATCACGAACCGTTTCATCCGCTCCTTCCTGACCTACGTGCCTTACGCGGTGCTTTCGGCAATGACCGTTCCCGCGATCTTCCACTCGACCGGTTCACTCATCTCAGCGACCGCCGGTTTCGTTGTTGCGCTCGTGCTTTCGCTGTTCGAACGCAGCCTTATCACGGTGGCTTTCTTCTCGTGTCTGGCAGTTTTTGTGGTCAGCCTTTTCTGAAGCATCATTTTCCTTGATTTTAACTTGTTTTTTCGCATAATCTCCTTTATTTATCGCGGTTTGTTTGATATAATTACAGGTAAGTTTCAAACAATCACAATCAGGAGGTTTACTTGTTATGTTCTGTGAAAATTGTGGAAGACAACTTCTCGATGGCGAAGTCTGCACATGTACTCAGCAGACTCCCGTAACGAGTGAGCAGCCGGCTCCCGCACCTCAGGCTCCCGAGGCTCCTCAGCCCCAGCTTTACCAGCCTCAGCCCCAGCCGGTTTACCAGCCCACTCCCGAGCCTGCGCCCGCGCCCGCACCGGCTCCCCAGCCCGTTTACCAGCAGCCTGCGCCCGCACCGGCTCCGGCTCCTCAGCCCGCACCTGCTTATCAGCCTGTGCCTCAGCCTGCATACCAGCCGGTTCAGCCCTCTGCATACCAGCCTGTTACAAAGCCCGTTGCAGAGAAGCCTTCAAGCTTCGGCAAGCCTCGCTACAATCTGATGGCTCAGCTCCTTTCGTCGCCGGTTATCCTTGTATTTGGCATACTGTACACAGCCAGCATCCTTTTCCAGCTGATCAGTATTGCTTCTTCGTTCAGCTTTTTCAGCATTATCCCGCTTATCCTTGTGCTGCTTGATTCGCTCGTAGCAGTTGGTGCGTTCATCAGCTGGGGTTCCGCGAAGAGCTACATTTCAAAGAGCACTCCCATCTCGACTGCGGGTCTTACCATGGCATCGGGACTCTTTAAGGCTTACGGTATCGTATACATCGTATTTGCTTCGATCTTTACGCTCATCATCCTCATTGCCTGCGGTTCGATAGGATCGTCCGCTCCTTTGATCCTGCTGCTCTTTCCCATTGCTTTGATCTTCTTTAAGATCGCTTATTACTTCTCGCTCAGCAACACGCTCAAGGCTGTCAGACATGAGATCTCGAACCACTACTATGGTAACGGTATCTCACTTTATCCCGTGGTCATCAAGTGCATCAACACTGTATTCCAGGTGATCGGTTTTATATTCAACATCGTGATCCTCTTCGCTGCATCAAGCATTATGAATTCACTTAACAGCTACGGTTTATTGAGAGACATGAAAAGATACCTTGGCAGAGAGGTTTATGACACGATCATGGAGTTCCTCATTCCTTCGAGCGGAGCAATCGCCATAACCATCATCACATCCCTTGTAGGTCTTGCGATCTCGGTTCTTGCGATTGCCATCCTTATCAAGGCAAGACAGGCCAAGAATCAGACATACATGATGAAAGAGTGATGACAACAGTCAACACAAGTGATATACTGTCATTTGACGGGTTAGAAAACTAAACTACGTATAATAGGTATAGGACAATATTTGAGGAGGTATCAATGGAAGAGAAAAGAAAAGACAAACGTCTGCCAATCACCATGACCCTGGAGATCTCATCTCTTTTTAAACAGGACAACATCCTTCTGAGCAATCTGGATGCTCCCATCACAGTTTTTAATGTCTCAAAAGGAGGACTTGGTTTTTCTTCTGCTAACGATCTTCCTCTCGGATTCTATTTCAACGCTTGCCTGACCATCGGCTCGAACGATGCGAAGCTCTACTGCGTTGTTAAGATCATCCGTAAAGAGCCCGGTGAGGATGGCGAGTTTACATACGGCTGTGAGCTTGTAGGTATCGCTCCCGTGCTCGCATACATCTTTGATGATTACGAGAAAACACTTTCAAAGTAATTTCTCTTTTTCGAACTGGCCAACAAAAGGCTCTCCGTTTCGGGAGAGCCTTTTGTTTTGCCTATATGCTGCTTTAACGCTTATTTGAAGAATTCGTCGATTCCGTCCGCAATACCGAGTACGATCTTGTTCTGGTAGTTGTCGTCGATCAACTTGTCCTCTTCGTCCTTGTTGCTCATGTAGCCCATCTCAAGGATCGTTACGGGTACTTCTGCCCAGTTGATACCGGTCATAGTGTCTGTTTCCCAAACGTATCTCTTCTTGGCTCCTGTGCTCGAAACAACGTGGTTGAGGATCGAATCCGAGAGCTTCCTCGATGATGTGTAGAGCTCAGCGTTGTACTTGTTCTCGTTCGTCATACAGATCGTCTCGACACCGTTTACACTCGTGTCCGACGAGGAGTTCGCATGGATCCTGACGAAGGCCTGTGCGCCGGCGTCTGCCGCGATCTTGGCTCTTTCAGCGTTCGAGATGTCCACGTCGTTGATCTCACGTGTCATAACGACCGTGTAGCCTCTTGCTACAAGCTCGTCACGGAGCTTAAGGGAAACGGTAAGGTTGAGCTTGTACTCGGGAAGACCGCTCGTGTTACCGCTTGTTCCCGAAGAAACCTTGGCCTTCATCTCGCTCGATCCGGGGCCGAGAGGCTCTTTGTCGCTGTTGCCTCTTGTCTGGTGTCCGGGATCGATGCAGACGATATGACCGTTGGGAGTACCGACTCCGGTGGTGAGTGTCGCCGTGCCTGTCTGCTTGTTGCCTTCGGCTTCGCCGTCTTCTGTGGGCTCGTCAAAAGTTCCAGTTACGAGAGGTGTGTAGATGTAACACTCCTTCTCCTCGTAGATGACTCTGGTCCATTCCTTGTTGTAGCCGGTGCGCTTGAGACGCTTAGCTGTCTTAAGGTTAGCTACTATATCGGTCTGTGTCGAAGGACCCTGTCTGAGGTTTACATCGCTCTTCGTTTCAACATAATCGTTCTTGTCCTCAAACTCGAGAGCTGTGGGAGTAGGTGTGGGTGTGGGGTCGGGCTCTGCTTCGGGCTCGGGCTCAGGTTCCGGCTCAGGCTCAGGCTCGGGCTCGGGGATCGGTGTGGGATCGATCTCTGTTTGGTCCTCGACCGTGATCTCTGTGAGAGACGCACCCGAATCAACGATCTGTGTGTCCTTACCTGTTTCGGCAGCGTCCTTCTGTGCCGTATCATCGGTCAGGTCGGACGTAGCAACCGAAACATTGCCCTCATCGTCCTTATCGGCCGTTTTCTCGGAAGCGACCTTGGTATCCTGCTTGTCCGAGTTGTCGCCCAGCTTCATGAAGACCAGGACGGCCACAAGAACGAGGATAAGTCCGCCGAGAACATACGGCATTATCTTAAGAATCTTGTTGTTAAACACTTTGGTTTCCTCCTAAATCATCCTATTCTATTCCCAGATATTCCTTTTGATCCTTCGTGAGCGTATCTATACGCTTACCGAGAGTTTCAAGCTTTCTCATGGCAACTGCCCTGTCCACCTCACGGGGAACGGGGATCAGTTTCTCCTTAAGCTCCTTGCCGTACTCGACAAGGTACTTTGCGCAAAGCGCCTGGATCGCGAAGCTCATGTCCATGATCTCTGCGGGATGACCGTCGCCGGCTGCGAGATTGACAAGTCTGCCTTCGGCAAGGATGTTGATCCACTTGTCCTCTGCGATCATGTAGCTCATGATGTTGTTTCGCATCTCGCGGCACTCCGTTGCCATGGCCTTGAGGCCCGCAACATCAACTTCCACATCGAAGTGACCCGCATTGCAGCAGATCGCGCCGTTCTTCATGACCTTGAAGTCCTCGGTTGTTACCACTCCGCTGCAGCCCGTGACTGTTACGAAGAAATCGCCGAGGGGAGCTGCTTCATGCATGGGCATTACATCAAATCCGTCCATGACCGCTTCGATAGCCTTAACAGGGTCTACCTCGGTGACTATGACACGTGCGCCGAGACCCTTAGCTCTCATGGCAACACCACGGCCGCACCAACCGTAACCCGCTACGACCACTATCTTGCCGCAGACGATCAGGTTGGTAGTTCTGTTGATGCCGTCCCATACGGACTGGCCCGTGCCGTACCTGTTGTCGAAGAGGTGCTTGCAATCCGCGTCGTTTACAAGGACCATGGGGAATTCGAGCTTGCCGTCCCTGTTCATGGCCTTGAGACGGAGGATACCCGTGGTAGTCTCCTCACATCCGCCGATAACTTCCGGGATGAAGTCCCTGAAGCGGGTGTGGAGCGCGTTCACGAGGTCACCGCCGTCGTCGATCACGATCTGCGGTCTGCACGAGAGAACGTTATTGATGTGTACGTTGTACTCTTCTTCCGTAACTCCGTGCCAAGCATGAACCTCGATCCCGCTGTCAACGAGTGCTGCCGCTACGTCGTCCTGTGTCGAGAGGGGGTTACTGCCGGTGACGAACATCTGCGCTCCGCCTGCCTTGAGTACCTTGCAGAGGTACGCGGTCTTGGCCTCGAGGTGGATCGACAGTGCGATCCTGATGCCGTCGAAGGGCTTGGTCTTAGAGAACTCTTCCATGAGTCCGGAGAGGAGTGGGCAGTTACGTGCTACCCATTCTATCTTTCTGTGCCCGGAGGGGGCGAGGGTAAGGTCTTTGATTTCTGAATTGTTCTGCATAAAACTCCTTTTGACGTGCAAGTTTTTCTTTCAGCTTTCAAGTATAGCAGATGTTGGGTGGAATGGGTAGTGGCGATTACAAGATGTGGGGGAGTGGATTTTAGAATGCGCAAGGGAATTTGCGAGCCACAGTTGGAAGGAAGAACGCACAAGTGGAATTTGCGAGCCACAGTTGGAAGGAACAGAAGTTGGGGTGGGTGGGGGTCGCCGGAATACCGCATCTTTTGTCCGCCCCAATCAGAATCACCCCCCCCGCATTCGCAAAATCCGCCATAGCGGATTTTTGCTCATGTGGCGGGGCGCGGGGCAATCTTGTAAGCTGTGTTTTCCCCCAGCCCTCATCAGAATCCCATCACATATGTACAAAAGCCCGTATTTACGGCCTTTTGTACATATGTGACCGTGGCATGAATCATGCCACTTACTCGAAAAGGAAGTTCATTTTTTGTGCTGAAAGTAAACTTTCGCACGAAAAATGAACTTCCTTTTCGGGGGATTCTGATAAATGCCATTATTTACAGAATGTTCATAAATCAGTCATTTTTTTCTCATATTTATAAGTTATGATTAGGGCAGATAAAAAAATACAGCTTACAAGAATGTTGCTAATAACATTTTTTCATAAAACAAAGCCCGGCAGTTACCCTCCCCCTCTACCGGGCTTCTCCTCTGTCTTGAGGTTCTTTTCTTTTGTTTTTTTGTTTTAAAATCACACCGGACTTTCTTCTTTCTTAACCACTTCGTCGATTATCCTTCTTACTTCATCGTAATCGAACTCATTGGCGGCATCTATTGCCTTCTCCATCTTGCGGCGTTCGTTGCCCTTCAGGGATTTTTTGATGTGGTCGAGGCCTTCGAGGATGAAGTCGATCTCGAATCTCTCGAGGGCTTTTAGTGTATAAGCAAGTACCTCTTCGAAATCTTCCGACGAAAGAGGCTTCTCCGCTACTTTATTATACTTTTCTTCATGTGCGATCCTGACGTCGCGCTCGTACTCGGAAAGGGCTTCCTCAAGTGAATCCGCCATGGCGATGAGCTTGGCGAGATATGCCTCAAGTCCTGTTCTGAAATCCTCGTTCGGAGCGCCTTCGGGGTCGGAGAATTCCTTGACCGAAAGCTTCTCCATGAGTGCTGTCTCGAGTCTCAGGTTCTCGATACCGATGTTTGCGAACACGCTCTTAAGACTGTGGAGCGCGATCCTCACCTGTTCTCTGTCCGAAATCTCGGGATAGCATGCAAGGATCTTGTTGTACTCCCTGATGTTTCCGATCGAAGCTTTAAGGAGTCTCTTGTAACCCTCGGTGTTGCCGATGATATTCGAAAGACCCACGTTGTAATCGAGCTGGGGTATCTTCTTCAGATAAACCTGAAGATCGATCTCACCTGTCTTGTCGGCCTGTCCCGCACCCGTGCCGTCGAACTTCTCGCGAAGAATGTCCGGGATCGTGTACTCCGACTCGGAGAGATTGTCTCTGATGATGTCGTAGAGCTCGCTGAGCTTGATAGGCTTGGTGAGCGCGCCTGTCGCTCCCGCGTTCATAAACTCGCGAAGAAGATCCGCTCCGAGGTCGCCGGTCATGGCGTAGATCCTCATAAGCGGTTTTATCCTGCAGATACGTCGTGTTGCCTCGATACCGTCCATCTCGGGCATGACGTAGTCCATCAGGACGAAGATATAATCATTATTGGAGACCATGTCGATGGCCTGCTCCGCCGACTCGGCAATATCCGAATCGATCGAAAAGCCCTCAAGAAGGTCATGTATAAGCATTGCATTGATCTCGTTATCGTCAACTACGAGTGTTTTTAAAGCCATTTTGACCTCCTCTTCGTGGTCCTCAGGTTGATACCCCGGGCCTGTCACATAAGCGTTGCTCCGGTCATATCAAATTTATTTCTTGCGTGACTTGCTCAGGTAATCGATGAGATGGAAATTCTCGTTCTTGTGTGCGACGAACAGCGTGCCCACCTTCTCACCGCTGATGATCCTGTTGATGATGCTCATGTCGCTGCCGGTGGCAATGATCATGTCGGCACCCGAATCGGTCGCGATACGTGCGGCCTCGATCTTGGTGCACATCCCGCCGGTTCCCACAACGCTTCCTGCGCCCTTGCCCATGGCAAGTATCTCGTCGTCGATCTTCTCGACAACATCGATAAAGCGCGCGTCCTTGCTGGTCCTGGGGTCGTCGGTGTAGAGGCCCTCGATATCGGAGAGCAGGATCAGCAGATCAGCTCCGACAAGTGCCGCAACGATCGCGGAAAGCGTGTCGTTGTCACCGAACTCGATCTCGTCAGTCGATACGGTGTCGTTCTCGTTAACGACCGGGATAACTCCCATCTTGAGAAGCTCGGCGAAGGTTGCTCTGGCGTTCCTGCGGCTGATGTCCTCGATCATCGTGTACTTAGTTATGAGGACCTGGGCTGCGGTGACACCGTACTCACCGAAGATCTTCTGGTAAAGCATCATCAGGTTCGCCTGGCCGACTGCGGCGCAAGCCTGCTTGCCTGCCTTGTTGCGAGGCTTCTCCTTGAGGCCGAGGCGCTTGACTCCGACCGCGATGGCACCGGACGAAACAAGGATGACCTCCTTGCCGCTGTTGTGCAGGTCGGTAAGTCCTCTTACCAGTTTCTCAAGCTTATCGAGGTCCATCAACCCCGTTTCTTCATGAACAAGAGAGGATGTGCCGACTTTAACGACAATCCTCTTCTTGTCAGTCATTGTTGCGTTTTTCATGAGTTTCCCCTCATTTATTTGGCCAATGCGGCCTTTTTCTGAGCCATGACCGTCACTGCTTCACGCACAGGCTCCTTGTTGAGGGGCATCTGGACGATCGCCGTGTTGGGGCTCAATCTTTCTTTCTGGACGATCTCGCTCTCGAGATCCTTGGTGAGCAGCACCATCGGTATCGACAACTGCGAAGCCGTGCCTCTCACGTGATTCAATATAAACGCCGAGCTGTCTATATCGATCATGATGACGTCGGGGTTGATCTCCTCGAGTCTGTTGTTCGAATTAAGGACCGACTCTCCCCTGATCACTTCGTAGCTGTCCTTAAGGAAACCGTTGATGAGCTGGAAGATGAAATCCTTGTCCTCAAAGACATAAACCTTCTTCTTGGCTTCTCCGCCGAGCGCCTCTTCAACTCTCTCGAGCAGAACCGGCTTCTGGAGCGGCTTGATAACAAAGCCTGCGGCACCGAGCTTAACGCACTCGCGAACCGTGTTGATGCCTGCCATACCGGTCTGGAAAAGGATTGGGATCGATTCGCAGCCCGGGATCTCCTTGATCAGCTTGAAAAGCTCCTTGCCGTCGATGTCCGGCATGGCTATATCAAGAAGGATCAGATCCGGCTTATAGGTTGCGAGCCTGTCAAGCACGTCGTATGATCTGTTGATGGTCGTGACCTTGTACTTGGCACCCAGGTAGAGCCTCGAAAGATCGAGAACAACAGGGTCATCATCGATAACGAGGACTTCCTTCTGTCCGGACTCGTCCGAAACGTCAAGCTTATCCATAGCCCAGTGACAGATCGCTTCAAGATCCATCGGTGCCTTCCTGTAATCCGTCTTGCCGTCTGAAGTGCGCTGTCCGAGCGCGACAACGGCGTCGTCCTCAGCGATCACGAGCACGGGCGTGTACTTCGAAGCCTGCATGTTCCTGATCCTGCGGAGCACCTGGATATGATCGAATCCGTTCCCGGTGTGCATAACGATAGCGTCGGGGTTTATGTGTATGATACTGTTGAAAGCCGCAAGCGGAGAATCGGCAACACTGACTTCAAAATCCGCTCCGCAGTGCATCCCAAGCCCCGTGGTCAATGTATCATCATTAATGACTAAAAGCTGAATCATGTGTTCCTCCTCAATTGTTTCGTTCCAAAGATCATGTTCGATATTTCTTCAGAGCATGGAGAACACCGTCTTTATCCTCTTCAAGGAGCGATCGGCGCATCTCGTCTACAAACGCCTCCGAGTTGTCGGGCAGGTTAAAGAAAGCCAGAACCTCGAAAAGATCGGAAGCAGCGTCAAACCTTCCGTCCAATACACACTGCTTTATCTCCTCGAAGGAACGGTCAATCTCGTCATCTCCCGCGACAAGTCCTTCCTCCTTATCGATCTGCTTAACGGTCTTCTTGAGATCCTCAATGAAAGAACCGTAATCATCCGCAAGTACAAACCCTTCTTCGATCACTCCGTCGCGCTTCCCGGCTCTGCACCGGTCCTCAAGCGACCTGGCCCTGTTCGCAAGGTCCATGGCCCCGACGGTTGCGAAATTGTTCTTGAGAGCATGTATCTCGGTCAGGAACCTTTCGTAGTCCCTCTCCTGCATGAGCCTCTCAAGCTGTGCCTTTTTCTCGTCCCCGTACCGACAGACGATCCTCACCGTCTCCCTGTACTGTTCCTCGTCGTCGCCGCAGTTCCTCAGTCCCAGATCCGCGTCGATGTAGCCCGGCATGTACTCTTTGATGTTAGCCAATCGATCACCCCTTTTCCCAGTCTGATTGTTACACCCTTTATCTGCAATTAATGCTCAAACGCTTATGGGCACTCAAGTCAGTCCTTCTTCTTCCTGACGTAAGTGCAAAATCTGTAGCACAGATCGTAATACGTCTTCTCTTCCGATTCCTCGGTGCACTCCCACTCCGGGTCGTCATCGAGGTTGGACAGAAACGAATCTGCCGCAAATTCGTAATCGATCTTGGTGACATAAGCAATGTCACATCTGTCTATAAACTGCTCGTAGACGCTTTGACCGCCGATGATGTACACCCCATCGCTGTCGCGGCCTTCAAGCAGCTTCTCGAGCTCGTCCGTTCCGTTCACGACGATCGCGTCACGGTTCGTGTAGGACCGATCGCGTGTCAGGATAATGTTCTCACGTTCCGCAAGGGGCCGGCCTCCGGGAAATGTGTCGAGCGTCCTGCGCCCCAGAACGACAGTCTTACCGACTGTTTCGTTCTTGAAAAACCTCTGGTCGGAAGGAATGCTGACAAGCAGCTTGCCTTTGTACCCGATGCCCCAGTTTTTATCAACACTTGCGATAAGCTTCATGTCTGTGTTTTCCTCTGTTCGGATCATGCGGGGATGCTAGTCCCCCGATGATAAAATACTATCGATTATACTATCACAAAAACTTGACATTTTCAATATTAACAGGCAAAAACACTCTTTATGTGGGGTAAGTTCATTTTTCAGAAAAATACAGAAAGTAAAAAACGAAAGGAAAATTTTTAAACAGAAAATCTACAAGGCTCACTGTCCTGCCGAGCCCTCGAGAGCAAAGCTCTCTCGGTCGCGGGGCGTGCGCCCCACGACTATACGTTCAACACACAAAAAAAACCCATCTGCAAGTTCACTTGCGACGGACTTTTTTTGTGTATTGAACGACCCGTGGGGTCTTTCTTAATTCGCGGAGAAGATGGGATTTGAACCCATGCGACGCTATTAACGTCCTACTCCCTTTCCAGGGGAGCCCCTTCAGCCTCTTGGGTACTTCTCCTCACACTGATCGCGATGCCTCTTTGACACTGATGTGTCGCCCGGACACGTCGGGCATATCCTGTTTTAATATGAATGCGGAAACCCTTCGGTTCCCGCATCCAGCGGAGAATGTGGGATTCGAACCCACGGTCCCTTGCGGGATCACTGGTTTTCAAGACCAGCGCCTTCAACCACTCGGCCAACTCTCCTGAACCGCGACCCGAAACCTGCCGATCAAAACAGCGGGCTTCGAACACGCAATGATTATAGTATCATGAGGTATTTTGATAGTCAAGATTTTTTTTATATCCCCATAAATTCTATATCGAAATCATTAAAATACATATAATAAGTTTGCTTTACTCATTTACAATTTTAAAGTATAATATCATCAAACTGCTTACAGGAGGGCAATCTTCAGATGAATTCCACTCAAATCGAGATCAGAAGACAGAAGCACGTTGACGCTGTTACACGTAATTACAACTCTGTTCTTTACCTGATCAACGCCATTGTTTCTATCATATTCGTGGCATATTTACTTTACTTCGTTTTCGACGGCATACTCAGCTCCGAGTACACAGCCTTCGATCTTGGAACCAAGCAGGATTCCGATTCCGTTTTCCTTTCGGTATTCCTCATCGCACCTTTCGCTATCTGGCGTATTCTTAAGGCCGTTTCGTCACTCGTTCTCTACTTTACGGGACGTAGCGCAGCCAAGAAAGGCACCAGGATCAGCAGAACCGGTATCTCGTTCATGGCAGCTTTCAGCAGCGGTGAAAGCATCACAATGATCGCTGTTCTCGCTCTCGGCGGATTCTACACGATCCTCATGAGCTACGGCTTCTACGCTTTAGTTGACAAGAAGACCAAGGAGCCTGTCTACGGCGCAGTTGAGTCATTCCTTCCTTTTGTACTTTTCACCATCTGCATGGTTGTCGGTGTTGTTGCCGTTATGTACCTCAAGTCGGCATCACAGACCATGTTACTGATCCTTCAGAACAAGGACACATACAAGAAGATCTCCCCTATCCCCGGATACCTTTCATTCGCAGTCGGAGTTCTTCCCATCGCCATCGCTTTAATATTCAACCCCGCTTACAACAGCATCACGGCAAATATTGTCCTGAAGCATGATCGTCTGGTTGCCCTCGTAAACATGGTTTACGGTGAAGACTTCTTGACGGTTCCTTTCATCATCCTTCTCGTGCTCATGCTTGGTAAGTTCGTTCTTTCGGGTCTTATCTACCTCAAGGCTTCGAAGGCGGGCATTTCGGATACTTTCGAGCATTCACTCGAGGAAGTAGCTTGACGATCAGACCGATCACTAAGATGAGCAGTGCGATCCACTGTGAAGTGCTGAACGGTCCGAAGATTCCGCGTTCTTCATCACCGCGGACAAATTCGAGCAGGAATCTTACAAAACTGTAGATCATCAGATAATAAAAGGAGAGCTTCGGGCTCTTCTTTTTTTGCAGCATAAGCGTTTCGATCCAAAGAAGAGCGAAGAACATGCAGAACTCAAACACGGACTCCACAAGCTGTACGGGGAAGCGCCTCACTCCGTCAGCCATCACGAAACCGAAGCTTTCGACCTCGATACCGTAGCAGCAGCCCGCGAGGAAGCATCCGATCCTTCCGAAGCCGTGAAAGAAAGCGAAAGCGGGGGTAAAGAAGTTGAGAACGGGATGAACCGTCGTGCGCGTCATCCTGCAGCACACCAGCAGTCCCGCAAATGCGCCGAGCACGCCCCCGTAGAAGACGTATCCGGCCTCAATGAATTCCCTTATGTAAGTCTCTGCCGCAACATGGCTCTTCACCATCACAGGCAGCTGTGTTAAGTAGAAAACGATCTTTGAACCGATGATCATCCCGACCACAGCCGAAACGATCAGCGAGGTAAAGATGATCCTGTTGACCTCGAGCCTCCCGCGCCGCACTATCAGGAAAGCGACCGCCGCGATAAGTCCGATCGCGCACATAAGCGTATACGAATCTATTCCAAAAATCTCAGGGCTCATAATACTCCTTTCCCTGCGTAACCTACTGTATCGAGCATTTCAACAGACGCACGGACTCCGGTACCAAAAGGGCCGGCAAGCCTTCGCGCATGCACTCTCTTTACTTTATTATGTCTTTCAGGTACTTCTCCACAAGTTCGTCACTCACTCCCTTGAGCTTCACGAACTCGGCAGCCACCGTCGCTGTCCTGCCGGCGAATCTTGACTTAAACTTCTCGACTCTTCTCTTCCAAGTCGAGTAATTGATGTAGTAAACTCCGCCGCTCGAGTCGTCGCGCGGTCCCCAGAGCGCACAGCTGCGCTCCATATCGTGGTCTATCCTCTCCACGAAGGCGTCGACGATCTTCAGCACCTTCTCCTCCGAAAGGATCGTCGTGTACAGCAGCTGCATCCTCGAGAGGAAGAGCTCCATGAACTCGGGGTTCTTGAGAAGCTTGAAAACAAGGGCATTGAACGTATATAGCCCACGGTTGTACCTTCCCAGCATAAACGTCGGACCGCTCGAGCCGTCATCGTTAAGAGTGAGGTCGAGGTCGTAGAGCGCGTAACGCCACTTGTCGTTGCCGACTTTGTAAACGCGCAGGTTGTCGGTGTCAATGTTGTGAAGCCAGATCTGCACAAGGTAGTAATCGGCCACGCTCTCGAGCGATACGAGCGATTCCACATGCGCGTAGGCCTCGGGGTCGGTCAGGTCGTGGCTTCCCACGTAATCCCAGAGGTCGGTCCATTCCTTGCCGGCCGTCCCGCACTTGATCTCCTTGCACTGCTCGACTACAGTGACATCCTCCTCGTCGCAGCCGTAGTGCGAAGCGATCATGGGCCCGTCGATATGCTCACGGATGTAATAAAGTCCGCGGTATTCACCGTTGAGGTAGAGATTCACGGGGCGGTAGGAAGTAGTCAGAACCTCATCGACGATCCCGCCCTGCCTTAAGATCTCGGGGACGAGCTCGTCCTTGAGCATGACGTCCTCGTTGTCCTGCGAGCTTCCGCG
This sequence comes from Lachnospiraceae bacterium, assembly GCA_017427685.1. GTDB lineage: Bacteria > Bacillota > Clostridia > Lachnospirales > Lachnospiraceae > RUG11977. The sequence goes on along the minus strand of JAFRSH010000024.1, from coordinate 56,779 downwards.
CAGGACGAAGGAGTCGAAACTGTCTATATCGAGGTTGTCAAAGAGTTTGTAGTGAAGCTTACTCTCCCCAAACTTCCTCGAGAATTTGATCCTGTAGCTTTTCTTGTCATAGACGGCGCTCGTGTTGCCGTTCGCGTTCATCCCGCAGGTCTCGTCGAAGACCTTCACACCCTCGTGGTACATGGCGATGCTTGCGGGGTATCTTGTGCTGCTCCTCGGATTCGCATTGAGACGCGAGAGATCACCCTCGCTTATCCCCACGCACACGTCGTCGAGAGTCGCGTCAGGCTCACCTACAAAAAAAGAAAACGACTGTAGTTTCGTTTTTTCTACAGTAGTAGTTCCGCTTCCCGAGCCGTTTCCGGCGTTTTCAGTTTTACTGTCTCCTGCATCTGTCCCGTCTTCCCGGGTTATGATCAACCTTGTCAGAGTCCTGACCGTTGCGGTCTTCTTAAGGACGATCGGATCCCCCGAGTACTTCTTGGAGGAAGTCTTCGGAACACTTCCGTCGAGAGTGTAGAACACATCACAACCCTCGGGAACACTAAAGGTAACCTCAAGAGCCCCCTCCGATCGTGTTCCGTCCTCGGGACTCACCGAGAGACTGCCGACGATCATGTCGCCCGTCATCTCGCTGTTAGCCACCCCCGGAGTCGGGTCGGCGCAAACCGCGAAACTTCCGTCTTCCGTGCGCGCGTAGCTCGTGTTCTTCTGCAGCTGCGGAACATCGACCGTTTCGATGATACTTCCGGTACTTCCGGCAAGCACAACAGTCTCGCCCGAAGCCGAGATCTTGAAGGGCAGCTCGTGCTCTGCGGGATCACACTCATCACCCACACAGAAAAAGACTTCAAAGGAGTAAGGCGCGATCTCTCCGACCAGTCTCCCCTTCGCCGGCTCAAACAGAGTGTCCGAGAGGAAGAACTCCGAGAGGTCAAAGGTCTCGTTCGATGTATTCGCAATCTCGATCATGTCGCAGAACTTACCGTTATGCTCCATGTACTTCGAGTTTGATGAGATCACTTCATTAATGATTATAGGACACGCTCTCTCGGAACCGTCTCCGTCACGCATTCCTTCCGTGTAGAGAGACTCATTCTCTCCACCTGTTAAGTCCTGTCCGTAGGTCTTCGCTTCTCCGTCTGCCGGTCCCAGACCTCCCGCTTTCGCTTCTCCGCTTACTCCCGCAAGGCTTTCAGGCTCCTCTGCGGGATCCCCGGAGCCTTTGTTCGACTCTTGTAGAATTTCTCCGGAAGCATCGTTTTTCTCATTTGCATTCGAAGAGTCATTCGTTATTTTGTTGTTTGTTTCTACTTTGGGAGAATTATCACTATTGTTTCCGGAAGAACACGCTGAAAGAATAAGCGCAGAGAAAAGAGCAATGACCATTGCTCCGATAACTCTTGAAAATTTATACGTGTTCATTCCTGTGTGCATCCTTTTATCAACTATTTGTAGAACAGGTTCATGCCCAAAGCATTACCTGCTCTCTGTCAGTACAGACTTCTCGCGCTTCTCACAAGGCTCTCCGCGAGTTCGAAATCTGTCGGGTATGTGAGTTTAAAGTTCCTGCGGTCGCCCTCGGTGAAAGCGATCCTAACTTTGGAGTCGTACTTCATGACAACCTCGGCGTCGTCGGTCACGGTGTCCTTAAGGTTAGCGTAGGCATCATGTATAAGACCCGCCTCGAAGCCCTGGGGAGTCTGGATCATGCGGATCTTTTCTCTCTCAAGAGTAACAATGCCGCCTTCACCCTCGATCCTGATCGTGTCGGAGGGTGTAACTGCGGGCACAACAGCCCTCTGCCCAAACTCAAGGTCAGAGATGATGTTGTTGATTAGCTCCGGATTCACGAGAGGTCTCGCCGCGTCATGGATGAGGACGTTCACGCCCTCTCTTCCGCGTATCCTGATCGCTTCCTTGATCCCCAGGAAGCTCGAACCGCTTCTCTCCGATGCTCCGGGGATGACGGCACTTACCTTCATGATATCGTACTTTTCAACGATCTCCTTTTGGACGAACTCCTCCTCGCCCTCCGAGCAGACGATGATGATGTCGCTCACATAGCTCTGCTCAAAGGCCTTGAGACTATAAAACAGCACGGGATGTCCGAGCAACACCCTGTACTGTTTCTTTGTAGTTCCGCCCATTCTTGTGCTGCTTCCCGCAGCGAGTACGATCCCGACGTTCTTCATTCGATCCCCCTGTTCTCGCGGATCACTCCGCAATCACATGTCTACGATTATATGCTCTGCCCGAGGCCGAGACCGGGCACGGCGTTAAGGTCAAGCCCGTGACTCTTGCCCGCGAGGAAATCGTAATATCCGGCGCATCCGATCATCGCCGCGTTGTCGGTACATAACAGAGGTGAGGGATAGTAAAGACTGATCCCTTCACTCTCACAATCACGCTTCATCCTGTCGCGAAGTGCGCCGTTGGCGGCAACACCGCCGGCCATCGCAACCTTACTGATCCCGAGGCTCTTCGCTGCGGCAACCGTGTGTGTCACAAGAACATCCACAACCGCCTCCTGGAAGGAAGCCGCCACATCCGCAACCGTGACACCCGTGTCGGGATCGATGAGTGCGTCGGGGTTGAAGTTCGCATCACCCTCGCGCTTCTCCCTGAGATCCTTCACAGGTCCGCCCTGCTTCATCGCACAGGAATTAAGGTAATTGAGCACAGCGGATTTGAGCCCGCTGAAACTGAAATCAAATTCGTTGCCGTCGACATGTCCTCTCGGGAATACGACTGCGTCGGGTCTTCCGCCCGCCTTCGCGCACTTGTCGACCTTGGGTCCGCCGGGGTATCCGAGTCCTATCGCTCTGGCTACCTTGTCAAAAGCTTCGCCCGCAGCGTCGTCGTGAGTTGTGCCGATCAGCCTGAACTTGCCGTAATCCTCGACCACAACAAGCTCCGTATGACCGCCCGAAACAACCAGACACAAAAAAGGCGGCTCCAGCTCCTTGCTCTCGATGTAGTTCGCCGCGATGTGACCCTCTATGTGATGTACGCCTATGATGGGAAGCCCCGCCGCGTAGGCATATGCCTTAGCATACGCAACGCCGACCAGGAGCGAACCCACGAGTCCGGGACCCGCTGTCACCGCTACGGCACTCAGGTCCTCCTTCGTCACTCCGGCTTCGGAAAGCGCGGATGCGACCACGGGGTCTATCTTCTCGATATGCTTGCGCGATGCGATCTCGGGGACAACGCCGCCGTACATCGTGTGAATGTCGATCTGCGAATATATGATGTTCGAGAGGACTTCCCTCCCGTTCCTCACCACTGCCGCCGCCGTCTCGTCGCACGAGCTCTCGATGGCGAGGATGAGTGTATCTTTAGCTTTCATGAGACCTCCAGCCGATGATCTTGAATTCACGCTTGTCATCCTCTTCAAGGAGGATCTCTTCGGGCAGCCTGTTGACCTTGGCGCCCTTAAGGGTGAAGTGGAATTCTACATTGGCTCTTTTTTTGTCGGCGATCACATTGTACTCAACGTCTTCCGCCGGTTCGATGACAAAGGACGATACCGATACCTTCTCATCTTTGAAAAATTCTATCTCCTGCTCAAGTCTGTAGAGCATGTCGTTGATCGGATTCGATTCGAGGAGTTCCCTCGAGTAGAGGGCTCTCATCTGACCGCACAGTGTGAAGAGCTGGTCCTCGGTGAGGTCGTCCGTATACATGCATTTGACGATCGAGCAATAAACGTTGGCAACTTCAACAGGTGTCTGGGGATAGTCCTTCGAAAGGTCTCGCGATGTGACCTCCTCGTAAAGGGCCGCACCGGCGTTCGATGCCCTCGATCCCTTGAATATCGAGAAGTAAACCACAAGTCCCGCGCAAAGAATAAAGGCCACAAGAATCACGGTCGATGAAAGAGATGTTTTCTTTTTCTTCTTCACCGGTGTTGAAAGCATGCGGTCTCCTCCTTTCTCTTCCTAACGGTGCGCTCACTGCGCACAGACACCCTAAAATATCCTATATAACAATTGTATCTAAATAACGAAAAATGGCAAGTATAACAATGCGTGAGCCTCAGTTCCCGCCATCGGCTCCGGCTTCGTCCTCGAACTTCAGAGTCACACTCTCAAGGTCGCGCGCCGCCCATGCTCCCGGAAAGATCGCGGTTGCCACGTTCACATAATCCTTCGCTCTGACAAGCGAGGGGCTGTAATGCGTGAGCCACAGCTTGCGGACGTTTGCCTTCTTCGCGAGAGTCGCTGCCTCGGCGAAGGTCATATGCTTATGTTCACGGGCCTTGTCTTCGCTTCCTTCCTCACCGTACATGCCCTCGCAGATAAAGAGGTCCGCCTCACGTGCCGCAGTCGCGATCCCTGCGATCGGTCTCGTGTCGGTGCAGTAGGTAACCTTGAGTCCCTTGCGGGCGGGTCCGAGGATCATGTCCTGGGTGAAGTGCCTTCCCTCGAAGTCGATCTCCTCGCCCTTCTGAAGTCTGTTCCAGAGCTTCAGGGGCACGTCGTTGTCGCGGGCCTTGTCGGGATCGAACTTTCCTGCGCGTTCTACTACGATAGAATATCCGTAACAAACCACGTTGTGATTAAGCTTGAACGCTTCTATCCTGCATCCCGCTGCCTCAAACGAAGTTGTGTCGCCGCTGAACTCGGTGACGTAGACGGGGTAAGGAAGCTCCGGCGCGATCGTACGGAGAGCGGCCACGATGCGTGCCGCGCCCTTCGGTCCGTATATAAACAGCGGGGTAGTCCTCTGCGCGTTACCAATTGAGAGGAGCAGCCCCGGAAGTCCGCTCACGTGATCGGCGTGAAAATGAGTCAGCAGAATAACATCGATATCGTGGAAGCTCCATCCCTTCTCACGGATAGCCACCTGCGTTCCCTCGCCGCAGTCGATGAGGATGCTGCTGCCGTTGTACCTCGCCATGAGCGATGTCAGTCGCCGCGAGGGGAGGGGCATCATGCCTCCCGTTCCAAGTAAGCAAATATCAAGCATCCTGTCCTCCTCTAAGCATGTTTTCTTACCATGCACTTTCTTGATCCCACTTCAGAAGAATTTCTTTATGTCTGTACTCACATGATAGTGGGATCTCCATCATAAAAAATTTTATATGTCTTTAGTCATTATAACAGCATCATCAACAGGATCGGAATAATATCCCTTCCTCAGCCCCGCTTCTGTAAATCCCGCACTTGTATAAAGTGCTCTCGCGGGTGCGTTCTGCGACCTTACCTCGAGGAACATCTTCTCCGCTCCGTCGGCTCTCGCGGCTTCAAGTCCGCTCTCGAGAAGCAGTCGTCCGGTTCCTTTACGGCGAGCTTCGCTTTTAACGCATATCCTGAAAAGTTCCGCTTCCCCTGCCACGCATCTCGTGATGATATAACCCGCAACACCGCTGCCTTCCGTGGCAACAAGAGTCAGGGTTCCGGCGGTGTCACGCAGCGACTCCTCGGACCACGGATCCGAAAAGCACTCCCTCTCGAGCGCCACGATCTCTGCTATGTCGTTTTCCTGTGCTTTTCTAATCTCCAAAACGTTCTTACCTTAATCCAATTTCTCACACGTACCTGTCAGTTTTTCTTTACTCACTCAGTCAAGACTGTACCAAGAGTTCTTTTTCACATACAGGTTGCCATCACTCAAGTGGCTTGCCCTGCTCAAGTCTCTCGCGCTCTGCGCTCGAAAGTCTCAGATAAACGGGCGAATGCTGCGAGCCATCTATTGCCTTACCGGATTCTAACATAGAAAGTCCGACTGTCGCAACACAACCAGCTCTCAGGTCACGTGCCGAGAGGGGTGCGAGTATGAACTTGCCCTGTCCGACGGACTTGATCTTCTCCCCGTGGATTCTCAGAGCATCTCCGGTGAAGATCACTTCCCTCTCGCCTGCCATAAGCTCCGCGAGGAGATCCTCCATGCTCATGGCGCGTTCCTCTCCGACCTGTTCGATACTCTCGCCGCACACCTCGTAAAGCGCGGTGTACACTTCGTTCCTTCTCGCATCGATAACGGGACAGATCAGGCGTCCTCCCGCGTTCCCGACTCCGACAGCGAGCGCTTCGAGCGTGGGAACCTCAAGTATCGGTATCCCTGCTGAAGCCGCAAGTCCCTTCGCGGTCGCGCTCCCGATCCTCAGTCCCGTAAAAGACCCCGGACCTCTCGAAACTGCTATCGCATCCAGATCGTTAACGCTCATCTCCGCATCCCCGAGCACGCGGTCTATCATGGGAAGCAGCGTCTGCGAGTGCGTCTTCCCGATATTCACGGTATACTCCGCAAGGATCTTATTCCGTTCCGCCACCGCAGCCGAAGCTACATTTCCGGAGCTTTCTAAAGCAAGAATAATCATGTGTATTTCCTCGTTTGTTTTCAGAATTCCTATCTGATGCTCTATATATCTTCAGTGTTAATTCTTTAATTCCTACCTGATGCTCATATATATCTTCAGAGTCAACTCTTTAATTCCTACCTGATGCTCATATATATCTTCTGAGTCAACTCTTTAATTCCTACCTGATGCTCAATATATCTTCAGTGTCAATTCTTAAAATCTTCACAACACAATACCATAAACATTGTAGTATTTTACATGCAGTTCGCACAACACCATTATTACTGAGCCGCATACGCAGGCACCGTGTCGGTTCACGAAGCTGCTATACAATTCTCGGGAGCGAGGCATGGATGCCGAGCTAGCCCGATATGAACCATGGATGGTGAATAGAGGGCGGTCCGAGTGAACACAAGGTTATTTGGGCAGCTTCGCATGAACCGTCGGTGCCGTAGTCCTAAGGCTCAGTCATGATGGTGTTGTGTGAGCTGCCTTGCACTACTCCATTAATTAAGACTATCCACAGTAATAATCCTTGCATCAGGCCCATTCTGATCATCCCTGGAAATGGTAACTTTTATAGCATCGTCCGGAATAAGCCCGGGAACCAGCGCCGCCCACTCCACGATCGTGACCCCGTCCCCGCGGAGATACTCCTCAAATCCGATCTCTGCCATCTCGTCCTCGTCATCGATCCTGTAAACATCGAAATGGTAGATCGGAAGCCTGCCATCGTCGTAGATGTGCATAAGCGTGTAAGTAGGGCTCGTGACGAGAGCCTGTGATCCGAGCCCCTTCGCGAACCCCTTTGTGAATACTGTCTTGCCGGCACCGAGATCCCCGTCAAGGCACAATACGGTGCCGGGGGTGGCAGACTCGCCAAACCCGGCACCGATATTAAAGGTGTCAGCGCTGCTCGCGCTGTAAAATTTCTTTGTCACTTCTGTTCTGTGCTCCTCTGTATGAACGTGCCTTCAGGCTTCCTTCTCTTTGTCATATTTCAAAGAAAGCTTGCCCGTAACACGTTGTGCGAGGAGACTTCTGAACTCGGTAAGAGACCCTCCCTCGATGTCGGCCTTCGTGATGAGGAAAGCCGTGTTCTTGGCGAGATAGATGTAGAATCCCGTGCGTCCTTCGTGACACTTTGTGATGTTCTTGTAGGGGAAGGACTTGTAGATCTCCTCTCCTCTTCTTACATCGAACCCGGCATCGCTGAACCTGTAGATCGTGCGGTTCTCGGGAAGCTTGCAGCTCTCTGCGTACTTCCTTGCGCGAAGATACAGACTGATGGGGCTGTTAACGATGAATATAAGCGCTGCGATGGAGAAAAGTACAATCTGGAAGATCTCCTTGTCTCTGACGCTTATAACAACCATTACGATAGCCGCAATACCGACAAGTACCGCGAACAATCCCATGAGGTTCATGTAGGTGTGGTAGAACATGAATCCGTAGGTGTCACGTGCGGTGGGCTTAACGTCCGCCGTGAAGGTCTGACCCTGATGCTCAAGCTCAACGGGCGGCTTCTCTTCTTCGGGCACTGCTGCGTAACTAACCGCTTCCTCGCCCGATTCCTCGATGCTTTCGGCCTGCTCAGCCGCTTCCTCGGTCTCTTCCTCGGAAAGCGTGTTCATGTGAGCGAGCTCACTGATCGAAAATGATTTCTTTGTCTCTTCCTGTTCGTTCATTGGTAAATCATCCTTGCTTGTTTCTTACGCTCGTTATCAGTCTGCTGATAGGCTTGTAAGTAAAGGTCGTGATCACCGTCACAACGGCGTACTTAACAAGGTTGAAGGGTGCAACCGCAAAGAGGATGAATGTTCCCATGCCTGTGATGGCGGGGTTGATCTCCGTTCCCATTCCGATGATCGCATCCATGGGAAGCATTGCGGTGTATGCGGGGAGCAGCACGTGCTCGTTCATCACACAACCTACGATCACAACGATCGCAACCGAAATCCACAAACCGATAATGGCACTTTTTTTGGTACGCTTAAAATAATACACTATCGAAGCGGGAATTACAAATGAACTTCCAATCATAAACAGAGCAAATTCTCCGATAAAGCCGGTAGCCGTTCCGTTGATGACGATATTGAGCAGTGTCTTCACGGTCTGGATCACAACTCCCGCAACCGGTCCGAGTGCGAAAGCACCGATGATCGCAGGAAAATCGCTGAAATCAAACTTGTAGAAGGAAGGTACGAAGAAAGGAAGCGAAAAGCTGAGCAGGTTGAGGATGACCGCGATAGCAGCAAGCATCGCGATGATCGTCATACGCTGAGTTTTGAATTCCTTCTTAACCGTTTCTCCCTTGGCCTTGTTGATGATCCTTTCGGCCTGAATGGCTATGAGGAAAAGTGCGACTATCACGCCCACAAAGATAATGATGGTCTTGATGTTGTCGCTGTTGCTGATGTTTTCCCAAAGTTTGGGGAAATTAAAGTAGTCTAAAAGCATAACCGGATACTCCTGTCCTTACATTTTTTATGCTCGCACGTAAGAAGTTCAGTTCCCCGCATCGCGGAAGCCTTCGGTTATCTCGAAAGCTTCTTGGACATGGTGTAAAGATAAGTGTCGGGCGTCTTTTCCATACGCATTGCCTTTTCAAAATCGAAATCGACGAATTCACCGTTACAGAATGCAACGATCCTGTTACGGCCCCCCTTGTTGAGCGCCTCGACAGCCTTACCTCCCATTGCGCAAGCGAATACCCTGTCCATACAGGTAGGGCGTCCCCCACTCTCTACTAGGCCGAGAATGTTGGCACGAGTCTCAAGTCCCGTTGCGAATTCGATGTTCTTGGCAAGAGACCCGGATCTTCCGACACTGTGAGCATTAACGATCAGATGAAGCCTCTTGCCAAGCTTCTTCTTGCTGATGATCTCGCTTATGATACGTTGCTCATTCCTGTCGTAGAACTCGGGAATTATGATCTCCTCCGCTCCGTTCGCGATACCGCACCAGAGTGCGTTGAATCCCGAGCGCTTGCCCGCTACTTCGATAACGCTGCAACGCTCGTGAGACTGGGATGTATCCCTGATCTTGTCGATCGCCTGCATTGCCGTGTTGACGGCAGTGTCAAAGCCGATCGTATATTCGGTACACGCAACCTCACAATCGATGGTTGCGGGGATACCAATAACATTAATACCCTTGTGGATGAGGTCGAGACCGCCTCGCATCGTTCCGTTTCCTCCGAGAACGATGAGCGCGTCGATCCCAAGTTCCTTAAGGGTTTCAACAGCCTTCTGCTGTCCTTCCTCCGTGAGGAATTCGGGACAGTCGGACGCAAGAAGCTGCGTTCCGCCAAGCTGTACCGTCTCCGACATGGTCTTGTTGGTCATCTCGATGTAGTCCTTCTCGATAAGACCCGCAAAGCCTCTGTAGAAGCCGAAGACTCTCATATTGTAGCCGATGGCCGATCTGACAACGGCACGGATGGCTGCGTTCATGCCGGGTGCATCGTCGCCGCTGGTGAGGATTCCGACCGACTTGCAGTTGCCCGTCGATGCATCCGAGGGAAGCATGCCTTCGCTGAGGAGTCCCTTACCCTCGCCCTTACGGGTGAGCTTGCCGAGCATGTCGACAAGGAAAGGATCAAGGTTCTTCTTCATCGCGAGAGCTTCCTTCATGTCGAAATCGCAGAAGCCGCCGTTCTTGTATGCAACCACTCTGTTGCTGCCGCCCTTGTAGAGGATGTCGACTGCCTTCGCGCCCATGGCCGAAGCGTAAACTCTGTCCTTACATGTGGGGCTGCCGCCGCGCTGCAGGTATCCGAGGATCGTAGCGGATGTGGACATCCCTGTAGCGTACTCGATACGCCTTGCCATGCCTTCCGAATCACCGATACCTTCGGCATTGATGATGATGTAATGCTGTCTGCCGTTCTTGCGCTTGAGCTCGATATCGTCGATCAGTTTCTTCTCTTCGTAGTTGTAGAGCTCGGTTGTGAGCACCGCCTCAGCGCCGTTGGCAAGACCGCACCAGAGTGCGATAAAGCCTGCGTGACGACCCATAACCTCGATGATCGAGCATCTCTCGCGTGATGTAGAGGTGTCCCTGATCTTGTCGATCGCTTCCATAGCGGTGTTGATGGCTGTGTCGAAGCCGATGGTGTACTCCGTGCAGGCGATATCAAGGTCGATCGTCCCGGGGATTCCGATAACGTTTATGCCAAGCTCCGCAAGTGACAGGCAACCCCTGAAGGAACCGTCACCGCCGATAACAACGAGCGCATCGATGCCCTGCTCTTTGCAGTTCTTGGCTGCTAGCTCCTGTCCCTCGCGAGTGATCATCTCGGGACATCTTGCTGTGTAAAGGAATGTTCCGCCCTTGGCGATGGTGTCGGCAACGCTCCTGCCTGTGAGCGGCACGTAATCGTTCTCGATAAGTCCCGAGAAACCGCGTTTGATACCGACAACCTCCATTCCGTAATTGATAGCTGTTCTGACAACAGCACGAACGGCTGCGTTCATGCCGGGCGCGTCACCGCCGCTTGTCAGGACGCCGATCTTCTTGACCGGCTTGCCTTCTCCCATCGGGATGTTCTCATAAGCGTCATCGCTTTTCTTCTTTATGGTCTTGGTAGTCTTAACTTCTTTAACTTCGGTGTCCTTAGTAGTTTTCTTTGCTGCCATGATAACCTCCTTAAATCTTATTACCGATGATGTAACAAAACTCTATGTAAGATTATAACCCTATTACGTCTGATTCTTCCAATAAGTTCCTACGGAAACCGTAACGTTTTCGTCTCCGAGCTTCGCCTTCAGCTTTTCGAGCAGCTGCGGCGTCGCCATCGTGCCGTCGTCATCGAACATCACCTTCCGTTTGGTGCTCTCGATGTAGATCATGCACCTGTCGGGACCGAGCCGGTCCGCGAGCTCCGTACTGATGAAGCTCTTCTCGGCTTCGTAGGTCTCCTCGTCTTTGAGCTTGATCCACAAGGTCCGCGGGTAGGACGAAAGGTCGGCACAGTCGCCGAACAGTAACGTCGCGCCCCTTTCCTCGTCGACACTCACCGTACCCTTGATGAGTACCTTCGTGTCCTCGAGAAGCTTGTCTCCGTGCTTCTCGAAATCCTTCGGGAAGACGAGCACCTCGATGTTGCCGTACAGGTCTTCGACCGTGAGGAAAGCCATTAGTGAGCCCGACCTGGTGGTCTTGACGCTCCTGGCGACGATTATCCCGCCGATCACGGCTTTCTGCCGGTCGGTAAGCTGCGTCTCGCCCGTTTCCTCATCGATGATGAAGTCAAGGCTTGTCGCCGTCACGTTCTTTTCGAGGATGTCCTTATAGGCATTGAGCGGATGACCGCTGACGTAGATACCGAGGACTTCTTTCTCGAACTCGAGCATCTCCGAAAGTTCGTACTCGGGGATGTCCGGGAATTCTTCGGCAGACTCTCTTGAAATGCCCTCGTCGCCGAGATCAAACATGCTCATCTGACCGGTGACGGATTTCTTTCTTTCAAGGGCGACTCCTTCGAGGATGCCGGTGTAAACAACCATCTTCTGTCTGCGCGAGCCCGGCAGACAATCAAGCGCTCCGGCCTTTATGAGGCTTTCGATGACACGCTTGTTGCTCTCCTTTGATGAGAGCCTTTCCATGAAATCTCGCAGACTCTTGTACGGTCCGCCCGATTCCCTGTCGGCAACGATCACATCCACGACCGCCGCTCCGAGGCCTTTGATGGCCGATAGCGAATAGCGGATATCCTTGCCGCATGCGGTGAAGCAGTTTCCTCCTTCGTTGACGTCGGGCGGCAGTAGCTTTATCCCCATCTTCCTGCAGATAAAGACGTAGCTCGCAACCTTGTCGGAGTTTTCTGTGACCGACGTGAGAAGTGAAGCCATGAACTCCACGGGGTAATAACACTTGAGGAATGCCGTCTGCATCGCAACTACCGCGTAGGCTGCGGCATGCGCTTTGTTGAAGGCGTACTTCGCGAAATCGATCATCTCGTCGAAGATCCTGTTCGCGACATCCTCGGGGATGCCGTTCGCCTTACATCCCGGAACGCCCTCCGCTTCGTTGCCGTACACGAAGTTCGCCCGCTCTTTGTCCATGACCGATTGCTTCTTCTTCGACATGGCTCTTCGTACGAGATCGGATCGACCGAAGCTGTAGCCCGCCAGATTACGCACGATCTGCATAACCTGCTCCTGGTAAACGATACAGCCGTATGTCGGCGAAAGTATCGGCCGCAGCTCCTCGCAGTCGTAAACGACTTCGCCCGGGTTACGCTTGCCCGCGAGGTACTTCGGGATGAAATCCATCGGTCCCGGACGGTAGAGCGCGATACCCGCTATGATGTCTTCGATACATGACGGTGAAAGTTCCTTCATGAACGAAGTCATGCCCCTGCTCTCGAGCTGGAAAACGCCTTCCGTCCTGCCCTGCGAGATAAGCTCGTAGATGTTCGGATCGGCAAGGTCGATTTCGTTTATATCAAGGTTCCTGTCGGGGTACGCCGCGTTCACAGCCTTGACCGTATCCTGGATAACGGTCAGCGTCCTCAGTCCCAGGAAGTCCATCTTGAGAAGTCCGAGCTCCTCAAGAGTTGTCATCGTGTATTGTGTGGTGATCGTTCCATCGCCCGACCGTGAGAGCGGGACGAATTCGTCCGCGGGTGCAGGTGCGATCACGACTCCGGCCGCATGCGTCGAAGTGTGGCGCGGGAGCCCTTCGAGTCTCTTCGAGGTGTCTATAAGTGTTCGAACATCCTGCTCGCTGTTGTAGGCCTCACGGAGCTGCGGGTTGACCTCGAGCGCTTTGTCGAGCGTCATGTTGAGCTCCATCGGGATCATCTTGGCGATCCTGTCGGTCTGCGCGTAGGTCATGTCCATCGCCCGGCCGACATCCCTGATCACGCCTCGTGCGGCGAGTGTACCGAACGTCGCGATCTGCACGACTCTCTCCCGTCCGTACTTGCGCGTAACGTAGTCGATGACTTCGGGTCTGCGCACATAGCAGAAATCAATGTCTATATCGGGCATCGTCACTCTCTCGGGATTAAGGAATCGCTCGAAGAAGAGTGAGAATCTGATGGGATCGATGTTCGTGATCCCCAACGTATATGCCACGACGCTTCCCGCCGCACTGCCTCGTCCGGGGCCGACCGCGATATCGTTCTCCCTGGCAAAATGTATGAAATCCCAAACTATCAGGAAGTAATCAACAAATCCCATCCCCTTGATGGTCGAGAGCTCGAAGTCGAGTCGTTCCTCAAGTGACTTGAACTCATCGGGCGGGGCGCTTCCGTACCTCTCCTTAAGACCCTTCTTACAGAGGCTCTCGAGATACGAGAAGGGAGTGAAGCCGTCCGGCACATCGAAGTGCGGGAGCTTGTACTCGTTGAAAGTGAAGGTGACGTTGCACTTCTCTGCGATCGCCGCCGTGTTGTCGACGGCCTCCGGTGCGTAGGGGAAGAGCGATCTCATCTCGCTTTCCGACTTGAGGTAGAACTGGCCTCCCTCGTAACGCATTCGGTCGGTGTCACTGACCTTCCTCTGGGTCTGGATGCACAGGAGCACGTCATGCGGCTGCGCGTCCTCCGCGTATGTGTAATGCACGTCGTTAGTGGCGACGAGCGGTATACCGGTTTCATGTGACATCCTGACGAGCTGCTCGTTCACGAGCGCCTGATCGGGGATGCCATGATCCTGAAGCTCGAGGTAGAAGTTGCCTTCTCCGAAGATCTCAAGCATCCGGAGGGCCGCTTCCTTAGCCTCATCATACAGGCCTCTTCGCAGGTAATAAGGGATCTCACCCGCGAGACACGCCGAAAGTGCTATCACACCCTCGTGGAATTCCTTCAGGACTTCCATGTCGACTCGCGGCTTATAGTAAAAGCCTTCGGTAAAACCTCTCGAGACGATCTTCATCAGGTTGTGGTACCCGAGGTCGTCCTTCGCGAGAAGCACGAGATGCCTGTAACGGTCGTCGCCCGTACTGCCTTCCTTCTCAAAGCGCGATCCCGGAGCGACGTAGATCTCGCATCCGATCACAGGCTTGATGCCGACCTCGAGACACTTCTTGTAGAAATCGATCACGCCGTACATAACACCGTGATCGGTGATGGCAAGCGATTCCTGTCCGAGCTCTTTGGCATGACGAACAATCTCCCCGATCTTCGAGGAGCCGTCAAGAAGGCTGTATTCTGTATGTACATGTAAATGTGTAAAAGCCATTGCCCGGAACTCCTTTAATACTTATAACGCAGGTCTGCTCTTGTCGAGTATCGACGCCGAATCGAAGAAGTAATCAAGCTTCTGAGGAGTCTTCATCATCCTCTCGCCATCGGCATTGATACGGCCCATGCGCATGTAGTTGTCCGTGATCTGGATCCAGTACCTTGAAGCATCAACGTTGCAGAAATACCAGAAGCCTGCTTTCTTGAGATACTCGTACTTGTCTCCCTTGTAACCTTTCCAGTCACAGATGTCACTTCCGAAGGGGTAGATGTAGAGGTCTGTCTCTCCGAGGATCGGCTCGACCTCACGTTCCCACTTGTCAGTGTCGTATACAACCTTATCAAAGGAATTCGTCTTCATATCGGTGTGCGTGTAGCTGTGGCTGGCAAATTCCCAGCCGTCTGCCTTAATGGCGTCCGCAACCGCTTTGGCAGCGTCCTGCTCTGCTTTCAGCTTGGCTGCCTCTTCGGGATTGTCAAGATCGTACATATGCCATCCCGTGTCGTAACCGAGCGCGCCCTCGTAGCCCGTGACTGCGAGGATTCCCTTCGCTCCTCTGTAGGAGAAGTCGGGGTGCTCTTTAAGGAAATTGTCAACGATCGGAAGTACGTCGTACTCACCGTACGAAACGGTACCGTCCGCTTCGATGTACTTGCAGGTCGGTATTCCGTCATCACCGATAACAAGTCTGTCGGCGAACCCGTCGTTGTCCATATATGCGTAATAGTTAACATCATCCTGTGAAAGGACGAAGGGCGTCTTGCCCTCGGGGAGGTAGATAGGCTTCTTGCGGAGCTTCTCGACCCCGTCCTCTCCGACGTAGCGTTCGGCGATATCATGCATGCTCACGAGCACGTAGCCCTTGTCGTAAAGCGACTGCAGAATGAGCTTGAACTCACCGACCGTCGTCATGTATCTGTTGTAGCCGACGGGCTGGGAGCTTCCTTTCCTGAAGGCTCTCGCGGTATCGACTATCAGGGAATGTACAAAAAGGTGGCTGATCTGGGTGTTGTCCTCCCACTTGACCAGCTTGTCGCGAGCCGCTTCGTACTCCTTCACGGTTGCCTTGACATCATCGCGGGTCTCATACTCGGGGATACCCTGCAAGAGTTCGATCGCTGCGTCATAATCGTACATCGCTGCCTTAAGTGCAGCTTCTTCCTCGGCACCGAGGCTCATGGCTGCGGCCTTCGCCTTCTCCTCTTCCTCGAGTCTCAGGCGCTCGGCCTCGAGTCGCTCCTCTTCCTCACGCTTCAGGCGTTCGGCTTCGAGCCTCTCGAGCTCGGCCAGCTCTTCTTCGACAGAGGCAACTCCGGCGTCCTCATCAGCGAGATACTCGGCGTCGCCGGCTTTCACCGCAGCCTTGACCTTACTCTTGACATCCGTGTCCGCGGACGAACCCGAAGAGCCCGGCAAGAGTATCACGAGCGCCAGAATGCCGATGACCAGAATCTCTCCCAGAATGACAATAACCCGAATCTTGCTCTTGTTCATACTGCCTCTTTCCCTGTCGATACAGAATAATATCACACAAATATATATTATTGCAATATATATTTTTTGTTTGTTTATATTTTTGTTTTATATTTCGTATGAGTTTATGTTTCCTTACCAGAACATCCCCTCCGGGAGCCTACTGCGCCGGTGGCGTGTATGGCCTAACGACCCTTCAATTCCCTTCGGGAATAGAAGGGGAGAGGAGGACAAAATACCTCTACATATTATTATAGTAAAAATGGGAGGCAATTCCACAAGAAATTAAAGAAAAAAAATAACAAACGCCCTGTGGAAACAAGTTCCTACGGGCGCTTATGATCATGTAGAAAACCGGGTGATTCCGGGTTTTGGGGCACTCGCCTGTTACTCAAAGAATGCACTCATTGTTTTAATGGCTTCAGCCTCGTCAGTTCCGTCTACACTGAGGGTGATCTTATCATTCTCCTCAAGAGCCCTCTTCATGATCCCGACGAAGGTCATCATTCCCATGATGCTCTTGGCATTGACGTTCTTGTCCTTGTACTCGAAAAAGATCGAGCTCGAAAATCTGCTGGCCTCCTGCACAAGCTTGGCTATCGGGTGCTTTTCGGGTTCCTTTGTTATGTCAATCTGCATTTCCTTGCGAACCATTGTAACTCCTGTCTTTCTCATCCCGATCCCCTCATTTCCGGGAGTCCCTCAGCTTCTCAGCCAGATCACAGAGCTTCCTCAGTCTGTGATTGATCCCGGATCTGCTCACCGATGTGGGATGTAACATCGCGAGCTCCGAAAGCGATACTTCGGGATGTTCGAGCCTCAGAGCCGCTGTCAGTTTAAGCTCTTCGGGCAGATCGTCAAACCCCGGTGCCCCGGCTAAGAACCTGATGTCCTCAACCTGCTTTGATGCCGCGCGAACAGTTTTCTCGATGTTGGCTGTTTCGCAGTTGACACGACGGTTCACGTCGTTTCGCACTTCCTTGAGGATCCTGATGTTTTCAAGCTCCATGAGTGCGACGGTGGCGTCGGCAAGTGTGAGCACGGTCGCTATCATCTCGCTGTCCTTGATATAAAGCACGTACGCTTTTTTGCGCATTACGGATCCGACTTCAACCGAAAGCGAAGCAAGAACCGAGCGAAGCATGTTTGCCTGAGCTTCATTCTTTAAGACAAATTCAAGATGGTAATCCTTCTCGGGGTCCGAAAGTGACCCGCATGTGAGAAAGGCCCCGCGCAGGAATGCACGTTTGCAACAAGTCTGTGTGCATACAAGCATCCCGGGCACTGTATCGTTTCGCAAAGTATTATGTATATTTTGCCCCGGCTTGTCAACACTTAATATTTCGGAGCTCTGATTTTTTATCTTGACGGTCTCGAAAATGACCTTGATCTCTTCTTTTTTGCAACGGAGCACAAAAAGTCCGCGACGGCTTCCCTTTGTCTGCTCGTCTTCCTCTTTGAGTTCAAAGCCGAACAGCTTCTTAATGAGTGCCTGCGCCTTCATCCCCGCGACACGGTTTTCAAAGCAGAGCGCGTTCGTTCTCTGCTCGGTGCCGCTCATGCCGATAAGCGCAGCCAGCTCCGCGATCCTGCAGTGTCTCGCCTGTGGGAGGGTCTTAAAAAGTTCTTCTTTAACATTATTTGAAAAAGACACTTCATTCCCTCCTTCATTCTCTGTGACTCATTTATATGCTTATGATTCCTTACCTGTTAGAGCCGTTTTTTGACCATCAATACCGTCTGCATTAATCCAATAATTATACTTCGGGGGCATGCCGTTCATCGCATTATTCCATATATTTATCTTCGGGGTCATGCCATCTGATGCATTATTCCATGAATTTTACTTCGGGTTCAAGCATGACGCCGCTTGCTTCATAGACTCTTCTTTGGACTTCTTTAATAAGATTCATGATGTCCGCGGAAGTCGCGCCGCCCTTATTGATCACGAAGCCCGCATGCTTCTCGGAAACCTGCGCGCCACCCACACTGAAGCCCTTAAGTCCCGCGTCTTCGATAAGTTTCCCCGCGAAGTAACCCTCGGGGCGTTTAAAAGTGCTTCCCGCACTCGGGTATTCAAGGGGCTGCTTTTCTTTGCGTCTTGTCGAAAGCTCGTCCATCAGTGCGAAGATGCTGTCATGGTCACCCTTCGCCAGCTCAAACTCAGCCTCGAGCACCACAATACCTCTCTCAGGGATGATGCTGTGCCTATATCCCAGTTCAAGCTCTTCCGCCTTCATTTTGAAAGGCTCTCCGCCCTCGCCGCTCATAACCGTAACGCCTATAAGTGAATCCTTAACTTCTCCGCCATATGCGCCGGCATTCATTACTACCGCGCCACCCACGCTTCCAGGGATCCCGCGTGCATATTCGAGTCCCGTGAGGCTCCTCTTCGCACATTCCATGGAAAGCGTCGAAAGAAGCACTCCCGCTCCGGCTTTCACGATCCAAGTTTTCTCATCGTTGATTCCGGTTTTTCCATCGTTGATTCCGGTCTCTTCTTCGTTCCCGGTTGTTCCATCGTTGATTCCGGTCTCCTCTTCGATTCCGGCCTCCTCGTCATTTCCGGTCTCTTCTTTAATTGAGATCTCACGCATCTCGGACGTGAGTATCACTACCCCTCTGAATCCCTCATCAGGTGCGAGCACGTTGGTCCCGTTCCCCAAAATATAACAGGGAACACCTTCCTGCCTGCACAGGCGAAGGAGCTCCCCGAGTTCTTTGCTGTTTCCCGGGTAAGCCGCCAAGTCGGCAGGTCCTCCCGTCCTGAAAGAAGTGCAGGATGAAAGGAGCACGCCCTCTTTGACCTTCATCTGCGGAAGCTTCTCTTTCAGCAAAGTAAGTCTATTGTTCATATCATCCAAATTCTCCAAAATTTGATTTCCGCCGCCTGATTCTCCTAACATTGACCAAATCTTACCGCGGGATTCTTGTTTTTTCGTTTTCCGCCGCCTGATTCTCCTAACCTTGGCCAAATCTTACAGCGGGATTCTTATTTTTTTATTTTCCGCCGCCTGATTCTCCAAACCTTGTCCAAATCTTACAGCGGGATTCTTGTTTTTTTATTTTCCGCCGCCTGATTCTCCAAACATTGACCAAATCTTACAGCGGGATTCTTGTTTTTTCGTTTTCCGCCGCTTTTCGACGCCCTGCATCAAGTTTTATGCCTTATAAGCGTCAAGCGCGCTGTATGCCGCGCCCCAGATTCCGGCGTCGTTTCCGAGTGAAGCGAGCTCGAACTTGGGATCACGCAGAACGTTCATGTTCGAATGAACGTAATACTTTTTGATCGTGTCGGTAATTATGGAGCCTGCCTTGGAAACACCGCCTCCGATAAGGAATACCTCGGGATCTACCGTAGCCGCGATCCCCGAGAATGCCTGTGCGAGGTAAGCGCACATCTCTTCAACAACTTCCTTGGCAAGTTCGTCGCCTGCCTTGGCAGCATCGTAGATGATCCTGGCCGAGAGGTTGTCAGCGGAGAGCGTTGTGGCAGGACAATCGTTCGCTGCAAGTCTCTTTCTGGTGATCCTTGCGAGTCCCGTCGCCGAAGCGTACTGCTCGAGATGGCCTCTGCAACCGCAACCGCAGACATCCGTTTCTTTAGGATTAACAAGGATATGTCCGATCTCACCGCCACCGCCGTGAGTACCGCTGATGACCTTGCCGTCTACGATGATACCGCCGCCGACACCCGTTCCGAGTGTAACGAACACAAGGTTCCTAAAGCCCTTCGCGGTTCCCTGCCACATCTCGCCGAGCGCTGCCGCATTGGCATCGTTGAGTGCGGTGCAGTTAAGACCCGTGAGTTCCTTCATGCGTTCTGCCACGTTGAAGATCCCCCATCCGAGGTTCGGGCACTTCATGACTGTTCCGTCCGACTTAACGGGTCCGGGCACTCCGACACCCATTCCGATCACATCGTTCTGATCGATCTTCAGCTTTCCGAGCACATCCTTCACAGTCGCAGCAATATCCTCAGGCACCTTCTCGCCACCGTTCGTGCGATCCGTCCTGATCTCCCACTTCTGAACAAGCTCACCTTCACTTTTGAAGATACCCAGCTTTACGGAAGTACCTCCGATATCTGTTCCGATTACATATTTTGACATACTGACTCCTTACGGCCTATCATAGCCAAATCTGATAATTTTATCTTTTATAACTTGTATTTTCAGGATTCTTCTGTTGTATATCTTTTCTTCCACGTTTCGTCCGGATTCTCCGCGACCGAGTGTTTTTCCGAAAACAATCAAGCGATGCAATCGCGTTTTCGGGAAAATACTCGTGGCAGGAGAAGCCGTTATCTGTCCATGAAAAGATATACATCAGAAGGATCCGTCACTTTGATGTTAAAGTTGTACTCCCGTGCCTCCGAAGGCTCTCTGGTAGAGTTCTTTAGCCGCGTCGTATCCCATCTTTTTCTGCCTGCAGTTTACCGCTGCGGACTCGCAGATGATCGCGAGATTTCGTCCGGGTCTGATGGGGATGTTATGACAAACGACGTTGTTTCCGAGGAAGTTCACGTAGTGCTCCTCGAGACCCATCCTGTCGTACTCCTTGTCCCTGTTCCACTCTTCGAGATTGATGACCAGGTCGATCTGCTGCGTGTTCTTAACCGATTCAACACCGAACAGCGCTTTAACGTTTATGATCCCGATTCCGCGAAGCTCGATAAAGTGACGTGTCATCTCCGGTGCCATGCCTATAAGCGTATCATCGCTGACCTTCTTGATGATGACCGCGTCGTCGCTCACGAGACGGTGACCACGCTTGATGAGCTCCAGAGCAGCCTCGCTCTTTCCGATGCCGCTCTCACCCGTGATCAGGATACCCTCGCCGTAGACATCGACCAGGACTCCGTGGATCGTCATGCTGGGCGCGAGCTGGACGTTGAGCCACCTGATGATCTCAGCCATAAAGTTCGATGTCGCCTTGTCCGTGAGGAAGATCGCAACTCCGAGCCTTGTAGCCTCGTCGATGATCTCCTGCTCAACCTCGAATCCACGACAGTACACAACGCAGGGGATCCCGAGCGCGAGGACTTTCTTCATCCTCTCGAGGCCGTCCTCCTGCTTGAGCATGTACGAATGCTCAACGTTTCCGATGATCTGGACACGCTCCTTGTCGAAATTCTCCATGAAGCCCGCCAGCTGAAGTGCCGGCCTGTTGATGTCGGGCTTGGTGATGTAGATGTTTGTTATATCAACATCGGGAGTGAGATTCGTGAGCGAAAACTTCTCTTCGAGTTCTTTTAATGCAACCTTATCTTTTTCTTCCATCATATACTCCTCTTTCTGCGATCTTATCCTCTGACAATTACATATACAGGGTATCCCTGCCGGGTATTCTCAGCCAAGTTTCTTTTCCCACATCCTTGGCTGTGCCTCTTAGAGCAGAAGGTAAAGCAGTGCCCCAAGCGCGATGAACACATCAGCGAGGTTAAAGATGATCTTTTTGATCGGCGCAACGCTTATATAGTCGATGACGAAACCATGCCGGATCCTGTCGTACGTGTTCCCGATCGCACCGGCGAGAAGCATTGCGGCCGCGGGTCGCTTGCTCTTGTTCTCATCATCCCTGACTGTGAGCCAGAGTAAAAAAACAACGGCCAATACCGCCACGATGCTGACCGCAACGACAAGTCCGCGCTTGCCTTCACATTTGTTCATCGCGAAGCCTTTGTTGGTCGTCTTCTTGATGGTGATCTTGTTCTTTAAGAAACTGCGCTCCCCTTTGCTTTTGGAAGCAGCGATCTTCAGTGCTCTGTCGGCAGCGAACCCCGCTGCGGCAGTAAGAAATGTCACGGGACAATTCATAATGCTCCCCCTCTTAAACTTAACACTTTTCAACCAGTCCGCTCCACGGCACGAGTTCCGAAAGCCCGGCTGTGTGCGGCATCCTTCTGAACGAAGGGTAATGTATGCAGACCTTGCGGGACTTCCTGTCCTCTTCGAGCTTCCTGTCGAGAAGCTTCAAGTCGGGATCGTAGATGATGAACACGTTCGGGTCCATCAGAAGTCCTGCGTCTGTGAAAGCACAGTAGAGCTTGATGATGTTCATGTCGCTCTCGTAGACCGTGATACGGCTCGAAGGAGCGAGATTGACCAGCTCAGCTGCGTGGTATCCGAGTCCGAGTCCGACCACGTCGTACTCCGTGATGTCCTTGCTATACCAGGAACCCGCCAGCATAAAGCCCTCGTTGATGACACGCATGTTGGTGTGGAGGTAGATGCTGCCTGCTTCCTTGTCTGAGGAAGCGGTTCTCTTGGTCTCGGCCTGATCACCCGAAGCGGTGCTCTTAAGAGGTGCTCTGAGTGTCATAAGACCCGAGGATGTAAACTCAACCGTGTAGCCCTGTGCAAGAAGCTGCTCGGGGAGCATGGGCTCCTCAAGAAGCGCGTTGCGGTTGACTCTGAATCTCTCACGCTCGTCCTCATGTGCAAGGTAAGCATCCGATCCCGGCTTCCCTACCGGAGGGAGATCGGCATCATAACGAAGCATCGAAACATCGATCTTCGCGCGCATGGTCTTAATGTTCTTTTTATAGGAATCCTCGTCAAATACGAGGAGGTCTTCTCTCTTGATGATAGTCTCCTGAACGGAGCAGATGAAAGGTGCGAGCTGCATCTCGTAAAGATCCGCGAGAAGCGTGTAGTCACGCGCCTGCTTGGCTTCGAGGAGCTTGGTAAGGATCTCCTCAACCGACTCTGTCGAGAAATCAGAAAAATAATCCCTGTCCTTGATGACCGCATCACAAATACCGCTGATGCCGTCCCCGGTAAGGGATATCATTTCAAGCGCCCTGTCGTACATGCTCATGCGAAAACAGCATATGGCTCTGTCGACATATGCAAGGAGCTTTATATTTGAAAGAAATAACGCGTGTAACTTCTCATTCATATCCTGCCCCGACTGTATCCTGCTTCGCTGCCGATGCTATTCTCCAAGCATCCTTCGTTTCTCGGCGAGCTGCTTAAATGCCACGTACTGAGACAAAGCCTGCGGAGGATTCACAACAACACAGCCCACTTCGACACGTCCGTTCTGCATGACACGCGAACGAACCTGTTTGCACTCGAGTGAGAAACGATACTTACCGTTCTCATCTGTGAAGTAAACGATCATCCTGCGGCCGTTCTCAAAACCGGCAACATTATCAACGATCAAACCGATGCCGTTGTTGCTGACGTCTCTGACGATGACGCCGACCTTCTCGGCACCGTAATGCTCAGCCTTACCCTCGATCCCGAGGTACTGCCTGTAATCCTTACGACGGTTGAACTCAATACCGTCCCCGTTGATGTAGATAACGTGACAAAGCTTCTTTTTCTTGTAATAACCTGCTTTGATCTCGATTTCTTTCCAGATGATCATCTTCCCCAGAGCCTCATGAAACAGTGAAACCTGCTTCCCGATGCCTTGAATATTAAAATTGACCATCTTTCCTTCATACAGAACCGGCTCGACAACAACGGAATTGTCGAACCTGTCAATAACGGTTGTAGGAAACTCAGTTTCGTTTTCCCCACGTTTGACCTGAATCAAAAGTGTCTTGCCCGCCTCAATAATTGAATGATCCATGGTTTTTCCCCCTCACCATGTGAACCGGACTATAGCTACCCTATCACAATCTCCCGGGCACCCTTATACGCTATATTCAGTCAATTAGCCATTCTTAGTATATCACGCGGCGGCTTCTATGTAAAGAAGGCGGGGTTTTGTTACGAATATAAACACACTCTTTTTCATCCCTTTCCTCCCATAACAAAACGCCCCGTCTCTGTCAGCCGGAGACGGGGCATTGAAAAACACTCGTCATTCAGTTTTATTTATCAAATAATTAATGCGGTTCTTCTACCAAGAGAGGTAACTCTCCATTTGAAACAGTCAGTTTTCCCTCAACATCACCTGTTCCGTAGAAAATATATGCATCTAAATTATTGCTATATACCAAAACCCATCCTTCCTTGAATGGCGCCACATATCTTATAGGCAGATATACCTCATCATAACCGGTATCCGAACAATAGCTTGTAAATGGCATTATATCGTGATTGAACCTATTCCTCTCATCACTTCCGACCTCAGGAAGAGAAATACCATTATCCTCATAATATGTATAATATCCATAAGGATATACTTTAACGGTACTATACTGACTATTAGGTACACACAAATAATCATACCTATCAAATGTCAGTACACCGCTTCCGTAGACAGGTGTGGCAGGCACTTGCTGATATCCTTTTACAGCGCTCCAAGCCACTCCGCCCGATGAGGATCTTGTAACAGTCCACGCGAAATTCGATGGATCACACTGGCTATACTCACCCTGATCTTCTCGCACATAATATAACACTTCTGAATTAATCGGCACTGCCGAAAGCTCACCACCATACCAAACATCATTCTGATCCGAGACACCGGCAATCGTGGCGAGGAATCCGGTAGGAAGCGTATCCTTTTCTTCCGAAAAGACAGCAGCAAGTTCTTTGTTGCTCGATATACAATCAGAATAAACTGCCGTATATGCGTACGATGCATTTTCCTCAAGTCCTACATAATGAGCCCACGGAAGGTATCCAGTATCACTACTGCTTCTTCCGCAATTGTACCATCCCGTAACGGATGTCCAATAAGATATATACGCCTCATCAGGATCACTGCTCTTAAACCTAATTCCACGGACAAATTGAACGTCATAAGTATATCCGGGATCACCGACATCTTTAAACTTGCCAAGAAGTTTAAGCGGAATTGTCATTTTCCCATTCACAGGCGAGAATCCGCTTACTCCATCTGCTTTGACCCATTGATAATCGTCTACTCCGGGACCGACATGCTTATGTTCAAAAATATAATATAATCCATCTGTCGGATCCCATTCGATAGTCCTGTCAAGATCTACAGTGTAATACTCCGCAGGAATATACGGTTGCTCGACATCTCCTCTTGTATAGCATAACGCTTGGATCGAACTCAAATCGATTGATATAACCAAAGGATCCTCTGATGCTATCGAATTATTCGAACCTGATATAATGATATTATAATAGTCCATGGCCGTTTCGGTTACATTGTCGGTACTCGGATCATCCCAGCTCGTTGCAGATATCTTACCGCTTTCGCGGGACAGCGTAACTGAAAACGGTGCAAGACCATCATTCGGCACAAAAATAGGGGTCAACACGTTTTTGTAGGTAACACCACCCATTTCCTCGGCAATGCAAGCCACATAACACCCTTTGTTACTATCATAATGAATCTCTCCGTAATTGTTATACAACATCAAATACTCGGATTTTATAAACTCTTCGGACTCCCATCCATAATAATCACATCTGTATCCCGCAATCCTGTAATTGGTCTTTGATACCAGGAACAATCCTTTCATTTGCTGATCGGTCATCGAACTACGTTCTGCCCCGTTTTGAGTCCAATCACAAGCTCCATCCTCGGGTATAACAACAAATCCATAGTACGGCATAGAACTGTATGCTTCTTCAACATCCATCTTAAACCTGTATTGTCTTGTTGCTTCACTCGACGTTCTGATCAGGTTCTGATCAAACTCACCGGGCAGGATACTCAATCCTATTTCACTAAGATCAACAACAGCATAATAAACAGGTTCAAGTTCAAACCGAATCGTACTAAACGAAAGCTTCCCGTCCCTCTTGTACGAATTGTAAGGAAATCCTTCTGATCCGCTTCCTGTAAATGTAAGCGATGACACCTGTCCCGCTGCAACATTGTTTGCATAGGGTTTGATACGTTCATCCTCAGGGATGGCGCTTCCTATGCTCTGTAAATGACACGTTGCATAAAAATCCTTGCCGTTAAAGTTATAATCAAACGCCGGGATGTCAAGAGGCTTACCAAAGTAATAGGTACTAAAAATCCATGTAGCCTCATTTGTGCCGGGATCAATAGATCTCAACACATTCCAATACTGATCGTAAGCTTCTTTTACTTCCTGTGTATGAGACTCGTTTGAATCCTCCTTCATGCGGATCAGCTGTGTATCTGCGTTTGTAGAACTGTACCCAAAAGCAGCAAGCCCTTCGGCAATCTTCTTAGCTCCGTTGGCTGTTCTGATATACTCGAGGTCACCATCAGGGTCATCAACTGCTATCTCAACCGGTACGGCAAAGTAGATGTAGAATTTCATATCACCATCTACATTTGTAATGTATGAATTCGATGCGGCCGAGTCATATGCCTTAAGGCGTCCGTTTGAAACAAGACTTCCGTAGTAAACACTGTCTCCGAGTAACGCACGCGCGAGATTAATGTTATCTCCACCGGTAAATGTTCCGTTTTCCTGTCTCTGTCCGACACCAAGGCCGTAGAACAAAGGAAGTCGGCCATCAAGACTGCTGCTCGCACCTTCTATGTGAAGTACATTCTCACTTCCGGTAACAGAACTATTCATAGGTACAGGGAGGGAAACCTCCTGACCGTAACCGTATCCGGAAACCGTAATGCTGTTTTCGCTCACTTCATATGTCAGATTCCCCCACGAACTCTGCTGAGGCACAACAAGACTCGCAGCCTCAGGGAAAAGATTCACGTATGTGACTTTGTATGTTTTAACTCTTACTCCGGGATAAATGCTGGTTCCTGACTGAGGAAGAGTAGTAACCTTTTCACTGGCCGTGAGATTTCTGGCTCCGGCTTCGCTTGTATACCATCCGTCAAATTCGTAATAATTTGCGTCTTCAGGGTTATAAAACTCGACATAGATATTGCTTCCGCTCGTTCCGGGTAATGATGAACCCGCACTGAACGTGGTAGGAAGATTCTCAACTTCGATAGTATATCTTTCAGTCTGACTGTTCTCAGATACACGCTCTTCGTAGAACGAAAGGGCTATAGACTGCGTGATATCGGAACCGCTGGGTCTGACATAAGCGGTATTGCTGCCGTATGAAATTGTAACCGGTGCAGCCGAAGGGCTCGGAGACGAAGTCGGCTCTGCGGTGGGTTCGGCAGTAGGTTCAGGTGTAGGCTCGTCAGTCGGCTCAGGCGTAGGCTCAGCAGTAGGCTCAGGCGTAGGCTCGTCAGTCGGTTCAGGCGTAGGCTCGTCAGTCGGCTCAGGTGTGGGCTCGGGCGTAGGTTCGGGCGTCGGTTCGGGTGTCGGTTCGGGCGTCACTTCACCTTCGTCACCGTCTGTATCGTTGTTATCGCCTTCGGTATCGCCTTCATCCACATTATCGTTTCTATTCTCTGTGTCATCACCTTCTTCATCAGCTTCATCGCCGATCACAACTAGATTCGTGTCACCGTCAACCAGAGTAGTTCCTTCGTTTTGATCATTTGCAGGGTCTGTTACGGGTGTATAACTCCAGACGGGATTGGAAGTAACTTCGGGAGTAGGCTCCGGAGTGGGTTCAGGTGACGGTTCGGGTTCAGGAGTATCATCGACACCGTTTTGAATTGTAGTAATGGCATTCATTACTTCATCCAGCTGTGCATTGATCGCATCGATCTGTTCCTGGGAAAGGCCCTCCTCACCGGATGCTGCTTCGGCATCAGCAATAAGGATACTCTTAACATTCTCGAGGAAGGTTGCTTCGAAGGTAGCTACGTCGAATACAACTTCTGCCTCTTCTTCGGTTACAATCTCAACAGTGATACCGTTCACTGATGCTCCGGTGTCCGCGATGGACTTCATCTCTTCCTGAGAAACGAGTTCTTCCTTGTTTGAAGAGAAAGCATTTCCTTCGCCGGCTCCGAGATCTCTCTCAACAGACACAACGGTTCCGTCTTTCTTAACCTTAACGGCCTTGATCTTAACCTGTCCTTCAAGGACGGCATTACTTGTCTGAACGTGACCTGTAACAACGTCTTCTATAACTTCTGTAAGTGTCTTGGTACCACGGATGGACATCGTGGTGTTGGGAGTAACGATATCATAAGACGAGGTCGCCGAAAGCTTCTTCTTGACCTCTGTAAGCATTGAACCGCGTTCGATGTAGACCATCGTCTTGCTGTCGTTGGCCGTACCGGTAGCGGTAAGATTGATCTTAGTGTTAGCTTCGAGATAGACATACTTGTCATCGTCGAGCTTGAGACGCGCGAAGCTGCCTTCTCCGACCGTAAAGGAATCGCCGGATGAAAGCGACATGTTCTTAAATGCGTCCAAGGTGTCGCCGTCACGTTCCACGGTACAAGAACCGTCGATCTCAAAGACTTTTATGGAGCGGTAAGCATCCTCACCGCCTGTGAAAATAATGATCAGAGTTACTATAAGCGCAGCAACAGCTGCGATACATCCACCTATTATAAGACGCTTTTTCACTGTACTTCTCCTTAACAGTCAAACGATAAAAACCACCAATTCGTATTATAACGCAAGTCTGCACGCATTACCACAAAAAAAGGAGCCCCGCTCGGAGCTCCTTTTAGATATCACATGAAGTGTATGATTACTTGTTGATGGTCCTCTTAACGTAAGATGTATGGAGGATCTCATGAGCCTTGTGGCTTCCGGGAGCCTCAAGATACTCAGCGTAAAGCTTCTTAACGGACTCGTTCTCGTGCGAGAAGCGGATCGTGTTTGCTTCGTCGATCGAGTAAAGAGCCTGTGCACGAAGAGCACGGATATCGTTGAAGTTGCGGATGTTTGCGGGAACTCTGGGCTGTCCGCCACCGTTTACGCAACCGCCGGGACATGCCATGATCTCGATGAAGTGATAGTTCTTCTCACCGGACTTAACCATGTCGAGAACCTTGCGTGCGTTAGCAAGACCCGAAGCAACTGCGATATTAACCTTAATACCTGCAACGTCGTATGTAGCTTCCTTGATACCTTCTACGCCACGAACCTCGTTGAATACGATAGGGCTGCCGTCCTTCTCGCCTGTGAGCTTGAATACAACTGTACGGAGAGCTGCCTCCATAACACCACCGGTAGCACCGAAGATAACAGCTGCACCCGAGCCCTCACCGAGGGGATCGTCGAAGCCTTCGTTGGGAAGGTTCTTGAAGTCGATACCGTAGCGCTTGATAAGACGAGCGAGCTCACGGGTTGTAAGTGAGTAATCAACGTCGGGAACGCCTGCTGCCGACTGATCAGCACGGCCAACCTCGAACTTCTTAGCTGTACAAGGCATGATGCTGACACAAACGATCTTCTTGGGATCGAGACCCATCTTCTCTGCGAAGTATGTCTTTGTAACAGCACCGAACATCTGCTGAGGAGACTTGCAGGAGCTGAGGTTGTCGATCATATCGGGATAGTAGTGCTCGCAGAACTTGATCCATCCGGGTGAGCAGGATGTGATCATAGGAAGCTTGCCACCCTTCTGTACTCTCTCGATGAACTCTGTGCCTTCCTCCATGATGGTAAGGTCGGCTGAGAAGTTGGTATCGAATACCTTGTCGAATCCGATGCGGCGAAGAGCTGCTGCCATCTTGCCCTCAACGTTTGTTCCGATCTCGTAACCGAATTCCTCGCCGAGACCTGCACGAACTGCGGGAGCTGTCTGAACAACAACGTACTTCTCGGGATCGTTAAGATCCTTAACAACCTGATCAACGAAGTCCTTCTCGTAGAGAGCGCCTGTAGGACAAACAGCGATACACTGACCACAGCATACGCATGATGTCTCTGCGAGGCCAACCTCGAATGCAGAACCGATATTTGTCTTAAATCCTCTCTCGTTGGCACCGATAACGCCGATACCCTGAGTCTTAGCGCAGGCTGCAACGCAGCGTCTGCAGAGGATACACTTGCTGTTGTCACGGATCATATGAGCTGCTGACTCATCAATCTCAGACTCGTTCATAATGCCGTCATAAGCGTGCTCGTTATCAACACCGTACTGCTTGCAGAGTGTCTGAAGCTCGCACTGTCCGCTGCGTACGCAGGAGAGACAGCTCTTGTTGTGATCCGAAAGGATGAGCTCAAGAGTCTTCTTTCTTGACTCAAGAACCTTAGGGCTGTTGGTCCAAACTTCCATGCCCTCGTTAATGGGATATACGCACGCTGCAACCAGCGATCTTGCGCCCTTAACTTCAACAACACAGATACGGCAAGCGCCGATCTCATTGATCTCTTTCATGTAGCAAAGAGTAGGAATGTCAATGTTGTTGAGTTTGGCAGCCTGAAGGATCGTCGAGCCGGCAGGCGCCGTACATTCCATGCCATTTATCTTTAAATTAATGTCTGCCATAATGTCAATGTCCTCCTGTCTGTCACTTCTTTGAGATGGCGCCGAACTTACACTTGTCCATACAAGCACCGCACTTTAAGCACTTATCCTTCTGGATCTCCATAGCGGGAAGCTTCTTGCCTTCGCCGATATAGTCTGTCTTAACGATAGCGTTAGCGGGACACTGTCTTGCACAAGCGCCGCATCCGATACACTTCTCTCTGTCGATAACGTATGAAAGAAGGCTCTTGCAAACGCCTGCGGGACACTTCTTGTCCACAACGTGTGCGATGTATTCATTACGGAAGTAACGAAGAGTCGAAAGAACAGGGTTGGGAGCTGTCTGTCCGAGACCGCAAAGAGCGTTCTCTTTGATGTAGTAGCAAAGCTGTTCCATCTTGTCGAGGTCTTCGAGTGTAGCCTGACCCTTTGTGATCTTGTCGAGCATCTCGTAGAGACGCTTTGTACCGATACGGCAAGGTGTACACTTACCGCAGGACTCATCAACCGTGAACTCAAGGAAGAACTTGGCGATGTCGACCATACAGTTGTCCTCATCCATAACGATAAGTCCGCCGGACCCCATCATGGAACCGATAGCGATGAGGTTGTCGTAGTCGATCGGGATGTCGAGGTGCTCTGCAGGGATACATCCGCCTGAAGGTCCACCTGTCTGAGCAGCCTTGAACTTCTTGCCGTTCGGGATACCGCCACCGATATCCTCGATGATCTCGCGAAGTGTTGTACCCATGGGGATCTCAACAAGACCTGTGTTCTTGATCTTGCCACCGAGAGCGAATACCTTGGTACCCTTGGACTTCTCTGTACCCATGGAAGCAAACCACTCGGGTCCGTTAAGGATGATCTGAGCGATGTTTGCGTAGGTCTCAACATTGTTGAGGATTGTAGGTCTCTCGAAAAGACCCTTAACTGCAGGGAACGGAGGACGGGGACGAGGCTCACCGCGGTTACCTTCGATCGAAGTCATAAGCGCTGTCTCCTCGCCGCAAACGAATGCGCCGGCACCGAGTCTGAGCTCGATATCGAAGCAGAAGTCTGTTCCGAAAATGTTCTTGCCAAGGAGTCCGTACTCTCTTGCCTGCTTGATAGCGATATTAAGACGCTCTACAGCGATAGGGTACTCTGCACGAACGTAGATATAGCCCTGTGATGCGCCGATAGCGTAGCCGGCGATAGCCATAGCCTCAAGTACTGCATGAGGATCGCCCTCGAGTACCGAACGGTCCATGAATGCACCGGGGTCACCCTCGTCAGCGTTACAGCAAACATACTTCTGTCCGCCGTCCTGAACGAGGTCCTTAGCGAGCTGCCACTTTCTTCCTGTAGGGAAACCGGCGCCGCCACGTCCTCTAAGTCCGGAGTCAAGGATGCACTTGATAACGTCATCCTGGCTCATGCTTGTGAGAACCTTGCCGAGTGCTTCATATCCGCGTGTGCCGATATACTCGTCGATATTTTCGGGATTGATAACACCACAGTTACGAAGTGCGATACGGTGCTGTTTCTTATAGAATGTGGTGTCGTTGAGGGACTTGATGCCTTCGCCTGCTGTTTCCTCTTTGTAAACAAGGCGCTCAACAACTCTACCCTTCAAAAGATGCTCGCTTACGATCTCGGGAACATCCTCTTCCTTAACCATCGAATAGAATGTTGCATCGGGGTAAACGATCATGATGGGGCCAAGTGCGCACAAACCGTGGCAACCTGTCTGAACGATAGCTACTTCCTCGGTCAGACCGTTTTTAGCGAGCTCTTCTTTAAGCTTTTCCTGGATCTTCTGGCTTCCGGAGGAAGTACATCCTGTTCCGCCGCAGACCAAAACATGTGAACGATACATATGATACCTCTCTCTCGTAATTATTTGGCAAGTGCGCCAATTGTGTATTCGGTAACTACATTACCGCCAATGAGATGACGATCAACTACTTCGAGCGCCTTCTCGGGTGTCATCTTAACGTATGTAACCTTCTCTTTGCCGGGAGCGTAAACTTCTACGATGGGCTCGTACTGGCAAAGACCGATGCAGCCTGTCTGTGTAACGGCAACATCCTTGATAGCCTTACTCTGGACTGCGTCCGAAAGTGCTGTGAGAACGGGGCGAGCACCGCTGGCGATACCACAGGTTGCCATTCCGACAACAACTCTGGTCTGGTTGGTATCTTCGCTGCGGAAAGCTACACTGCCCTGCATCTTCTCTCTAATGGCTTTTAATTCTTCAAGAGACTTCATGTTGGTTCCTCCTTAAATTACTGTTCCGTTTCCTGACTCTGCGATGTTTTCCTCAAGATACTCCTTAATATATGATGAAACCTCAGGTTCTTTAAACGAAAGTCCCCCAAGTATCTCTCGCATCTGTCTCGTGTCGAGCACGAAACCGCGGTCATCGACCTTGTGAGTGTACACAAAATCCGTTCCTTCGTTCATGGTGACGATCATGTGGATCGTCTCCGCCATATCCCCCAGCGGCATCCTGTCGATGTTCGAAAGACCGAACACTGCAGTCACCTTCGTCCCAACGCCGGGCTCCGACTGAATGTCGAAACTTCCGCCGCTCTGAAGCGCCGCCATCTTAAAGAACGGCACCCCGAGACCGACTTTTCTCGTGTCTCTGGTAGTGTAGAACGGATCTGTGACCTTCTTAACCTGTTCCTCGTTCATCCCGCATCCGTCATCATCGATGATGACAGTAAGCGTGTCGGCTCCCGTGTCAGCGATAACGCTTATGCCCACAAGCCGGGCGCCCGCCTTCACGGAGTTCATTGTGACATCAAGGATATTGAGGGAGATCTCAGGCATCATAGTCAGTTATATTTGGCAAGTATCCCGTCGATCTGATCGGGAGTGAGCCTTCCGTAAACGTCGTCATTGATTGTCATAACGGGAGCAAGTCCGCAAGCTCCGACGCATCTGCAGGCCTCGAGTGAGAACTTTCCGTCTGCTGTGCACTCGCCACCTTCGATACCAAGCTTCTCAACAAGCTTGTCAAAAACGGAACCGGAACCCTTAACGTAGCATGCCGTTCCGAGGCAGACCGAGATCTTGTACTTTCCTTTCGGATAAAGTGAGAATTGTGAGTAGAAAGTAACGACACCGTAAATCTTCTCAACGGGGATGTTCATCTCGTCAGAGATGATCTTCTGAACCTCGTAAGGAAGATAACCGTAGATGTCCTGTGCTTTTTGAAGAATCGGCATGAGCGCGCCTTTTTCGTTCTTCAGCTCAGCTACGACTCTGCGGAGAGCGGCCTCCTGGTCGGCTGTGCCGTTAAACGGGATTTTCTTCTTTGAACCCATTGTCAAACCTCCTTGTGATAAAATCATCAAACTGATTCTCTTCTTGTTACGGCCGCACCGTATCTGTCATAAGCGCACAAAAACGCACGCACAACAGGCATTCTCCCTCAGGCGTGATGAGGGCATAAGGGTAGATTTAGATGAGAATCCACAGTTATAGTCAGTATAGCACGGGAGATTTCAGAAATCAATAAAAAATAAAGGAATGGTCCCCGGGGGACGGGGACCATTCTTGGTTTTTGTTATCAGCTCAGTGATTCATAATATGTGCACAACGTCACTGCATTTCCGTACGAGGCAAAATTGATATAATAAGTTCCTCCCTCGATAGTTATCAAAGTCCAACCGCCGGGCAGCTGACTGATATTGACACTTCCGTTTCCGACCGTAACCGGCTCTGTTTCTATATTCATGTAGAGGCCCATAGTCTGATTTGCTTGCTCTCCCCATGTGCTCAGCGCAGTAGGTACAGGGTTTTGTCCGTTCTCCCTGTGGGCTATCTGACCATTTACGATCTTGTGGTTTTGTACATTATAAACCGAAATCGAGCCCAAAACATTATTCTTATAGTCATCAAACGTCATTTGATAATCTTTCGGTACCAGCAGACGACTGATTGTCTCGTAGATCAGGATTCCGTGTCCGGGTCCCGCATTTCCGTTAATAATCTGTCCTGCAGTTCCACCTGACGAATCCGTCTCAAGTGTTACCCTGCCTACAGAATCATTACTGTATCTGCTTGATGATCCGTAATAATCATAGAGTCTTGCACCATACAAAACCTTATTGCTGTCAGAACCATAACCGCCGAATGCCAGCAGGGCTCTGAGTCCGGTTGCAAACGTATCCCTCGCTTCGTTAAACACGGCAGTGATGTTAATATCACTACTGCCCGCACTTTTATTGTCAATAGCTGTAAACTTCTCACTATTGGCAAGGATATCTGCTTTGTAATTCTTATACGGCTTATAGCCCGACTCGACACCGGTCACATTAACGGCACACCATCCGTCTGTCATCTGCTCATTATTAAAGCAGGTGTTGAACTCCACATCTCCGTTATTGTTAAAATACGTCAGATATTCCAGATAGTGCACACCAGCGTAACCTTGAGAATTTGCATCTTTCCATGAGTTTCCGTTTGCATTAAACAGATCCTTCAATTTAAGCTTCAGCGTGGCGGTAGATTTGTCGTCACTGGTTGTCAAAGTAACCGCAGCCGAGCTGTTACCATCGACCATGAACTTACGTCCGGATACATCCCATTTAATCCCATTAAACAGCGGTAATTCCTGTTGTGAATTATCTACCGGATAATACGTTGTCTCTCTCTGGTAAGGCTTGAGATCGTTCGTCTGTATATATGTTACGAAAGGCGCTCCGCCTTCGGGCACAACCAGTCCGGGACCGCTGATCTCCAGCTCGTAACCTACCCATGCCCAGTTATCCGGGTCACCATCTCTCTTGTTAACAGTTCCTTCAGCACGTGTCAGCTTAACATCAAAAGGCTTAAGAGGTGCAAATATAGGACTCACGGTAACCTGCGAGGGATCATAAGTTCTGTCGATAGTTATGTAGTAATAGCTATTTTCGTTGTAAAGGTTTTCATAACCGATTCTTCCATAAGAATGGGTTTGCGCGGAACCGATTAGTATCGACTGCCCGGAATCGGACTGTGAAGTTCTGACATTAAAACCTATCACCTTGTATCCCGACTTGCTGAGAGTAATACCCTGAGCAGCAGCGGTGATAAAGTCAATGTTTTCATGCAAGTCGTTTCCTGTAGCATAATCATTGTACAGATCAAACGGGATCTTGTACTTATAGTATGTTTTCTGTCCGGACTCTTCTTTATCGACAAAGAATGTCTTAATCTGTCGTTTGGTCGCGATATCCCTTTCGTTGATGTAAGTTGCTTTATCGCCTATCTGGTAGGTAACAGAACTGTCACCAAGCTCAAATACGGTGTACTCACTCGCACAGACTTCGTAATTAAGGTTATAATAACCGATCTTCTTAAACGTAGTATCATAAAAAGGTAAAGACGAAGCCGACGCCGATCCGGGTAATTCTCTCGCTATCGACCCTGTAGCAGCCTCATTATACGCGAGCTCCGAGTTCGTAACATCACTACCGGAACGCAGTACATAATTAGCCAATACTCCGAGCACAGCTCCGGTTTTTGTCGCTGTAAACGAAGGAATTGCGAGTCTCTTTCCGTAGTAATACGTGGTCATGAAATCATTGGTTCCGTTGGTAGAGAAGCACCAATACTGATCATCGACGCTGACCGTATCCGAACCGTCACTGATCAGAGTTGTAACGACCTTACTGTTTGTCTGTGTACCAGTCAGACTTACCATCGTCACATAATCTGTTCCGGTTCCAACATTCCAGGAGACATCTCCTTCCAGAGGGTACATACGGGAAGTTTTAACATCGATTTCAAACGCGAAATACAGATAAAAACTCATATCCGATTCTACCGAGATCGTCGAATTTACTCCGTAATGGTCGTTTGAGTTGTAGTCATAAGGATAAAAGGCGTTGGCTATCTGCGTTGCATATGCTGTGTCATTAACTTCTTGGTCAAGAAGATACTTTGCTATGTTTACATCAGCAGTGGTACCGATTCCCACATAATTAGGATGGTCGTTCACGTCATGCGCATATGGATGAATCTCAAAATTCTGTGAATAATCATTTATGACAGGAAGTTTAAATGTATCACCATACTCAAATCCGTCAACAGTGATGACGTTTCCTTCTTCACCCTCAACTGTTTCATAAGTGAGTACCCTGTTTTCCGGTGCCGCGGTCGTAAGAGAAGCCACTTTGTAGTCAAGCTTTCCTGCGGCAGGGAAGAGATTGGTGAACCTTAACTTAAAGGTTCTGATCCTGACTCCGGGATAAAGAGTCATGGTTCCGGACTGCACGGTGGTAACACGTTCCGAGGAAGTCAGATTCGTCGCTCCGTCCTGAGATCTGTACCAGCCTGCGAATTCGTAAGCAGGCGAAACATCCACATGGATCGAACTGTTTTCTGTTCCGGGGAGTGGCGAACCAACCGAAAGGTTCGTAGGCAGATCTTCCTGATCTATTGTATACGGCTCCGTCCTTCCCCCTATTGTCCTTTCTTCAAAGAAAGTGAGCGTTACCGGGGTCGATGTACTGCTGCTCGAAGAAGAGCGAACGTACGCGGTGGTGCTTCCATAGCTGTAGCTTGCAGTTTCAGTCGTTCCGGTACTGCTTCCGGCATCCTGACCGCTTGTTCCGCCACCGAGCCCGTTAGGGTCTCGGACATCATTAGCATTAGGATCCTGAACGGTTGAAGGCTCTGAGCTCTGGCTGTCGGAATCAGTCTCAGACTCTTCAGACTGATCTTCCTCATCTCCCGATCCTTCCTCAGTCTCTTTATCGGAATCTTCCTCTTCGTTATTTTCTTTGTCTTCGCCGTCTTCGTCGTCGGTCTTGTCTTCGTCGCCGTCTTCAGCGTCTTCGTCAGCGCCATCACCTTCGTCAGACTTGTCGTCCTCATCGGTCTCTTCGGTCTCGTCATTCTCGTCGGATCCGTCTTCATCAGCCTCATCAGCTGCATCAGTTTCGTCATCCGACTCATCATCTGCTACAACTGCGTCGTTATCATCTGTATCATCAACGATGCCGACAAGAGTTTCGCCTGTTCCGTCCACAACAAAGGTGTCATCCCCTTCACCTTCCGTGTCTTCGGGAACAACTGTATCATCTGCGATCTGCTCGGGCTCATTCTCAACCTGCGGCTGAGTGGTCGTATCGTTATTAGCGCCTGTTACGGGTGTATCATAAACGATCGGCTCTTCGTAGTACGGCTGCGACTGGCTTACGATGTATTCTTCTACGAATGTGGGCAGCTCAACCTTACCCTCGATCACGTCGTTGAGGACATTGATAGCTGCATTAAGTTCTTCTTCTGTGATGTCTTCGGCTGTGAAGCCTTCCTCTATGTCTTCCTCACGGCTTCTTGCAAGCACTGCCACGATGTTAGTAAGGAACTCATCACTGAAGGCAGGTGTTTCAAGTACCGAACCGAGTTCTTCGTGCGTTGTCTCCTCAGCGGTCTGACCGTCAACTGTCTTACCATCATCGGCAATGTGCTTAACATCATCCTCTGAAAGGAGGTCTTTGCTTTCGGTCGTGACACCGTAACCTTGTCCGACAGTAAGGTCTGTGGAAACGATCACGGCCTTACCTGTCTTATCCTTCTGGATAGTCGAGAACTTTACCTGTCCTTCGACAACGGCCGCACTGGTCTTGATAGCGCCGAGCACGTCTTCATATACTTCTGTAAGTGTCTTCGTACCACGGATAGACATCGTAGTGTTGGGGGTAACGATGTCGTAAGATGAGGTCGCAGAGAGTTTCTTCTTAACCTCGGTGAGCATTGAACCGCGCTCGATGTAGACCATAGTCTTACTGTCGTTGGCAGTACCGGTCGCGGTAAGACTGATCCTCGTGTTGGCCTCGAGGTAAACATACTTGTCATCGTCAAGCTTGAGACGGGTATAACTTCCCTCCCCGACCGTCAGCGTGTCACCCGAGGAGAGAGCCATGTTCTTGAAAGCATCGAGAGTGTCGCCGTCACGCTCAACTTTACACGTGCCGTCGATCTCGAAGACCTTAATGGAGCGGTAAGCATCCTCGCCGCCCGTGAAAATAAAAATAAGCGCAACAACGATAGCAACTATCGCAACTGCACCTCCGCCGAATATCAATGCTTTCTTGTTCATAAGTCCCCCATATTATTCTGCCATTACATTCCGGAATCAATTCCGAATCGCTTTCGCATCATTGTCGATCACATATACGTAGCAAAGCAGAAAAATCCACAGTTCTACCAAAGTAGAATTATAACTTGTTCAAGATGGTCATGTCAACATAAAAAACGAAGCCCGAGCTACGAAATTCAAGTTTTGCAATCGTTATCATATCAACATCAAACAAATAATAAACCCTCACTCATACCGTTTCGATACAAGTGAGGGTTATATGAATTTCTTATCAGTACTGGTAAGGAACCACCAAGCTAGAGCCTGAGGGACCCGTCATGCAGAAATACTCAACTCCGTCGTACTTTAACACGAAAGTTACGGCTGATTCGTCTTCATCGATAAACGCCGGTCTTTCGAGCGCGAAGAATATCGTTTTGCTTTCACCGGCTTCGATCGTAATCGTATCGATCGGTTCAAAGGTTTCCTCATCAAACGGGTAAGCTGCCACGTAATCCGATTCGGGAGACGGGTAAACCAGAGCGAATGCACGTGATATTGAGCTTCCGATCTTGATCGGTTTGGAGCTGTAGTTTATGATCCCGATCGCGCACGCATATGACTGACCGTCGGGATCTCCGAGCAGGAAGATGGCATCAAGAGAAGGTTCCGTGCCGTCATTTGACTTGCCTTTGGAGTTACCGCCCACGTTTCCTTTGGAATTACTCTTGGACTTTCTGTTCAGGAACTCTTTAACGCTCATGGGAGAGTCGGTGTCGACCTTGTCGAGCTCGGATATATTGATGGCGAGATTAAGGTTCTGGCCCTCGGTGAAGAAGGCTGTGGTGACACCGATAACTTCACCGTACGCATTAATGAGCGGTCCTCCGCTGTTGCCGTGGGAGATCGCCGTATTTGTCTGAATGTACTCAACGCCGTTGAAGTTGCGGCTCGTGTTGCTTATCATTCCGTTCGAGAATGTGTTGGTGAGACCGAGCGAGCTTCCGATCGTGTAGGTAGTCTCGCCCATGGTAAGTCCGTGCGTGTTGAAAGCGATGGGCGTTCCGTTCAGGTCAACCTTCAGAATAGCCAGATCGAGCTCCTCACTGTAGCCGAGCACCTGAAGAACGTCATATTCTTCGTCGTCAAGAGTCTTGATCGTAAGCGAAGTGGCGTCGTCGATCACATGATAATTCGTGACGACTGTTTTCTTCTTTATAAAGAATCCGGAGCCGAGAGAAGCCCCTGCGTTCACCTCAACAACACCATCGTGGCAAAGCTCATAGATCTCTTTTGCGGAAAGCTCCGAATCGTCAACTACAGTGATCTTGCATGTGTAGGATTTGTCCGAACAGATCGCAGTGATCGTAGCCTTGCCGGCCTTGAGAGCCGTGACCTTTCCGCTCTTGGTGATCTTAGCAACCTTGGGCTTTGAGGAAGCCCATGTGATACTTCCTTTGGCGCCCTTGAGTGAGAGGGTCAGTTTTTCACCGACTGACAGAGTGGCCTTCTTCTTGCTGATCGAAACACTGGTAGCAGCCTGTGCCTCAACCATTCCGGAAGGACTCACGGAAGCCAAAAGAACCAGGATCATTACGAATGTAAGAATTGTACCCTTTAAGTTTTTCATTATATGCTCCTCTTTAGCAGCGTAATGCTCGCTGTATAATCTCCGCCTTACAACTTGATCAAAAGTATGAAGCTCCCCATGTTCAAATTGAAAACATACGTATATTATCTTTGACTTGATCCGAAGTGTCAAGTCGCCCGGTCAGTCTGCGGTTCAGT
This sequence comes from Lachnospiraceae bacterium, assembly GCA_017427685.1. Taxonomy (GTDB): domain Bacteria; phylum Bacillota; class Clostridia; order Lachnospirales; family Lachnospiraceae; genus RUG11977. The sequence continues at coordinate 16,792 of JAFRSH010000024.1, read as the reverse complement.
CTGTTCCCTGTGAGAACAGACCCTTTAATCCGTCCGCGATATTCACCAGATCATTTGCAATATCCCGACTGAAACCTTCGGGAAGATCATCTGTCTCAGATCTCGACGGATCGTTATCAGAAGCGTCCTGTTCCTGATCGCCAAATCCCTGTACCAGTCCTTCCAATAATTCAGACCTGAGCTCGTCGGGATCGACTTCTTCAGAATTGAACTTCTCGGGATCAACGGTTTCGGGATTAATGTTGTCTATGTCTTCTATCCCGTACTTCTCCGCTATCTTTTCCTTTGCTTCTTCGGTGGCCTCCCTGGCTTTATCAAGATAACCCTTGAGCGAATTGAGGCCTTCGCTGAGGCTCTCAAGCTTCTCGGATGTGAGACCCGTGCCGTCAAACAGGCTCATGAAATTATCCGAGAGGTACTTCTTTAAGTTCTCAAGGAACGCTGCCTTAAAGTCTGCCTCGTCAAACCTGATACCGGCTTCTTCCTCGGAAAGGATATCAACATCCTTACCGTCGAGAGTCTGCTCGAATTCAACGATCGACTCCATCTCTTCCTTGGAAACAAGCTCGTCCTTCGCAGTAGAAACAGAGTTACTCTCGCCCTCTCCGAGGGACTTCTCTGCAGAGACGACCTTGCCGTCAGAGTCCACCCTGAAAGCCATCAGTTTGACCTTGCCTTCGATAACGGCACTGTTGGTCTTGATGTCACCTGTTGCGGCGTCTTCTATAACCTCGGTCATAGTCTTGGTACCGCGGATCGACAGACAGGTGTTGGGTGTCACGATATCATAAGACGATTTGGCCGTAAGCTTCTTCCTGACCTCGGTCAGCATCGAGCCTCGCTCGACAAACACACGTGTTTTACTGTTCTTCTCGTCTCCGGTAGCGTAAAGCTCTATCCTTGTACCTGCCTCGAGGTACACATACTTGTCATCGTCAAGCTTGAGTCTGACGAATCCCCCATCGGGAACTTCCAGGACATCCCCCGATTTGAGCGACATGTTCTCGAACGCGTCAAGCTTGTCCTTCTCACGTTCAACCCTGACGTCTCCGCCGATCTCAAACACCTTTATCGAACGGTAATCATTGCGTCCGACCACAAAGATGAGTATCAGCGCTGCCGCGATTCCGATCGTTGCGACTATCCCACATATGATCCAGATCCACTTCTTCATTTACTGCTCCCTCTCATTACGTTTTCTGTTTTCTCGCACCCCAAACTATACGCCGGACCACTGTCTCCGTTGTCGATTTCGATCCTGTCAGTCCCTTTTCCTATACGCAGACCACATCCGTGCGTTTTACATCACGTCGTCACGCCTTCCTAAAAAACTCCCCAAGCACTTCAAGGAGCTTGTCCCTCTGGATCGTCTTCAGGAGGTAGTTCTCAGGCTTGAGAGAAACCACCTGCATGACGCTTTCTTTATCATTGCGTCCCGTCAGGAAGAACACCGGTATCGAAGCCGTTTCCTCCTCGCTCCTGAGCATCTCAAGAACCTGCGGTCCGCTCGTGACAGGCATTTCAAAGTCAAGCAGGATCAGGTCCGCACTGTTGGCTCCGAGCCACTTGATGGCCTGAAGTCCCGAGTTCGCCATCGCAACCTTGTAGCTGCCGCGCAGCCAGTCACGGATAACGCCCATATACGCCGGATCGTCATCCACTATGAGGATCGTCTTCTTTGCTGCCGTAGCACCGGGATTACCGCTCCTCTGCAGGTACTCGATAAGCTGCTCGGTCTGGAGCGGACGCGGGAAGGTCTCGGAAACGATCCCCGGCTTGAAGTGGCGCGCAAGCTCATTCGTCTCGTTCTTCTCACCGATCAGGATCAGACTCTTCTCCCCATCTGCAAGATGGTCGTCAAGGAAATGCGCAACCAGCGGCTTCGCACTCTCAACCCCGTCGAGATACCAGATCACGGCGTCCGTATCGGCCAGCTTCGCGGAGATCTTGTCTACCACGGTATTGCAGAAATACGCCTCAAATCCCGAATCCTTAAGTTTCTTCACAAGTGTTCTGATCAAAAAACTCTCTTTTTCACCCACGATCATTACACTGACTGTTCGCATGGCGGTCCCCCTGTTATACACTCTTTATAAATCACGACCCTAAAATCGTCGTCCCTTTGTGTCATATCAACTGCTATTGTATTACCTTGAGCGGATCAATTCAATCATTTCATCCCAATCAAGCTGTTTCATGCTCTTTTCGATGCTGTGCATCCTTTCGGCGTCCCCGTCCGGAAGCCTGTATTCCTTAAGCGAATCGATGATCATCTCCGCCGAGTCGTAGTCCTGCACCTCGCAGACCTCAGCCAGCGACGCATATGCATCCTCGAGCATCTCGCCGTCGATCGCCTCACCGCTCTTAAAGTCCGTACTCTCCTCGAAGAACGAAAGCGCGGAGGTGAACTTCCTGTAGATCTCCAGCAGTTCGTAGCTGTGCGCTCCGATAAACTCGGTGTCGCCCGACTTGCCCGCATCCTCGAGCGATTCGGCAAGCTTTGAGAGCTCACCCGCTCCGACCATCCTCGCGGCACTCTTGAGCGCATGCACTTTGATGGTATAGAGCTCAATGTTGCCCTCGTCGTAAAGCCTCTCGATCTCACCGGACCTGTCGGGGATCATCTCGTAGAAGTCCTTCGCGGCCTCCACGAAGCCCTCTTTTGACCCGCAGAACTTCACGCCGTCCGAAACGTTGATACCGTCTGTTTCGGCGAGCATCTTATAGAAATCTTTCTTTCCTGTCTCCTCTTGTCCCTCAGGACCGTTAACGCTTATGCCGTCGGCACTCTCATTTAACCCCTCACCCCTTGCTTTCGGGCTGTCGGACTGCATGTACTCATCATAATCGTACTGCAGCTCTTCGGGGATATACTGCTTGAGTGTTTCCTCGAGCTTCAGGGCCTCGACGGGTTTCGCGAGGTAACCGTTGAAGCCTTCGCTGATGTAGTACTCTGTACCACTCGTTGCTGCGTTCGCGGTCAGTGCGAAAACAGGCAGATCCGGGAACTTCTCCCTGATCCTGTGAACGGTCTCTATGCCGTCCATTCCGGGCATCATGTGATCGAGGAGCACGATATGGTAATCGCGTGCATCGATCGCGTCAAGACACGCGGCACCGCTCAGGACCGTGTCGACCTGCAGTTTCGTGTCTTTGAGGAGTCTCTTCACAACCTTAAGGTTCATGTCCGAATCGTCGACAACCAGAACCTTGCCTTCGGGAGCGACAAACAGTGGCTTATATACGTCGATCTCCTCATGTGCGGCACTTTCGGTGAACTCGCCGATAGGTTCGTCTACGATCACGGTCTGCTCAATCTCAAAGCTGAACTCCGACCCTTCGCCGTAGACACTCGTAACCTTCAGCTCGCTTCCCATGAGTTCGACCATCTTCTGCGAGATGTCGAGTCCGAGGCCCGTGCCCTGGATACCACTGTTCTTCTTCTCATCAAGCCTCTCAAACGCTGTGAAAAGCTTGTCCATATCCTCGGGTCTGATGCCGATACCGGTGTCAGAGACGGCGAATCTGATCCTGATCTTTTCTGTCCCCAGAGTCTTTGTTCCGGCATCCACAGCTTCCTGACCCGCTTCTTCCATACTACCGGACCTCTTTGTAACATCCTTATGTACTGCACTTTCCGGGTCTTCCGCACCGGAAGAGTCGGTTGTAACAATTGTTTCGTCACTCTCCTCGAAATCACAGATCCGCGCCGAGAGCGTGAATCCGCCCTTAGGGGTGTACTTCACCGCGTTCGTCAGGAGGTTGAGGAGCACCTGCTTGATCTTGCCGTCGTCACCGTAGAGCTTCTTCGGGAGATGCGGGTCGATGTCCGTCTTAAACTCAAGCCCTTTCTCTTCGCTCCTGACACCGATCATGCCCGAAACTCCGCGCAGAAGCTCGATCGTGTCGTATTCGCGCTCGACAAGGTTCATCTTGCCGGACTCGGCCTTCGAAAGGTCAAGTATATCGTTGACAAGCCCGAGGAGCGACTCGGACGCGCTCTTGATAGATCGCGCGTAACCGACGACAGCCTTGGAGTAGTCGACTCCGGCTTCTTTTCTGTCTTCCCTCAGGATCATCTCGTCCATGCCCATGATGGTGTTGATGGGCGTCCTGATCTCATGCGAGATATTGGCGAGGAACCTTGATTTCGCGCTGTTCGCGCGCTCCGCCTCTTCCTTCGCCTCGCGGATCATGATCATCTGACGCTTGATGATGGTCCCGCGGATTATCCTCCAAACTACGAAGGCCACGAAACCCGCGCCCGCAAGCGTGATCAGGAGCTTGAAGATGAACAGCTCGGTCATCGCGGGCTCTTTGTAGATGCGGTAGACCTCGTCCCTCAGGATGTTCCGCTCGATCACGTCGAGCACCTGAATGTGCAGCGTGTAATTGCCGTAGGGAAGGTTCGTGTAGTTGAGGGGCGTCAGGCTCTTCTGGAACATGGTGATACCGTCGTCCTTCGTGCCCTCAAGGTACATGTGGATCAGCGGGTTCGAGAGCGAATAATTGAAGATCGACGCGTCGATCTCGATACGTCCGCTGCCGGAAGGGATCCTGTAGATCCCGTCTTTGTCTGCCGTGATCGAGGTTTCATCATACTTAAGGTCGCTCAGGGCGATGAAGTAATCGTTGCCCGCAAGGTCGTACCCGCCGGTCGAGATTCTTCGCACGCCGTCCGTGCAGCACAGGTAGAGCATCCCGTCACGGAATGCGTTCCATGCGTTCGCGGTCAGCGATGTCGTGAATCCGCGGTTGTAATCAAGCAGTGTGTAGCGGTAGTCGCCGTTCTGTATGAGGTCTGTTTCTTTTACAATGTATATGCCGGCACTCGAACTGATCCAGGCCTGCCCGTCCTCCGAAATAAAGACGTCGTAGTTGTTCGAATAAGGGAACCTGTCGAGCTTCCTGACCTTGGTGCCGTTGTCATGGTAGATCGCGTTACTCGTGACGTAGAGGTAGCCACCCTCGCAGGGAACGATCCTTAGGACAACGAGCGTTGTCAGACCTCTCGAATTCCCGATATGATCGATGACCTCCCCGTTCCTGATGCGGTAAACGCCGTCACCGTCCGACCCGACGAGCACGCTTCCGTCCGTACTGGGAACGATCGTGAGGATCTGAGCGGCGGACAGTCCCTCGTTCTCGCCGAGAGTGTCAACGACCTGCCCGTCCTTAATGTAGTTGAGACCCATGTTGCTGGCGGCGAGGATCGTTCCGTCCTCCGTCTCGCAGCACAACCTGAAGCGCCCGCCGAGCGTGCCCGCGGTTGCTTCGTTAAATTCCTTGAGTCCGCCGTCCTTCGTGATCTCGACAAGGCCGCTGCGCCCGTACGTCGATACCCAAATATTCCCCTGCGAATCCTCAAAGATGTTTCGGATCCTGACTCCTTCAAACTCGTCTATGTAGCTGTAGTTCTTAACTTCGAAGGTATTTACATCGACAACCCTGAGCCCGTTGTCCATGCCGATAAAGAGGTCGTTACCCTGCAGGATAACGCTGTTGACGACCTCGCCCACAAGTCCCGATCTGACGAACACATCCATGAAGGGGTTGCGGGAGTACTCGATGATACCCTGCTTGTTCGAAACGAACCAGATATTGCCCTGATAATCCTTGCACACGCCGGAGACGGATGACTGGAACTTGTCCTGCATGAGGTACGTCACGCGCCCCGTGCGGTCCGACAGGAAGCCCATCCCGCTCTCACCGCAGAAGAAGTAACCGCCCTCATCCGCGTCGTAAAAGATGTCGTTGAAGTACATGACGGCCATCCCGTCGATAACGCTGAGCTTCTCAAGCTTGCCGTTTTCGTATGAGAGCAGTTCGATCTCGTCGTCCGATGTACCCGCGATCAGTCTGCCCTTTTCACCTGTCCTTGCTGTATTGTTACGGCTCACGGCGGTGTAGTAAACGCCCGGCCTGTCCACGGTCGCGACTCTCACAAGCTCCGAGCCTCTGCAGAAGAACAGCGCGCCCGCGTTCGTAACGCCCGCCATGATGTTGTCATCGAGGAGTCCGAGCGACCTGATGCCCGTGATCTCCGACCAGCCGGTGCCCTTGCTCTCGTCACAGACCGCGATCGAGCCCTCCTCGCCGATGATCGCGAGGTTGGAAACGGTTCCGACGAAGAGACGACCCGTCCTGTCCTCGGCGAGGGATCTGATGGAGTCGGAAGGAAGGCCTTCCTTAACGCTTATGTGGGAAACTTCGCCTGTTGCCGGATCAAAGCCGAACAGACCGCTGTCGTTAGTTCCGATCCAGAGCACACCCTTTGAATCAACGTAGAGGGCCATAACGCTGTAGATCTCGCTGCTCACGTTGCTCTTGGCGAATTTCTGACCGTCGTAACGATAGAGACCGGAGTAGGTCCCGACCCAGATGTAGCCGTCATCGGTCTGAGCCACGGCATTGATCTGCGCCGAAACAAGTCCGTCGTAGCTGTCGTAAAAGATCGCCTCGTACTCGGCGAGGTAATCGACTTCGGTGTCTTCATCCGCTGACAGACGGAAGGTGCTGCCCGTGAAGACGGGAAAGACAAACAGCATGAGCATAAGCGTTGCTGCGAGTCTTCTTAAAAGTGATACACGCGAAGTGTTGTGAAATAATGATCTCATGTTAACTCCCATAGTTGTCCTTTGTTACGCTTATTTCATCCCGTCGGTATCAGGCTTTGAGTGCTTTAAGCACGCCCGCGATACTCTTTTCCTCCACCTCAAGGAAATTGACGGGTTCGTTAATGTGCTCAAGATAATGAGCGTCCGAGTCGGTGATGACGCGGCAATCGCGCAGGTAGGGATGCGCCTCCCTCAGCGCGTGAAGCTTGGCCATGTCCTTGAGCTCGAAGACCTTAAAAGTGCTCTCGGGCGGCACGTAGCCAAGGCTTGAGAGCAAGCTCGTCGATGACTTGTCGAGATGCGCGGGGATGGCGATCCCGCCGCGGGCCTTTACCGGACCCTCCACCTCGTCGAAGGCGATGTCGGTGGCGTTGATCAGGAGGTACGGGTCCTCGTAGAGGAGCTTCTCTTCCTTATCAACACAGTACTGGTGTCCGAAAACGGCTGGCTTGTTCTCGACCTTCTGAAGACGCTTGTACACGAACTTGTCGAAATCAAGCGCACCCTCAAGCTCGGGGAACAGGCACAGGACGTGGATCTCCTCCATGGTGGTCAGCTCCATCCCGGGTATAACAAGAACGCCGTACTCCTGCCCCAGCTCCATGGCCGGTGCGCAGTTTCGTGCGGCGTTGTGATCCGTGATCGCGATCACGTCAAGCCCCTTGAGGGCAGCCATACCCACTATGTTCGCCGGCGTGTTGTCGTTGTCACCGCATGGCGAAAGGCAGGTGTGGATGTGCAGATCATAACTGATGGAGTGCATGGTTTTAGCCCGTTATCTTTCCGGATCATATCACGTGGCTTCGTTGCTCCGCGACATGGTGATCATAGTAACAATATCCACTGCAACTGAATGAGACCGTCACTCAAAGGATCTCATGCACTTTAAGTGCTGTCTCAAAGACAGGCTCCTCGCTCGTGAATACGGAGATCCCTTCGCTCTCCGCTTTCGCCCTGACGTCCTCTCCCACAGCGACGCCGCCGGCGATGATCACGCAAGCACAGTCCGTGAGCGATGCAACCGCGAGCGTGTTGAGGTTGCTCACGACTGTCACCCAGCAAGCCCCTGCGGGAGCCTTGCTCATTGCGACACTGAGCATGTCACAGCAATAAACCCCGGTGATCTCCTTCGCGGAATCACCCGGGCACACAGTCTTTAGACCCTCAGCGTTGTAAAGATTTTCAACTGTCATATGCTTTCCTTTCTGAGCTGTCCCTTTTCACTCTTTTTTCTCTTTTCAGGCGGCGGGATTTCTCTTTTTCAATTTCCCGCTGTCCTTTTTCTCTCGGTTTCCTCTTTTCAGGCAGCGGGATTTCTCTTTTTCAATTTCCCGCTGTCCTTTTTCTCTCGATTTCTTCTTTTCAGGCGGCGGGATTCTTGTTTTCCCACTTTTTTGATGCCTCTCCTCCTGTTTTCGGGGTCATCCATGCATCAAATTCTTTATATCAAATACTTTAAATCAATTTCTTTATATCAGATCCCGTCTGAAATCTTACGGATGTAACTGCGGAGCACGTGGATGCAGTCTGTCTCGCGTGCCATACCGCGCACGATGTCCTCCGCAAGTGCCTTACATGTGGGAGCGCCGCACGAACCGCAATCGAGTCCGGGGAACTTGTCCATGAGTTCTTCGAGCTGCGACATCTTGCTGAGTCGCTCCGCCATGTTGCCACCGAGGTTGAAGACGGGCTCGTAGGCAACGTCCCTTGTGAACGCAAGTCCGATATCGTCGGGCGTGTCATGCGTGCGGGCGATCGGGAGGTACTTCCTGAGGCTCTTGAGCTTAACCTTCGCAAGGAAGGGATTCTCAACCGCCAGTACGCCGCCCACGCAGCCGCCGCTGCAGGCGTTCAGCTCTATAAATGAAAGTGTGTTGGCAAACTTGTTGTCCTCGAGGTCCTCGAGAACCTTGATGACGTTCTCGATACCGTCGGCCGCGAGGTAGGAATCCGTGAGGAGTCCGCCGGCCTCACCGCCGGAGCCGCCCCAGCTGATGCCGATATTGCCGGTCGACGAGAGCTCCTCGATCTGACCGTCCTCGACAACGTCCTTCATGGCCTGGATAAGGCCCGGGTAAACGTCCTTCATGGCGAGCACGCGGTCAACCTCGCTCTTCTCGTAGCCGAGAGGGAACTTGACTGAAGTAACCTTGGCGGGGCAGGGCGAGATAAAGAAGATCCCGATATCCTCCGAAGGAAGCCCGGTCTTCTCGATTGCGCGCTTGCGGGCCATCCGCGCCGCGATCTCCATGGGCGGCAGGATGGGGAGCAGGTGCTCGAGAAGATTCGGGAAACGCACTCTGATAAGCCTTGTCACAGTAGGGCACGCCGTACTGATCAGAGGCCATTGATCCTTATGATTTCTGATATACTCTCTTGAAAGGGATGAAACGATCTCGGCTGCAGCGCTCACCTCGAAAACATCGGAGAATCCCATCCGCTTGAGTGCGGTGAGAACGATGTCCACATCCTCGATGTTGTTGACCTGAGCATAAAGAGAAGGCGCAGGAAGAGCAACCGTATATTTATATTCGTTCATGGAATCCAGGCTGTCGTGAGTGGACAGCTTGGCATGATTCTTACAATGTCTGATGCACTCGCCGCAATCGATGCAGAATTCCTTGGTGATCACGGCCTTGCCGTTACGTACACGGATCGCCTCCGTGGGGCAACGCTTGATACAGTTGATGCAGCCCTTACACAGGCTCTCATCAAGATGTACCGAGGTGTAGAAGCTTGTCATAAACCCTCCGACCTCCGTTCTCTACCGGCTGACCATATAGTCTGACGCGCCACCGACATGGCAGACTCAGGTCTTCCCGGATGCAGATATGCAGCACTTTTAACATAAGCGTTTTAATCCGCTTCTGCTCCTCGCTGAATCCTTCGACAGGCAGCAGGTTTCCCATAATGTGTTACATACCGAACGGACAGTTAAGTTTTCTCACTGTAAAAATACCTTCATGGTTACAGTGGTTCCCTCCCCAAGACGAGTATCAATGCTCATCTCGTCGCTGTACTTCTTCATGTTCGGGAGTCCCATGCCGGCTCCGAAGCCGAGCGCCCGAACGTTCTCCGATGCCGTCGAGTAACCCGCCTGCATGGCGAGCTCAACGTTTTCGATACCGGGACCACGGTCCGCAAGTACCATGGTGATCTCGGTTTCGGAGATCGTAACGTCAATAGTCCCTCCGTGCGCATGGATGACCATGTTGATCTCACCTTCGTAAAGAGCGATGGAGACCTTACGCACGATGTCGGGTGAAACCCCGAGGACCTTGAGCTTGGACTTCACATCGCCCGACGCCTCGCCGGCCCTGGTGAAATCGTCGCCCGAGATGGTATAAGAAAGCTTTACTTCACTCAATAGGGTACACCTCCCCTTAGGCCGTTGCTGTAGAGGAGGCCGCATGCATTGAACATACGGTGATCCGTGCACAGGATCGTTATGCCACGCTCTTTGGCCATCTCGATCATTTCTTCCGTGGGCTTCTTGCCGCGGATAAAGACTATACAGTACGCGTCGATCATCTCGGCGGTCCTGATAACCTGAGGATTGCAAAGGCCGGTGAGGAGCACCGCCTGATCCTTAACATAAGCGAGCACGTCGCTCATCATGTCCGAGCCGCAGGCGGAGTGGATCTCGCGATCCTTCTGGTCTTCGCCGCAGACATAGGTTCCGTGAAGTATTACCTGTACATCTGAAATCGTCATGTGTTTTCTCCCAATATTAATAGTCTAAGCTGTTTAATCCGTCCGATGTTACGATGCTTATATGATAGCACAAAAAGCGCATTTATTAAAGGGTAAAACTCTAATCTCTCTCGATCTGCGCCCTCGGGTACAACCGAACCGACGGTTCGTCGATCACGGGACTCAGGCGGCCTTCGTTCACAAGCTGGGATATGTACTGCCGTGAGGCTCCGAGCTCGCGCGTAAGTCTGCGGGTGCTGACAAGACGGTCGCTTGCGAACCCCAAAACGTCCTCATAACAGATCGAAAGCGTTTCGGAATGGGTATAAAGCTTCTCAGCCATGATAAAATGGTCGCTGCCCCACTCGATCCCGTGCCCTCCGGGTGAAACCTTCACGTGCCGCAGTCTCTCCTCATCACCAAGGAAGAAAGAAGTCGGAGATCCGGCAGGTACAAGCTCGCGCGGATCAACCATTCCCGACCTGCCATCCGCAAAGAAGACCACAACCTTCCCACCGGCGATCGCCATCACGTCCCGCACACGTCGCTTCTCACGTGCACGGATCTCCTCCGGAACCAGATCAAAAGGAATCTTCCTGATGTACTCATCGTCCATCGCTCCTCTGCCCTCGCTGAGCATCAGGAGGCGGTACTCGTCGTACTCTTTAAGTCCGTTGTCGCGCAGGATCGCTCCGATATTCTGCCTCTCGTGCGGGATGATGCGCTGTTCAACCCATTTCTTAACGCTTATATGATCGATCGTGAGGACACCCTCCCTGACGTGCTTCATAAACATCATGGGGCACTCCCATTCCGTGATACCTGCGGGTATTTCTGCGTAAAAACGCTTCGATCGTTCATAGTAATACAGGATACCTACAAGCTTGTCCTTGCGTCCTTCTTTGATGGAACTGTCACGTATTTCGAATTGAGTCAAGGTATTCCCACCTCCTCTCAATGATCTCACAAAGCTTGCAAATGTGTCCCTCAGGAAGGATCCTGTCGATGTCCTCCAGAACCGAATCAAGATCAATGTCATTGAATCTTGGAAGCGAACTCAAAAAAGCCGCCGGAACAAGGTCAAGATTCTTAAATGTGCTCCGTGTTCCGACAAATGACTGAACCGCCGGATCACACATAGGATCAAAGGAAGCTATTTCTTCCTCTGTTCTGCATCTGCATGCAAGCGAAAGGCCTTGATCAAAGAGCGGAGCGGGCGAGACATTTTCACCCGATCGACTCCTCAGGACTTCGATGTTCGCTCCATGTCGGTCACGGTTGATTATGAGGAAATCAGTCACGATCATACCGTAGACGAGATCACTCCATCCCATTCTTGTACAAAAATCAAGTGGAGTTTCGTCCCCTCGACGCTCGAGTTCGTAATACGCTTCCAAAGAGAGTTTACTCTGTCCCCTCTCTTTAAAATCAAAAGAACGACACAGGAAAGTGTTCATCTCACGCCCGTCAAGCAGTATCAGAGCGTTTACAAGAACATACTCGAGCCTCCTGACCCCCAAAAGATCCATCAGACGACCGGCTATGATCTCGTTGACGCACTCGTGTCCGACCACACCGTTTTGAGCATCATAATCAGAAAGCTTGTAATAAAGCTTCCTTTCTCCGCTGTCATCATACGACTTTAAGAACGAACCGGCTGTACCCGAAGAGCTCCTGGTATGTGTCCAGGAGAGGTGTCTCAGGTCCTGTTGTTCAAAGATGATGTCCTTCACACTAATGCTCCTTTCGACAGCACAATCACTTTACAGTTGTCAAGTCCTCTGCTCGATTATGAAGATATCATTTCACATGACAGTTGTCAAGTGAATACGGTATATTGTCATCGGTGACATAAGTACCATATTTAGTGATCATCCGAATGAGCAGGCTCCCTGAGAAGCAGGTCACGCGGTCACAGCCTGAAAATGCGCCTTTCGAAGTTGTTTCCCGAGGTAAAAAGCCTTTCGGCAAAACAAAATCTCTAGGTTCTACTTTTGTCGGTCGGGATTTATTAATTTTTGTTTTAATTATTTGGATTATGAGCACAGGCAAGCCTTGTTTCTTCGCATTTCGTGAACATGGTATACCACAATATATTGTGCTGCGGATCATACGAAGGATCCTCAAATGATAAGACAGACACAGCAGATCATTCCGAGGATTATGAGTGTATCTTTTAACTGCAAGCAGACGCGATTTTGCTGTTTTACTTGACAACCGCACGCATTTACATCATATTTATGGAAATGTGGAGAAATACTACTCCATCAAAGACTGTCCACGCACACGATTGAAACAGGTACGGGACAGCAAGAAAAAGAGGTATTACGAATGGTAATAGACATACACACACATATATTCCCGGATGATCTTGCGCCTCGTGCAAAACAGGCTCTCATTGATAATGCCAACGGGGAATACATGCCCATGCACGACATGACAGCCGACTCCCTCATTGAATCGATGGACAAGTCGGGTGTTGACATCTCGGTTATCCAGCCTATCGTCACAAAGCGCCACCAGTTTGAAAAGATCAACGCCTGGGCCGATGTCATAAATAATGACCGCATCATCCCTTTCGGTAGTATCTGGCCTCATTCCGATGATTGGAAAGAGCAGGTAGATACAGTCGCTAAGATGGGCTTCAAAGGTATCAAATTCCACTGCGAGTATCAGGAGTTCGAGGTCGACGCGCCCGAGATGCTTCCGATCTACGACAGGATCTTCGACAGAGGACTGATAGCGCTCTTCCACGCCGGCTATGATCCTATCTCCACCGGAGCTTTAAGGAGCAGCCCTAAGCAGTTTGCCAACATCGCAAAGGAGCTTCGGGGCGGAGTGATCATCGCTGCTCACCTCGGCGGTTGCAGGCAGTGGGACGAAGTAGCCGAGAATTACGCCGGCCATGACGAGATCTACATTGACACATCGATGGGGTTGGCGTATTATCCTCACGAGACGTTTCTCAATATCGTAAAGGCTTTGGGAGTCGATCACATCCTTTTCGGATCCGATTCTCCGTGGACGGATCCCGGCGAAGAGATCAAAATCCTCAAGACGCTCCCGCTTTCCGATGAGGATAAAGAACTCATCCTCTGTAGGAACGCAAGACGACTTCTCGGGATATGATACCGTACCTTCTGATACGGCCCGAAAATCCGAACCGATCACATATGCGTCAGCTCACATCGGCACCCGAAACCGGTGCAAAGCAGACAAAAAAGCGCAGATTTGAATACTCTTAAACCCGCATAAACAGAGGCTTTGATATGGAAATTAATTTTAAATTTAAGAAAGGTAGAGAGTGCATGCATTTGGACGAGATCATGTACCTTCTCTCCCAAACTCACTGGGCAAACAAGCGCCACAAAGAGACCGTGGAAAAATCGATCGAGGGGTCTCTCTGCTTCGGTGTCTTTGATGAGAACGACGTGCAGGTCGGATTCGGACGTGCCGTGACCGACTACGCTACCATGTTCTACATCTCCGATGTCGTGATCGACAAAGATCATCAGGGTCTGGGACTCGGAAGCAAGCTTGTTTCCTTTATAAAATCCGCTCCCGAGCTCGAGGGGCTCTGGGGCTTCCTCGGAACCACCGCTGCCGAAGGCTTCTACAGCAAGCAGGGTTTCACCCGCAGCACCGGTTTCTTCATGACACTCCCCAAAACAAATCAAGGCGATATCTTTAGTGTCCGACAATCTGTTTCCAAGGAAAACGCTGAGGAAGCAGACACAGTTCTCGATGACGACGTCATTGACAAAATCGCCGGCGGAGCTGTGTTTGATCTTCCAAAATAAGAGAATACTCAGGAAACCTTCAAAGCAAAAAACACCTTTAGGTGTTTTTTTTGTTAAAAATATCGAAGTAAGTTATAAAGAGTTATAAACAGTTATAAATCACTTTTTCAAGTTATAAAGAGTTATAAACAGTTATAAAGAGTTATAAATCTGTAGATTAGATATGATTTTTCCTGCCTCCGCCTCTTCGACGGGTGCACCGGGGTCGAATGCGAGGAAGACTCTCCCCATCACGCCGGGCATGTCCTTCCCCGGCATGATGCCGCGCAGATAGGCCTGCGCTATGTGATTGGCGCAAACCCTGCAGTCATACAGATCCTTCAGGATCTCGGCCTCCGAGATATCCGGAATGTCCGGGAGCCCGAGGTTTTCACGCATGTAAAGGTGTGCGTAGCGTGCTGCGTCGGAACGTGTGAGCACGGCGTCAGGGTCGCGCATGTCCTTCGCCTCGGCGATACCGAGCTCGTACGCCTCCTGCATCCCCAGCAACCGCTCCAGGAACTCTTCTCTTGTCATTCTGAATCTCCCGTTATCTGATTCAATGTTCCTAAATCAAAACCGCCTTCTGTCCATTCAGGCAAACCATCTGTCATCCTTGTCAATCCGGCCTGTCAGGTCGATCAGGAGTTTCAATTACAGGGAGTTACCTTAAAAGTAACATCTCCGTGAGCCGGGATCTCCTTGATGCTTATGTTCCCACCCCTGATCTTTACAGTCTCTTTCGTCCAGAGATCCTTTGTTTCGTAAGAAGCTGCCGAGAAGAATTTTACCCTGCCCGCGATCTTGTTCCCGAGCAGTTTTTCTACAACTGTAAGACATAGAACTATCTCGCCTGACGTATCATCTGAGAGGTTAAAGAACGACACCGCGATACTGCCGTCCGCAAGGGGCTTGGCAAGTACATCCACACGGTTGTTGTCGGTGATGTAGGTCCGGTCGGGTCGGTCTGCCGTGACAGAGCTTCCCTTTCCGGGAACTACCATAACTCTCTTAGCCTGGATACCGAGAGGATCCTGGTTAAGCGCGATAAGGTCTGTATTGGTCATGATGCGGTGGAGCAGGTCACCCTTCTTCACCGTCCTGAGGTCAAGTCCGAGCACGAGCGGAGCATTGAGCATGCACCACATAGCGAAATGAGTCCTGTTCATGGTGTCATCCACGCCGTTCATTCCGAGAACCATCATGTCGGGATCGTTCCAACCCTTGTCGAGTCCGGCGAATTCGTCCATGACACAGGCCTTGTTGTACTGAGCGGGGATCGAGGTCGTGTAATCTGTAACCCATCCGCAGTTGCCCGGCTTCCCGTCACTGCCGACGCTGAAAGTGATGTCGTTGAGGATCCTCCACGAATCACCCACGCGGTAAGCCCAGTTCTGAGGCTGGTTCTTGCCCCACTCACAGACAGAGAGCACGATATCACGGTCGGGTGCCGCCGCCCTCATGCACTCGAGGAATCTGGCGTAGGAGTGGTGAGGATTCTCCTGGCGTCTGTGATTCATGACACGGATGGTATTCTCGCCCGCTTTAAGGGTGATCTTTATCTCGTCTGACCATATAAACGTTATATTGGCGTCCGGCTGTTCTTTATTGTCGTTCACAGTGTCTTCGGCCGAACTTTCACCATTATTGTTCTGAGACGTTTCAGGCAAAAGATCATCGTAAAAGATCTCGCTGCCGACTCCCACCTGAAGCCACTCACCTCTGCCCTCCTGCTTGGCGGTCGAGTAGAGAACCTTGAAAAGGTACTCGCCGTCGGAAGGCACATTTACATCAAAAACAAGCTCGCTGCTCTCGGGGCCGAGAGGTGAACAATCGGGTCCGGGGCCGTCCTTAGTACCGATCCTTGTCACGAAGCCATCCGGGGAGACCTCCGCACCGTCACCCACAAGCCTTCCGTCCTCAGTCGCGCTGAGCTCCTTATCAAAGCCCGCACCGCTGAGTCTTACAGCCTTGATCGCAGGTGCCCATGAGAAGCGTGCGTTTTCAGCAGAAGCAAAGGTTGCGTTGTCCCAAGGATAGTAGCAGTTGTCGACCTTGATAAAGTCGATATCCCACTCCTTGTACGAAGCCGCATCTACCTCCTCGAAACCGCATGTTCCGACAGCCGCACCTCCGCAGAGATTCGTGCCGATGTCGTTGTACATACCGAACTTGAGACCCATCGCATGGAGCTTGTCCGCAAGTCCCTTAAATCCCGAAGGGAACTTGATCGTCTCACAGGCGAGCTTTCCGTCCACACGCTCCTGCCTGTAGCAGCCGTCGTCAAGGACGATATAGCTGTAGCCCACATCCTTGAGGCCAAGTTCAATAAACTTCTGCGCCTGCGCCATGGTAAGCGCTTCCGTGTTCTCGCTCCCGAACGCATTCCAACTGTTCCATCCCATCACAGGAAGGCGACCTGCGCGCTTCTGCGGGAGGCATTTTCCGTCCGAAAAGCTGTCGTATCTGTACTTTTTGTCCTTTATTACAGGCGGGTTAAGCATATTCTATCTCCTTAAAATACTACATGGTAAATAACTACATGCGTGCCCGACAGTCAGCTTGTTTTCGTAAAACACGCTCTCTACCTTTGTTTTGCTACGCTCCATTTGCACGTCCTCCCGGCTAATAGATTTCCATCGTCATCCAAAAGATGACTCGGAAATCTATAGACACAAATGGCTCCGTAAACTTCGCCATCTT
>JAFRSH010000023.1 GCA_017427685.1 Lachnospiraceae bacterium | reverse complement strand
GTTCTATTTAGTATACCCAACAACCGCTATTTCGGTACCGGATACCCAGAAATATCCATGATCGTGACTCATTCGCTGAGATATAAAAGGCTTAAAAACCTTGATTTTTCAATAAAAAACACTTGATTATATGAGGAGGACTTCTGTAATGAGTACAAGAGATAAAGAAGTGCTTAATATGCAACTGGTTTTGATACCGCTGTTAGCCAAGGCCTGGAAGAAAACATATTCTGAGCTGTCAGATATGTTTAAAGAGTATGATGTGCTGAACTATATTGATGTTTGCTATGAAAACTATAATTCTACCGGCAATCAGGGCATTATAGATGATTTACGAGATTATATTGAAATGCAGGGAGGTAGAGTTGGTTGAAACCTTTGTATCATGGAACAATATATGAATTTGACGAGATAGATGTCTCGGTCGGGAAAGGTTATAAGGATTTCGGGAAAGGATTCTATGCCACAGCAATTCTTCCACATGCAGAGAGACTTGCCATCAGAAATAAGAACATTGCAGAAAAACGACAGAGGTTTCTTGAAATAAAAAACGGAATAAAGACACTTCCGATAGTAGCATACAGATACAATCTTCTGTTTAGTGAAGAGATGTGCGGATTAAAAGTTAAGATATTTGAAAAAGCCGATAAAGAATGATTGAGGTTTGTCCTCGGTAATCGAAGGTGTGCTGGATGTGCCCACGATTATGATATAGTGATAGGTCCTACTGCTGACGCAGAAACAACCACAATAATTAATGAGTATTATGAGGAATTGGAAGAATCAGGATACTCAGATGAAGTATGTGATAAGATTATTGCAGAATTAAAGCCCGAGAATTTACCTAAACAGTACTTCTTCGGAACAAGAGAGGCGCTAAACACATTGAGCTTTGATAAGGTAAAAAGGCAGGTGATTGGATGATGATTTCGGGTGCAGATCAGAAAAAAGCTATGAGAAGGATAGCATCATTTCTTGTGGAAAACATTATGATCGATAAAAACTGTTCCAGAGATGAGGCGGTTGAGTATTTAATTAAAACAACAGTATATGCAGCTTTGATGGATGAGGAAACGGAACTCTATTTAGAGTCGAGAGAAGGAGTATTGGATATGTTAAGAGAGGAATTGGCCGGTAATCCTTGCAGGTTGTTGGAGGTATAGATCAGCCGTTGTTGCACTTCAAATAACAAACATATATCGTAGTCGGGCTAATGAATGAATTTGAATTATTTACAATGATGTATTTTTGGATAGACAATTATTATTCTGATACCACAGATGACAGGATTAATAATTTGATCGGTGAAATGAATCCTTTTTTGTGGGAAGACATAGGCTCGGCAGATCCGGCGTATTATGCTGAATTTTGCCATTATATCAAAGACAAAACCATTACTATTGACAATGGCTTTGAACTTGCCAAAGGTTTTATAAAAACTATAGATTATGTTGATGTTACAGAAGCTTTTGAAAAACCGGATTATGATAAATGGCTGGATGGCTGCAGAAGATATATCGCCGGTGAGCATAAGGGCGGTGAAGCGAGGGAAATACTATAGGAGATTGTATAACGGAACCGAATCCGACCGGTCATCATCTAATTAATCAGAAAGCAACGAAGATCATTTGGCGGTGGCTTTTTTTTTGGAAAGGAAATTCTTATGAAAAAGATTATCTCATTCCTGCTCATTTTAGCTATGGTACTTGCGATCGTCGGTTGCTCAAGCAGCGCAGAGGCGTTGAGCAACGGTTGTTTCCGGGTAAAATAATAAAATAAAACTTGACTTCAGAGTTTTATGACAGTATAGTTTAATTAGTTTCAGCAGAATATAACACAATAATTGCATATAATCTGCTGAAACATACTTTGAAATGATACTTTCAGCAGATTATAAAGGAATTTGGCACATAACCGATACATTGGGAAAGAAGGACAAAGACTTTATGAACATTATCGGGAGAGAAAGAGAAAAAGAAATTATAACAAAATGTCTGGAATCAAAAAGACCGGAATTTTTGATCGTATACGGTCGCAGACGTGTGGGAAAAACATATCTGATAAGGGAGTATTTTCATGAAAGATTTTCTTTTTATACCACAGGGATTCCGGATGCGAAAACAAGAAACCAACTGAAAGCTTTTGGCGAATCCCTGACCTATTACGGTGATGAAACCAAGGTGATTCCAAAGGATTGGTTTGAGGCATTCAGGCGGCTTCGTAAAATATTGGAATCAGAAGATGTATATCGTGATGCATCCGGTGGGAAAAAGGTAGTTTTTATTGATGAGGTTCCATGGATGGATACAGCAAGGTCTGATTTCAAGTCGGCATTTGATTATTTTTGGAACAGCTGGGGATCATCGCAGGAAGACCTTCTTCTGATTGTTTGCGGATCGGCTACTTCATGGATTATAAGTAATATTCTTAATGATAAAGGCGGATTTCATAACAGAATTACCAGACAGATTCATATAAATCCATTTACGTTGGGTGAATGCAAGCAGTTTTATAACGAAAATGAGTTTAGCATTAATCGGGATCAAATGATAGAGAGCTATATGATATTTGGGGGGATACCGTATTATCTGAATCTGCTTGATAACAGACTGAGCCCGGCTCAAAATGTAGACAACTTGATCTTCAATGAAAGAGGAGATCTGCATTTTGAATATGACAGGCTCTTTAAATCTTTGTTTAAAAAAGCGGACAACCATGTCAAGGTCATTGAAACGATTGCGGGTCAGAAAAGAGGACTTCAACGAGTTGAAATTGCAGAAAAATCGGGTGTTCCGGATGGTGAAGGACTCACCAAGGCACTTCGTGAGCTGGAGCAGTGTGGCTTTATAAGGCAATACAAAAGTATTGCTTCTTCCAAAAAAGGCAGTTTTTATCAGGTGATAGACCCCTTCACACTCTTTTGTCTGTATTTCCGTGGAGGAAAGATAAAATCATGGCAATCATTTATTAAGTCGCCCGAATACTACACATGGAGAGGCTACGCTTTTGAGACAGTATGTCTCGAACATATTCCTCAGATCAAAGCGGCACTTGGGATATCAGGAGTTGAAAGTTCGGAGTACTCTTGGAAGAGTAAAAAGAAAAAAGGCGGAGCACAAATAGATCTTTTAATTGACAGACGTGATGATGTTATTAATCTATGTGAAATGAAATGCACCGATAATGCTTTTGAGATGACTGCAGACTATAGAGAAAACCTGATAAATAAGTTAAACTCCTTTACCGAAGAGGTTGATCCTAAAAAATCGGTGCATATTACACTTGTAACGTCGAACGGTTATAAGCGCAACGAGTATTCGGATGTGATTCAAAACGATATTGGTCCGGACAGCTTGTTTATGAGGTAGAAGAGGAAGAATCCCAGGGCTTAAAGAGTTGAATTTGATTGCTCCGAATCTGCTTTGCGTTTATAATAAGACAGATGCGGAGCATCGTTTTATTACCTCGAAAATGCTGAAGAAGATTTCGGGGAGACGTTGACTGATTTGTATAAAAACCGTCCGGCCCGCAGCGGTCGGGCACGAAAGGACATCGAAATGAACAACATTACAGACACCGTCTTCTACGTGGGCGTTAACGACCACAAGCTTGACCTCTTCGAGGGTCAGTACATTGTCCCCGAGGGGATGGCCTATAATTCATATGTGATCCGTGCCGGGAAGTCCGCAGTCATGGATTCTGTTGACAAGGGTTTTACGCAGGAATGGATCGAGAACGTTAAGGAAGCACTCGGTGGGGGAGCTCCCGACTACCTGGTGGTTCAGCACATGGAGCCCGACCACAGCGGAAGCATCACAGCATTTATGAAGGCTTTTCCGGCCACACAGATCGTTTCATCAGCCAAGGCGTTCGAGATGATGAAGAATTTCTTTGGCACCGGATATGAGGACAGAAGAGTAGTTGTCGGTGACGGCGGTGAGCTCGACCTTTTGGGCAGGAAGCTCACGTTTGTGGCAGCTCCCATGGTTCACTGGCCTGAGGTTATCATGACCTACGATCCTGAGGACAAGATCTTCTTCTCTGCTGACGCTTTCGGAAAGTTCGGAGCGCTTGACAGCGAGGACGAGGACTGGGCATGCGAGGCACGCCGTTACTACTTCGGTATCGTCGGCAAGTACGGCGCACAGGTACAGAAGCTCCTCGAGAAGGCAAAGACACTTGATATCGCAGTGATCTGTCCGCTCCACGGACCCGTGCTTGATAAGGATCTTAATTACTACCTCGACCTCTACAATACATGGTCTTCCTACGGAGTTGAGACCGACGGCATCCTCATCAACTTCACTTCCGTGTACGGCAACACCCTGAAGGCAGTCAACCTCCTTGCGGACAAGCTCCTTGATTACGGCGCACCCAAGGTTGTTGTGAACGACCTGGCCCGTTCCGATATGGCCGAGTGTGTCGAGGATGCGTTCCGTTACGGCAAGATGGTACTTGCCACCACAACCTACAACGGCGAGATCTTCCCCTTCATGAGGGAGTTTATCAACCACCTTACCGAGCGCGGCTATAAGAACAAGACCATCGGTACGATCGAGAACGGATCCTGGGCACCCATGGCGACCAAGATCATCAAGAAGATGTTCGAAGGAAGCAAGAACATAACCTTCACCGAGAACAACGTGTCGATCCTCTCAGCCATGAACGAAGTGAACGAGGAGCAGATAGACGCACTCGCGCGTGAGCTTTGCGAAGGATACGAGATCTGATCGATCTTCGGTACACCACATTATAAATACAAAATGCCTCGGATTTCTCCGAGGCATTACTTTTCTTATCAGCTATGTGATCATTCGATAGTGAGGATATCCACGAAGCCCGTGAGCTCGAGCACCTCCATGATGTCCTTGTTGACGTTGCGGATGACCATCGAACCCTTGATAGAGTTGAGGTACTTCTGTGCGCCGAGCAGAACCCTGAGTCCTGCCGATGAAACGTATTCAAGAGAAGTGAAATCGAGGATAAGGTTTTGTATGCTGCCTTCCATGCTCTTGATCTTCGATTCAAGAGCGGGAGCCGTGGTCGTGTCGAGTCTTCCTTCAATAAGCAGTGTACCGGAAGCGCCTTCGATTTTCTCGGTGATGTTCATGGTACTTACCATCCCTTTCTTTTTTTCGTGATTCTCTGATTCCTTTACGCTTATGCTGTTCGCCTGAATTATACGGCTCACTCCGGGAGCGTACCCCGGGAGCGGTTCAACCGGCGGTTTAAATATATATACAGGTTTTACAGATTATCTTCGGTTATTATACAACAGCAGTTGTCTACGTGTAAAGAAGATTAAATATGCAAAAGTCTGTACTTTTTTGCTCACCCCGGCAGAAACTTTCAGATCTCCTTCTTGGGCTTGCGTCCGCAGGAATTCTTCTCGGGGCAATAGCCGAGGAGTTCGCATTTTGGTGAGAACACGTTGAGTGACGTGTCTGTGATGAGTGTCTTCCATTCATCCGAGTAATTCGCAAGAGCATCTTTGATGTCGCCGAAGAGCTGCCTGAACTCCCACCATGCGCGGGAGCACATGCGCTGGCGGCTCATGTCGCTCAGGTTCCTAAGGTTCGTACGGAGTACTACCTTGGTTGTCATACAAAGGGGGAGAACCATCGACGAGTCCTCTCTCGGAATTCCGAGAGTGTCGAGCTTAAGAAGCGCGTCTTTGATGGTGTCGATAGTGTGGTTGTAGACTTCGAGCGCTTCAGCGTTCGCCTTGACCTTGGCAGGGGTGACGAAGTCAAACCCATGCTCGTAATCGATGTAACGGGTCGATGCCTGAAGACGTGTGGGTGCACCGCCGATGTGAGTGTAAAGCTCGCGGATCACCTTGGCACTGTAGCCGTCGATCACGATATATACCTGCGGATACTCGAGAACGCGTCCGTGATTGGTCTTCACGCACTCAAGCCCGCGTTTGTAGTTCTTCTCCGGGTCGGAGGTGTTGCTGTTATAGCAGATGCCCGACTCCATCCCCATCAGGGTGATGGGATCCTTTGTTGTCTGCTCCTGAATTGTGATCGTGCCCATGATTTTGCTCCTACGTTTATATTGAGGATCATTATACCATATGATTTCATTAAGTGGAATAAGGATGTAATATGTGCTATACTAAAAATACCAATTTTCGTAAAGGAGGTTGTTTTTATGCCGTCAATATCTGCTTTTTACGGAATCATTATTCGCATGTATTTTTTGGACACCGACAAGCATAAAATGCCGCATATTCATGTCTTCTATGGAGACGAGGAAGCGGTTTTTGACCTTAATGGAGAAATACTGTCCGGTAGTTTTCCTAAAAAACAAACAGCGTATGTTAAGGCATGGTGTTTATTACATGAGGACGAGCTGCTTGCTGATTGGAAATTGGCGCTAAACGGAGAAGAGGTATATAAGATCGATCCTTTACGTTGAGAGGTTAAGACTTACAGAAGAGATTTAGGACTACGAAAAGCGAAGGAGGTGCGGTATGGAATATATTCAGGGAGCGGAAGCTCTTCTTCCACGTGTTTCGAGTGTGGAAGTACGCCGTGATTATTTCTTGATGCTTAGCTTTCGAAACGGAGAAAAAAGGTTGTTTGATGCCTCTGAACTGATGAAATTACCTGTTTATAAGCAGGCGGCCGAGCATTTCTCATTGGCTCGTGTAGAGTATGGAACAGTCGTGTGGCCGGGGGATGTTGATATCAGCCCCGAGACGTTATATTTAAAGTCGATTCCTGTTAGGTGATACTCCCCACAAGCGCCACGAAGAACGGCATCGTGAGTATTGCGAGAAGCGTGGTGAAGGTGACTACACTGGCCGCAAGCTCGGAATCACGGTGATACTCGGCTGCGAGCATGGTGGTCATGGACGCGCTTGATGCGGCGCAAGCGATCAGACATGAGATCGAAGCGTCGTGCGAAACAGCGAAAACAAGGCATGCCCCGATAGCGAGTGCGGGTGAAACGATCATCTTGAGTGCTGCGGCCACAAGTATCCACTTGTTCTTCAGGATGAGCGCAAGCTTGCCGCCCGCGAGGTAGTAACCTGTGATGAGCATGGGAAGAGGCGTCGCCATCGTGGCCAACTCACTGAGCGGTGATGCAACGATCTCCGGAAGCTCGATATTGAATAAGAAGATCACCAGTCCCACGACCACTGCGATCAGTGGAGGTGAGAGCAGGCACTTCTTTAAGATACGAAGGATCTCTGCGCGTGACGAAGCGCCGGACTTCTGCTTATGTGACAGTATCGCAACTCCGTAGCTCCACACGAACATGTGAAAAACGGCGATATAAGCGGCGCAGTAGAAAACGCCTATATCCCCGAGCACGGCCCTCTGCAGAGGGATCCCCATGTATCCCGCGTTCGGGTAGGCAGCGGCGAATCGCAGAACAGGACTCTTGTCAGGATCCTTCTCTCTGATAAGGAAACGCGATATCACCGACATCAGGAAGAAAACGATGAATGCGAGCAGGAAAGAGATAAGAAGCCCGTGCAGCAGGTCTTCCCTGAAAGGAGTGCTGAACGCACTGATGATGTTTGCGGGAGTAACTACATATATAATAAGCGAACAGATCGACCGGGCACCCTCTTCCTTAACGATCCCTGTCAATCGGGTCACTGCACCTATCGCGAGCAGTATAAAAAGCATCAGGACTTTTAAAGTCACAAGCTGCATATTTTCAAACATTTTTCGACCTCGGATTCTATCAAATAAGTGCAATATAATGCTTAATTGCGGGACTGTCAAGAAAAATCGGAAAGTACAAATATACCCGTATGGAATTTCGGTAGGTTGAAACGGAATCGTAAATGATTGACATGTACACGCAATTCGTGTATAATTTAATCATGATAAGAAGTTTTGCGGACAAGGAAACCAGGAAGATTTATGATCAGGAAGTCTCCACTAAGTTTCCGATGTCGATTCAACAGGTTGCACTCAGAAAATTGATTATGATTGATAATGCAGGATGTTTGGAGGATCTGAAAGTCCCTCCATCAAATCGTCTTGAAAAACTCAAGGGAGATCGGAAGGGACAATATAGCATTAGGATTAATGATCAGTACAGAATTTGCTTTTGCGTTGAGAAAAACAATTTCTACCGGGTTGAAATTGTGGATTATCATTAAGAAAGCACAGAAAGGAGTTCGCTATGAATAACAGAATCCCCACACCTTCAATAGGGGAGATCCTAACAGAGGAATTTATGAGCCCTATGGGAATCTCAGCATACAGGCTTGCGCAAGAGATTCATGTTCCGACCTCGAGAATTCAAGATCTCATCCACGGGAGGCGTAGGATAACCGCGGATACCTCGATTCGACTTGGAAGGTTCTTTGGCTTAACGGACAGGTATTTTCTCGATATGCAGAACGATATTGATGTTCGCGAATTGATCGGTAAAGAAGAAGGAGAACTGAAGGCAATCAAGCCTTACAAATTTGCGGTTATGTGACACCCACGAGGTCTACAGAACATCAGCATCTGAGACCTCGTTTTTTAATGACGTTTTGATAATACATTTCAAAATGTAACTTTTTTAAAAACATGAACAACTGATAACAAAAAACAATTTGATATGCGCAAGATTGCGATACGTGAAAAGCAAGACGTGCAAATACGATAGTGAACAAACGTCATTCCACAAAAACAACACAAAAAAAGAAATCTAACGAAAAAAATTCACGAATAAAATAAGAAATACGTTTACAAAACAAATAAAAAGAGTTAAAATGAGGATTGGGGTATCTGGGCAGCCTGAATTTAATACGTTTATCGTAATGCTGCTTAATTCCCAATAATAGTTAAGAAATTCAGATTTTCAGAGAGATCAAGGGGAACAAACATGAAGAACAAACTTGTCATGATAGTGCTGGGCGTCATTCTTGTTTTGGCAGCAGGGGCGATGGTTTATGCTATCTACAGTACTCAGTCGGGGAAGGAGGTCTTCGCCGAAGACGGCTACATCATCGTCTACGACGAATCCAACACCGAACAGCCGGCCAAAACGTATCATTTTACGGAAGGCACGGCTTTTAAACGTTCTTATGAGGGAAGTATCCAGTTCCGTGATACCGAAGGCAACACCGTCACGGCTGATGCCAACTCCTTCGTTCACTACGACAGCGGCGCTTCAGCATCACTGTCTAAGAGCGTTCTTGTCAACCTCGACGAGGTTGGTTCTTCTGCAGTAAACTACTACGGACTTAACGCCGACACTTCCGTTAACCGCAGCGGTTCTTCTTACAGTATCGATACGAGCGACAGCTCATCCGTTGATCTCACTAATTATCTCTGGAAGGTCGGCAACAACCGTTACATGATGGTTTCCGACGTTATAACAGTCTCGTTTACAGACGGTGAATCCTACTCATTCGACGATTACGTCGAGCTCATCTACCAGGAAGGCGGCATGGTATCCATCATCAACGGTGACACCATGCTCCGCGACGCATCCAAGAACACCTACGTTTCAACAGACACAGGCATCAAGATCAACCTTGCAACACAGGTTGTCCTTGATAATGACAATATCGCCATGACACTCGGCCAGATGACCACCGACTCCGATCAGGTAGTCAGTGTTCTCCCTGCCGACGTTCCTGAACTCAAGATCGTCATACCTGAGTTCAACTTTGAGGTTATCGATGGCAAGAACGGCGAGGACGGCCCTAACGGAATCAACGGCTCCAACGGTGCCGACGGTGATGCCGGAGCAGATGGACTCGGAGGAGAGAGCGGACGTACCGGTCTTATGGGCTATGACGGTGACGACGGTGATGCCGGTCAGGCAGGTACCTCCGGTCGTAGCGGCGTTAACGGTGTAGAAGGTGCTGAAGGTGTTGACGGAGCTCAGGGCGCAGCCGGTTCGGCGGGCCCTCAGGGTAGCCAGGGTGCAGCCGGAAGTGCCGGCTCCGCAGGTGGTGCAGGAGCAGCCGGTTCTGCAGGCGCTACCGGACTTCAGGGTAATCGTGGTGATGACGGTAAAGACGGTGATAACCCTACGGTCAACAGCCCTGATGAAGTGCTTAAAGATGTTCCCGTGGTTAGATGGGAGAGTCTTTCAATAGATTATTCGCAGATAAGCGGCTACTTCAAGATTGTTCCCAGTATCGGCGATGTAAATGCAACGATCGGTGTTGTTGATCTTTATGCCGATCTTATTGAGATGTCTACCGGTAAAATTGCAAAGAGGATCAGTCTTCAGGACATGAATGCCGGCGGAGGTACACAGGAACTCACTATCGACGGACTTAATCCCGCAACTGCCTACAGACTCAGAATTGTCGGTAAGTATGACCATCTCGACAAGAAGGTTGAAACTACATTCGAGGATCGTACGATCATTACCGACGACTTCCCTCTGAGTGTGAATGTGTACGGCGTTGAGACTACAAGCATCACGATGGAACTTATCAACCGCGATGCCGATGCTGATGAAAATGCTACTAATGTTACTCGTACTTTCTCTATTGACTGGGTTCTTACCGACGCGGCCGGCACCATAATACAGGAAGGTGATTCTTATGCTATCTCACAGAATCTTGGCAGGACCACTTTTGTAAATAAGGATCGTACAACATCTGACTTTTTGAAGATCGACAAGGATGGGTCGGGACTTTCAACCGATACGCTTTACTACTTTACTGTTAATGCAATTTCGGATTCGAAGTTTAATTCGACCAGATCAACACAGATCCCCGATCGTTATAAGTTGATCCCTGTAAAGACTCTTAAGAGGATCCCTACTATCGACAATGTTATGGTGACCCAGAACATCCTCAATTCGAGCTTTGACTTCTCGGTTAACACCGTAACTGACCTTGATCATGCGATCACGGGCTTTAGGTATGATGTTTACAACGACAGGAACGAACTTGTAAAGAGTGTCCATGCACCCAATAATGATGTTGTTCACTGCTACCTTGATTTTGACGGTGGCGGTCTTAATGCGCAGGAAACATACACTGTTCATGCCATAGCCGAAGTATACGATAACCACAAGAATCTTGAGATTGAGATCGTTTTCCCTGAGACTTTCTCGATGAACGGTGTCTCGCAGTATACCTGGCTTACACTTGACAATAAAGAGACTTCTCTCAAGCCCAACGCACTCGGCGTTGCGGGCGGCGGACAGGAGGCTCAGTTTAAAGTACATATCCCCGGAACAGCAAAACTCCAGGAGAACAGCCCTATCACCATTGAGTATGTGGCTGATCTTTATGACAGTGGTGTGGAAACTTATGGCTATGATAGATTTAAAGACAACATCACTACAGACAGTAACGGAGTTAAAGTTGTTCCTATCACTTCAGTCATCAGAAATCTGAAATCGTCGACCATCTACAGGTTCACGGCATTCGGTATGGTAGACCTGACCGGAGACAACGTATATAAGAGGAAAGCTATCGGTACGGTTACACTGAAGACTCCCAAGTATACAACTACATCCGGAAACACTCAGTCAGGTAATAATGGCGTTAGTCCTATTTACTTTACATTCTCTTTGAAGTTAGATGACCAGTTACCGTTAACACAGCAGGCTGATTCCCAGTACTCTGTAGATCAGTCTTACGGCTCGAAAACATGGGATGAGGATGAGGGCAAGGTACAGGGCAAGGCTCACGTAGAACTCTGGGATGCTGACGGAACGACGAAGGTGGCACAGGCAGATATCCCTCTTAAGTCAGATACGTTAGGCGGCAAGAATATCGCAGTTCCTGATACTGATGACAAATACCTTTCGCTTGATGATTTCCCCGGAAATCCAAACATTACATCATTTGGAGGATATTACAGAGTTAAGATCACTGAGGCTTACGATTATACCTCTCACAAGAATACCATACCTGTAAAACAAACTGACCCTGATAACAGAACTGAGATCGGAAAGACATATCCTGATACAAGATCGTTATCTCTTATTGTTACACCTATTACAACGGCCAACTATACAGATTACGTTAACACGAGCATTCCCGGAACACCGATAGCATCAGCCCTTGATGGTTACAGACCCGAAACGGTATTTGGTTATTGTGTTGAACCGAATGGGCTCGGTGCAAACCTCAAGCTCTTTGATCGTATCGAATTTTATGCTTACGATGCTGAGTATTACGCAACTACAATGAAACCCATAAGCGATCACCTTAAGTCCGCACACGCGACAGATGGTCTGCCTGTTACTGAAGTTTCGAACCAGGGACAGCCTGACGAAACGGGTAAAACATATTTCTACCCTTATACCGATAATCACTATATGGCGAAGCTTTCTTTGAGTCTGAAGGACGGCGGTAACCTTATCGGCAATAACCCGAGAGCTGTGTTCCTTTTCAGTGATTTTACGGGAGATAAGAGCACATGTATAGACAACCTTAAAAATCGAACAAGGTTATTCCACGGAGCCGGATTTGCTGTAGATGCTGACTTTAATGCTACCTATGAGAATGGCAATTTCTTCAGAGGAAGAGATTACGAATTCACATTCCGACTTCATGTAGATGCGGGCGAAATGCCTCAGGCAGCTAATAATATGTACCCCGAAGTACTTGGCGAGGATAAGGCTTGCATCCTTAAATCAACAACGTCCTATGCTGCTCCTTATGAGGAGCCCACGTACTACTTCTACCCTGCTGACAGCGGTAGTGATTACCTTACTTACGGTTATTACATTCAGTCGAAGGATGCAGACATCATCTTTGCAAATGTCAGCATGGAAAAGACAGCGGGTAATTCGATCAAGACGCGTGCAGTAACAAGCGGAACAGGAGTGGGAACCGAATGGGGATCGGTCGCTGACAGCCTTGTTCAGCGTAATTGTGATGCGCAGGTCCGTGTGGCCGGTCTTGCAAAGAGAAGTCAGGTTTCTGTAAGGTTTGTTGAAAACCGTTATATCGCTCCCTACAACAGAGGCAAGACTGTAACTGCATTTACGAGATTCTTTACCGGAGTAAACGATGCACCTGATACCACTTTCTCTATTGAGAGAGACGACGGCGCTTCGAGAGCTCAGTTTAAACTCAAGTTCGGAACAAGTGCTCAGGCAAAGAGCGTTGCGGCAGTTGTCGGTAGATTTACCACGAGCAGAGGAAGTACTGATGTCAGACTTTCTATTTCGTCTGTATCCGGCTCTAACATGGTAGCTTATGTTCAGTACTCCGATCTGGCTTCCATCAGGGTTCCAAGCGGAGAAATAAGCGTATCGCTGACGATCTATTACGATACAGGACACGAGGGATTCTTACAGACAATTGCTCCGTATACCACAGAGAGATTTGTATCTATTCGTGAAGCCGGAGAGAACAACGAAGGACAATACATCCTTCCTATGAACGAGGCAGGCGGTTCAGAGTTTGAGAATAGGAACTTAAATACAAACGATATCGTTGCTGAAGGATCGCTCTTCAAAATGAACAGGATCGATGGCGCCGGAGCACAGAATGCGAATATTGCCGCTACGCTTTCGAACAAACCCGGTATGGTTGGCGTTGTTTTCAGCAGCTGGACCGGTGGAGGATTCCAGTATGAGACATCGGCAAACTCAAGAGCAAGACTTGGCGGTATGTATGATGCAAGAATAACCAAGAGCCAGTTGAACTATACTGTATGCCTTGTGAAGACTGACACAACAGCAAAAGGCGAGGTTTCGAATACGACTACCGAGACCTTCACTATCGGTGATGTTATCCCTATGGTAAATCTTCACACAAAGACAGGCTATAGTATATCACCCGGACAGGACCAGGCTACTGTTGAATTCACTATTACCGGTGTTCAGGGTGCTCAGTCCATGTACGGCCGTGCAAACAGTGCCAGCCCTTACGGCAGAGTATACATGTTACTTTATTATGCCGACCAGGGAAGGTATACCCCGGTTATCGATAATACAGACGGGTACAATCCTCACAAGATAAGGAGAATAGCTGTAGATCTTGATCAGAACGGTGCGAATCCGGGCGCGGAGGGTGACGGAACGTACAGCAAGGCAATTACGGGTCTTGAACCGAATACCTCGTATGCTATACAGCTTGTATATTATGCGGACAGCACCGAGTTTGATGCAGATCTTGAGTATGATCAAGAGGGTAATGCAATATCTCATCGAGTTTACTTAAGAGATGCTTTGTATCCCGGTAATACAGCATCTTCGATTTACTATACATTCAGTACGACCACTACTGTCAACATCGATACTCAGGTACATGTTCCTGTAGTTACCTATAGTTCGACCGGATACAACAACAAGAAGATAAATGTCTCGTTCAGCCTTTCACAGGGAAGCCCGAGCCTGCGACCCGGAGAGCAGTATATCTATGCGCTTTATAAAGGCACAGATCTCGTTCTTGATCATCGTGAGATTATGCAGTATTTGAATGAGACTTCGAGCCGAAATATTTCACTTGACGTTTCTCCGAATGAAACACTTGTCGGAAGAGAAGGCGGTAAAAATGTGTATATGCATTTTGACAGTACACAAGCGGTTGGATATGTAAACAACTACAAACTCAGGATCATTCCGATTAGAACGCAGGATCTCTCGTCCTTCAGTGTTACTGAGGATTCGTCGTACGACGACGGTGATTATTCGAGTCACACTACTACTTATACAAATAACTACAACACATGGCTTGCCGGACACTCGATCGGTATAGAAAGAGGAGATGCAAGTAAGGGAGTTTACGCAAGTTTCGGTAGTCTTCACGCTTTGGCTTCGCCATTCTATAACATCAGAGCATATGCGGGACATGAGAAGGTTACCTTCCGAGTAAGTATCGTCGATGCCGACGGTGTAATTGTAAATGACAATTACATGATCCGTGCCTTTAAGCGTGAAGGAACGAGTTTAGTAGCTTGCACCATTGAGGGAGATTACTATTATAATGGTGTGTTGAACACCAGATATGCTCAACAGATTGTTGTCGATGGATTGCAAGACGAACAGGAAGTAGTGCTTAAGGTCTTCGCCGTTGAAGATGAGAAGAGTAAAACGCGTGCTGACCTCCACGAAATAGACTATTACAAAGGAAACTTCAATAATTCGGCAACGGTCAGCGCGAATGTTCTTGCTGGATTGTACACGGTTAAGGAGTCATCCGAAAAATCGACACCTGCGGACGGTTTCTCGCACGGTTATATCGAAGTAATCAGAGGTGCTGTGGCCGGTGATGCGTATATCGACTTTATCAATATGTCAAGTGAAACTCTTGGAGTGTCGATGCGTATTGATATGACTTCTCCGTCCAATGTTACAAGACGATTTGATGAGTTCATTAATCCGTTCGCCGAAGACACTCATATGTGTGACGTTATAACATCACAATCCGGTGATAAGACATACCGATTCACAAAACTAGCCGAAGGCATCTTCAACGAATCGGGAACCTACACGATCGCGATACGTATTAGAGTTGAGATTGCCGGGCAATTTATCCGGTATGATGATGCAATGGTTACATACACAATTGCCTGACGGGGAAAGGAAGAGATTATCATGAGAAAGCTCGACAAGAAAAGCATGTTCTCCTTCTACGCTTTTGCGGTGGCTATCGTAGCCATCGGAGCGTTGGTTGTCGTGATGATGACAATCGCGATGAACAAGAAGAACGATCCTTATGTGATCAATTCGTCAACCGTGGTCTACGATGCCCAGAATAACGCGATCCAGGTGACGGAGGAATCCGTTATCGAGAAAAAGTGGGACGGTAAGTACTACCTTACCACTCCCGAAGGGAACAGCTATAATCTGGGTGAGTCGGTGGTTACTTACGAGGGAGATTCCGGATCGGTAAGAACGTTCGGAGGAGGTTACGAAGTAACCAAGGATGAGGGTGTTAAGACTCTCGAGGGAGTTACCGATATCACTGATTTTTCGACTCCCGGCTTCTACAAGCTCGGCGACAGAAAGTATCTGCTGGTAGGACCTTCCATTGCGACGGAAGACAAGATCATTGATACGACCAAGTTCCTTTTTGTCTACCTTGACACAGCAGGAAATGCGCTTCTGTTCAATGATGATGTCAGTGTTAAGACCACAACTCCTTCGAAGATACTTATCGGAGAGTACGAGTTTGATATTGCCAAAGAAATCCTGACACTCGGCGAGAGACGTGTTAATACGGCCAGCATCATGGGTACATCCAGTATGTACAACGAGTCGGATTACAGAGAACTCGAGAACTCCGAAAAAACCGAAGAAGAAAGAGCACCGATCTATAATATTACCGTTCGCGGCGGATCAGGCGGAGCCGGAGGAGCCGGTGGTAACGGAGGAGCCGGCGGAAACGGCGGAACAGGTGGAGCCGGCGGAATCGGCGGAACCGGTGGTGACGGCGGAGACGGCGGCATGGGCGGCGTTGGCGGCCAGGGCGGAATCGGCGGAACCGGTGGTAACGGCGGTAACGGTGGATCCGGTGGATCAGGCGGAGCCGGCGGAAACGGCGGCCAGGGCGGCCAGGGTGGCCAGGGCGGTAACGGCGGAACCGGTGGAACCGGTGGTACAGGCGGAACCGGTGGAACCGGTGGCTCGGGTGGAGCCGGTGGCCAAGGCGGCGACGGCGGTGATGGCGGCCAGGGTGGTAACGGCGGAATGGTCCAGGGAGAAAAGACACTTTATAAGTACCTGAAACTTCGTGGAGCAACGGCTTTTGCCAACAGGATCTCGATCGATTACGGTGTTGACGATCCCGAGCTTTCATACGGACAGATCTACATCTCGGTCATTCCTGCCGATAAAGACGGAAAGCCCGATGAGACAAACTATAATAGGTCGGTATTCCCGGTTGACCGTGCTTTGGTAAACGCGATTACTTACGACGGTGGTATTAGCAAGTCCAGCGGACTTGTTGAAAAGATAGCGCCCGGTCAAACTTATATCGTTGCGCTCGGTTTCCTTGATTACAAGAAGCTTCAGGAATCGACAGAAGTTGAATGGGATCAGTACATAGTAGTACGTACTCCTCAGCTCTATAACAACCTGACACTTAAGAGCATTACTCCCACAGGACCGGTGGTAACGGGAGGTGGAATACAGATCAGATTTACGGTCGAACTAGATCCTTTGATCGACGAAGCATATGTGGAAGTTGTAAAGAGCGGTACGAACACACCTCTTACTCTTCAGGGAACTGCTTCACCTGCACCTGAAACGGCAGGGACTGCAAAGTGGAAAGTTGACATGCAGTCGGCAACTCAGCTTGGACAAACTATCGTATTCGACTACGAAAATAACAACGAGGATCTTTTGGTAAGGATCGTTGATGTTAAGTACGGTTCGGTATCATACGATCTCAAGAGCGAACTACTGATCAACAAGCTTTATTCGTATTGATAACTAGGTTTGAGATACGACCCAAATAATAAAGAATAAAACAGGAGAGATTTACTTATGGAAACAATACTTTCGTCAACAATGAGTGCTATCGGAATGATGCTCGGACTTGCTTTTCTGGGTGTTGGTATTGGGCTTGGAATCCTCGGATCAAAGGTTGCTGAAGCAGTAGGACGTAACCCCGAGACAAAGAATGACATTGTTCATTCCGTCATGATCATCGCAGTTGTAATGACAGTGCTTCTTTTGGTACTTTTTGCACTGATCTTCCTTCTGCTTTACTTCAATCCTTACGCTATCTGATGCCCTTAACAGGCATAGCTCCGAAGGTCTTCGGGTGGTTGTGCCGTTTGTGAACCGAATTATCTTGTTGATAAGCATTGAAGGGATTAGGGATAATGAGCGAGATTGTTCTTGTTATCGCGCTTCTTGTGATCGCTATCGCCGTGGTTTTTATGATCATGTCGATGTACTCGAGAGAAGCCGAGAAAAACTTAAAATCAAACGTCAGCGACAGGATCATGATCTATGACGACCTGATCGAAGAGAAACAGGCGAGACTCGAAGCGGTGCAGAACCGTGTCGACAGCCTTGAGAAGAGACTCAGGGAGCTTGAGGAAAGCGAAGAACTTCGTACCGTACCCACGGGTCAGATGTTCTTCACAAGGACGACAGGTTACTGCAGCCCCGATCTTAAGAGAGACTACCGCGACATGCGTGAGCATTTTTCTTTCGACAGGCGAGGACTTGTGAAGGATTTCCTTGCTTCGTACGAAGTGCCCGACACTAAGCATGAGTATGAAGTGATCGACGACCTCTGCAACACTCTTTCAGGAGATCTCTGCTACAGGCTGCTCGCATTTGAGAGCGCTGAGCAGTACGAGGCTCTCAATGATTCTCTTGATGAGGACGGCAAGAAGCTTCTTGAGGCATACGTGCAGGAGAAGGGTGAGTTCGATACCACGGACCGCTTTGTCTACTGGCTCGCATGTCGTAAGGACAGGCTCGATCCCACGGTCGTTGTTCGTACCGCCGAAAAGGATGATGACTTCTCGGATATCTCACCTCTCGTAAAGACTGTCTACGATCAGGGTCTTTGTGAAGGCATCCAGATAATCGCAGGAAGACAGCTCTATGACTTCGGCATTCACAGGTCGGAACTCGGTTGAGTATCGACCGACAGATTGGTAACAGTAAATTGTAACAGATTATAAATGGGGGTAATACTTTTTATGAGCAAGCATGTTGAGGAACTCGTGGATCGTAAGTGCCGTGAGATCGTGGACAGAAAGAACATCCACGAAGTAGGCCGCGTTGCGGGTATCAAGAACTACATCATCGAGGTTGAGGGTCTTGACGGAGCCGCATACTTCGAAAAAATCGTTATCGACGGAAAGGCAGAGGGCTATGTCAGCACGATCGGACGTAACCGTATCTATGTGGCGCTCATCCGTAAGACTGAGGAGATCTACGTCGGTGACGCTGTTCACGCAACCGGTGTTGAGTTTAAGGGAGTTTTCTCAC
The DNA here is from genome assembly GCA_017427685.1 of Lachnospiraceae bacterium. Lineage (GTDB taxonomy): Bacteria > Bacillota > Clostridia > Lachnospirales > Lachnospiraceae > RUG11977. The sequence continues at coordinate 66,363 of JAFRSH010000023.1, read as the reverse complement.
CCGATTCGATCGGACATATCGTAGATATGTTCGGTGTTGATCGTATGAACGATCAGAAGTTTGACAACACTATTGAGCTTGCCATCGAGACTCCTCCCATCCCCATCATGGACAGAGGAAACGTTAAGCGTCCCATGCAGACCGGTGTTACGGGTATCGACATGATCTACCCCGTTGGTAAGGGTCAGCGTCAGCTCATCATCGGCGACAAGCGTACAGGCAAGACTCAGCTCTGTCTCGATGCGATCGTTAACCAGAAGGGTCGCGACATGATCTGTATCTATATCGCTATCGGTAAGACAAAGAAAGAGATCAAGAACGTATTTTATGAGCTCTTAAAGCGTGGTGCGATGGAGTACACGATCATCATCAGTGCGTTCAATGACGAGTTTCCTCCCGTTATCAAGACCACTCCTTTCATGGGTCTTGCAGTAGCAGAGAAGTACATGCTCGAGGGCAAGGACGTACTTGTTTGTATCGATGACCTTAAGCGTCATGCGGATGTTTGCCGTGAGATCGGTCTTCTTACAGGAACCGTTCCCGGACGTGACGCATATCCCTCGGATATTTTCTATACACATGCCCGTCTTCTCGAGAGAGGATGTCAGCATAAGGACGGAGGTTCGGTTACCATCCTTCCTATCTGCGAGACAAAGGGCGGCGACATCACAGACTACATTTCATCAAATATCATCTCCATTACGGACGGTCAGATCGTGCTCTCGACCAAGAACTTCGAGAAGGGTAACAAGCCCGCTATCGAGTACGGTCTTTCGGTATCCCGTCTCGGCGGTGCCGTTCAGACCAGAGAGATGAAGGCAGTAGGTGCGGTTGTAAGACGTGAGCTTCTTGCATATCTCGAGAAGTGTGACGTCTACGAGCTTGCAAACGAAGACGAGATGAGCCCCGAGCTCTTAAAGAGCATGCGTAACGGCAAGGCTATCCGTAACAAGCTTCGTCAGTACAAGTTCTCACCCATCCCGCCCGAAGAAATGCAGCACATGTTTGACGGACTTGTTGATCTCGGATAATAGGGGGTTTTTATGAGGATTAAACCGATAGTGAAGGTCATGAACTTCCACGCCCTCATCCGTGTTGACAAGGCACGAAAGAAAGCCGAGAAGTACCTCAAGCTCGAAAGAGAAGCATCGGATATCATCGACCTGATCGCTAACAATCGTAACTTCCAGCTTGACAAAAAGCTGTGGAGCATAGACGAAACAAAACCGCCGCTCAATATCTACATCGGAAGCGATTTCGGATTCTGCGGCAACATCAATTTTACGGTCAATCAGTACGTCGAACAAGATTCGGATGCTGACAAGATACTGATCGGAAGAAAGCTGCGGCAGAGCGCGCAGGGAGTTGTCCTTTCACTTCCTCGTGAAGAGTTCTACTCAAGCTATGATAAAGTCCATGAACTCCTTGTGGGAACCATCATGGGCAAGGAACATTCGCAGATCAACCTGATCTACAACCACTTCTACAACACGTCGAGGATCGAGATCACGAAGAAGAAGATCTTCCCCTTCGACATAGAAGTAGGAACAAAGGTCTACACGGAAGACTTCTTTGTGGAAGGTGATGCGAACCGCATCCTTTACAACCTGCTTACAAGCTACGTCAACTACGAGGTAAAGATCGCCGAGGTTAACAGTTACGCTTCGGAGAACATCTACCGCCAGAACTCCACTTCGGAGTCGCTCAAGAAGATCGAAGAGATCGAGGCAGAACAGCTTGTACAGATCCGTAAGGAGAGGGTTGCGAAAGAGTTTGAGAAGGTTATTGATAACTTCACCAAAAAGATGGCAAAGAAATCCGCTAATTAGTTTAGGATAGATGAGGAGGACACTACAAAATGAGTCTTGGAAGAATAATCGCAGTTTCTTCAATGAGAGTTGAGATTCTGCTGAGTGATACGGATGTTAGGGTTAAGGATATAGTAGAGACCGTGAACAGTGAGCACAAGAACCGCTTCGAGATCGCGCAGATCGCCGGTAACCTTGCGATCGCCGTTCCTTTCGACAGCGTTATCGGACTTACAAGAGGTGTTGAGGTTGAGCGTGTAGACGGCGGCCTCAGAACCGAGTACTCCGATGAGATCCTCGGCAAGGTTTTCGATTCCTACGGACGTCTGATCGACGGTAACGTGATCGAGAACCCTCATACAAAGAACGTTTACGAAAGAAACATGTCTCTTAAGGAGATCAACACTGACGGACAGATCCTCTGGACCGGAATCAAGGTTCTTGATTTCTTCGCACCCATGCAGAAGGGCTTCAAGATGGGCCTCCTCGGTGGTGCCGGTGTTGGTAAGACAGTACTTATCAAGGAGCTTATCCACAACGTGTACAAGTTCCTTCAGAGTAACTCGGTATTTATCGGTGTCGGCGAGCGTTCCCGTGAAGGTAAGGAACTTTACGACGAAATGATCGACGGCGATCTGCTTTCAAAGATGACCATCACCTTCGGACAGATGGGTGAGAACTCGATGTCACGTTCACGTGCGGTGTTCTCGGGTCTTACACAGGCCGAGTTCCTGCGTGACGAGCTCAAGCAGGACGTGCTTCTGTTCGTTGATAATATCTACCGTTTTGTACAGGCTAGTTCCGAGATTTCAGCCGAGCTTGAGAACATGCCTATCGATAACGGTTACCCGCCCACACTTCTTTCCGATGTATCACAGATAGAGGAAAGGATCAACTCGACAGAGGACGGATCGATCACATCGTTCCAGACGGTTTTCATCCCTGCCGATGATTACAACGACGCAGCGGTTCATGCGATCACATCTCACTTTGACGGACAGATCGTTCTTGACCGTAAGGTTGCCGAGAAAGGTATCTACCCCGCAGTTAACGTGTTCCGTACATCGTCACGAATGATCGATATCGAGAAGGTCGGCGAGCGTCATTACAACCTTGTTTCCGAAGTACTCAGATACATGACACGTTACGAGGAGCTTGAAGAGATCGTTGCCGTACTCGGTATCGAGGAGCTTTCGAAAGAGGATTACAACATCTTCTATCGTTCGAGAAAGCTTCGTAACTACTTTACTCAGCCCATGTTCGTTGCTGAGCAGTTTACCAACATCCCCGGACGTTTTGTTAAGATAGAAGACGTACTTGACGATGTTGAAGCTATCCTTGCAGGAAAGTACGATACAACAGACGAGAACAGATTCCTCTACATCAGTAATCTTTACGACTACAAGAAAGACAGAGCCTGAGGTAATTTATGAAGAAACAGCTTCAGAAAAAGTACATAGAAGTGATCCTCATCAGCTTCGCAACAGGTTACGAGGTCTTTCATGATGTGCACATGGTGAGACTGAGGGACAAGAAGTCGAACCTCCTGATCATGGTTGATTACATGCCCACGCTCGGTGAGATGGACGGAGAGCTTGAGATCGTGACCGATAACGACGTCAGGAAGCTGGAGGGTGTAAAGGGCTTCTACTGCATCAAGAATAATGTGTTTAAGATACTCTTAAAGGAGGACAGTGAGGTTGGCTAACAGATTTGACCTTAACAACCGCACAAGTCGCCTTAAGGTTGCTGCGGCAGGCTTTGACCAGCTTGATTCTTTAACTATGGCTGTTATCATCCTGCGTTTCTTTGTTTACCTGGTGGCTGCTGCTCTTGTTCACGACTACGGAGAGAAGACAGTGATCGCAGTGATCTTCACGGAAGCGGTGACCATGGGTCTGACGTTTGTAGTTACCTTTAAACGGGATATCTTCGTTGGATGTGTTTTAAGACTCATCGGTGACGTCATGCTCACCGCAGCAGGTGTCGGAGCTGTCTATGTCAACGGGATAATCTCCGATTATTTGAACGAAGTTCAGAAGAGAGAAAGCGTTATCGTTCTTCTTGTGATCTTCAACATCCTTTTGGTTGTTGTGGCGGCTGCGAGAACATTGCTTTCAATAGATGTTCTGCTCGGCGCATCCACTTCGAGGCACAGGAAGAGTGTCACGCGTGAGTTCAGTACAAGGGTTCGTCCAATGACTCACTTGATAACAACACTCCTTTGCTTCGTAATACTGGTTCTTCCGGCTGGATTGGCGGGAAGTATAGTGTCGGGGCTTGACAGCGTTGAGGTTGATACAAAGATCTATCAGGTAGTCAAGTCTGATTTTGTGTATTACGACTACCCTACCACGATCCGTAAGCAGGGGTCCGGCTGTATTCTTACAGACAAGAACGGAGCAGAGGTAACACTTGCTGAAACACCCCTTTATTTTGGGGACGGAAGAAGCACTTCAAAGATCCTTCTTCCCCGTACGTATGCGATCATACAGCCGGCTATTTCTTCAACGAAGAGAGTCGACAACCTGAGTCTTATAACCTACGAGGACGGTGCGTACAATATCAGCAGTGAGTCCAGAGAACGTGATGCAAGTGATTTCTTCCTCTATGACGGACGTGATACTTACATCTTCTTTGAGGATACTACGCTAACCATCGGTGATGTGACTGTTACTATATCTCCCTTCTCGTATCTGACAGCTGTAAACAACGGTTCGCTAATGCTTTTTGATCCGATATCCGATGCATGCGCCGTATACAGTCTGATAGGGAAAGAAGCGTACGCTCTCATGAGAGACGGCACGAAGGTGGATCTGGGAACCAATATTTTAATAAAAACCGACGGAACGGAACAGATGCTGTTTGTCAATCCGTCAAATCTTAGTGAGTATGTAAATTGAGCATGAAAAAAACATCCGGGGCTAAGAGCCTTATATCAAAAAGAGCGGCATTTGTGGTTTTACCTCTTGTGCTCGCCCTTGTGGTGCTTCTGGGAATTATTTTTTTCTCGGGATCCGAGAGAGAAGTTGTTTTTAAGGATTACGGTTACGCTTTTGTCAACACGAACAGGCTTTTGAGTATAATGAAGGTTCCCGGAGCCGAAACCGATATAAGCGAGATCGTATGTGTACTGTCTTCGGACGGAAAGGCCGTGATCGGGGACGGGTCGATCGAGTACAACGGTGAGAAGCTTTCATCGCAGCTTCCGTTGTTCTTTGATAATAACAGTTATATCTATATTCCTTGGGAAGACGCTGTTTTCCTTGAAAAAAACCTCAAGTTACGTAAGGTAGAAGGGAATGCATTTCTCATAAAAGAAGCATTTTTTGGGGATGATTATACAAGGAGAGATTCAGGCAAAGGGCTGTTGCTTCTTTCGTGCACAAAGAATCTTTTCCTTGCGCTTAACGAGTTTACCGTCACTTCACCCGGTGAGAGCTTTACGATATCTCCGATGGAGCTTGTGCTTTTTGACAGTTACAGCATGAAGACGGCAAGCATTTCCGATACAGAGGCGATACGTTCGTCTCACGGTATCACGAAAGACAGCCTTGTAAGTGTTGACGGTCAGAGCTACGTTATGAATGATTTCCTTGCGGTACTCGGACTCACTGTTGAAAGAGACAGTGCCGTGAGCGGACTTGAGAATATAGATCTCGATGACATCGAGGAGTCGGCGGAGGCACCAAAACCCATTGAAGACACCAGCCTTATAGTTCCTGAGGCAACTTACCAGTACTTCCTCGGAAACCGTTATGACCTTCCTGAAAATCTGGAAGTGTACAGCCTGAACGGAGCATGGTATCAGAAGAGAGAAGAACTCGCTACGCAGATCCAAAGCGGTCCGCTTTACGGAGGAGAATATGTTTACCTTCCGGCCGACTACGGTTTTGTAGATACGGAAGGCAAGAAGCAGTATTCGCTCCCCGCTTTCTCGAGGATTACGAAAGAGATCGGGGAAAACGGTGAGATCTACGCGGTTACTTCGGATGAGAGCGTAAAAAAGCTCCTCCCGCGCGGTGTTTTATTTGACGGCTTGGAGAACTTCCTTTTTACGGAAGCTGTTACACTTTCGTGGGCTGATATGTCGTTTGAACTGGCGCCGTTTTCGTGCGTCACTTACGACGGATTTGACAGACTTGACTTCTACGATACGGGAGAGGACAAATCTTACTCGTATATTTTGCAGACCGGTTCCGTCAGAGTCACCTTTGAGGACGGTGGAGGCGTTGATGTCATCAAGCGGGATATCCTGACTGCTGATGGAGAAGAGTTGCTTGTTGCATCACAGCCCGGTTTGTATAGATCATTTTTTGACTGAGACAGAGAAAGAAAACGGAGGGTTACAGGATGAAGAAACGCGGCATGGGACTGTTTATAGCCATGGGCGGTATCGCTCTTGTACTTATTATCGCATCGATATTTTTTATCGTATCAGGCGGCTACAATGCAAAGCTTGTACTTGTTAACGACGGCTTTTTTGTCGGAGAACAGGTACATGATTGTTTGTATGCGACCGACGAAAGCGCTGTTGTTACTTCAATCCCTGCGATCACTGCATCTCAGTCCGACATTGTCTACGAAAAGTCGGGCAAGTTCTATGTGGGCAACGACTACACTCCCATTTCGCCCAACTATCCTTACGTGATCAATAACGGTTCGGCAGTCATGTTCACCAGCGGTGTTGACAAGCTGATCACCGGATCTTTCGAATATGTTGATTCTTATGAAAACCTCTACATGAGCGGTGGTGTTACATACAACACCGATATGGAGCGTGCATATCGAGAGGACTTTATCCTTGTAGATGCCGGTAACGGTCTGTACATGAATGCGGATGCCCTTACTGTCGGAGGTTCACTCACAACTGCCGGAGAGATTCCGGTTCATTCGTTTATCCGTTTTATGGAAGACGAGATCGATTACTACTATTACTCGGGCGACGCGCTCCTTTTCAACAGGATCGCTCCCGTTTCCAAGGTGGCGAACATCTCTCTGGGAGGCTTTAATTACACATATATTGAGTTCCTTGAGAAGCTCGGTCTTTACACCGAGAGAAAGGTAAAGGAACAGATTTCACCTACTCCCACAAAGGCACCTGAAGAGGAGGGTGAAGAGGAAGACAGCAAAGAAAGACCCGAATACAATTTCAGTGACCCTAATTATGTTGCCGGGGATTCAGAAGGCGACGATACAGATGAAGGGTTGATACGTACTTCAACTTCTACAGACGGTGGCAAGTCTGACGAGGAGACAAATAACGATGTTCCCGGTGAGGGAGAGAGGGAAGAAGACGAAGATCGCGAGTTGATCACACCTGATCCTCAGGAGAGACCTACACGTGCTCCCCGTCCTACAAAGGTTCCTGAGCCTCCGGCACCGGCTGACGATCCCCTTCCGGCAGAAGATGTAGGTGAGCGTATTACGCCCACACCGAGACCTACCGCGACACCTTTGCCTACTCCTACATTGATACCTTTTATTGAAGCCACTTCGACAGGTGAGGATCCCATGGTTCCCGCACCTGCTGCAGAGGCTGCGCCTGCTGCACCTGCGCCTGCAGCGGCAGCACCTGTTCCGATACCCAGGGAGTATAAGGACAAGCCGGGACGTCCGGTATATTATGAAGAGTGGAAGAAGCCTGAAGTTCACCTTGGTGATATTACAACAGGAACATTTACTATCTTCCTTGATAACTTCAATATCGAGAACGCACAGTTCCTTTACAAGCGTTACGGAGTTCAGTTCTTTGTCAAAGAAGGAACCGATGATTCGGGCAAGCTTGTTTACTCAAAGACAGTTCTCGGAAGCGGCGCTCTTCGCCTCGCACAACCCTTCAAGCCTGAGACTACATACACCATGAAGGTTGTCCTTAATTACATCAATGCATATGGCGATGTGATGACAGAAGACATCATGGACTACGGTAAAGCAACATTTACAACTAAGAGCAGAGACTACCTTGACAAGCTTGACCTTACCTATACAAAAGGTGAGAAGGAGTCTAACTCGTTCATACTCGACGATATGTACTTCGGAATAGTGCGTGACAATCCGGGCAATCGTTTTATAGAGTCGGTTGAGTATCTTAGCCGCCTTGAATTTGTTGTCACCAATGCTGCTGACAGCAGAGATACTCGTGAAGTAACGCTCACATCCTCGGATCTGAACAAACTCAGAAAGGGTGAATTCCTTAAGTATGAGAGCTCCAGGATCTTCAGAGCCAACTCCGAATACAATTATGTAATCCATGCATATGACCGTGGAGGCGTACGACTCCTCTTTGCCAACGGAACAGATGAAATCTCGGGTTCCTTTAAGACATGTACCGAAAGACCCCGTGCTACTTTCCGTGTGCAGAATAACAAGATCAAAGACTACACGGTAGCTATCAGACTGAGCAACAGCGGAAACGCAGGTATCCAGCACACCAGATTCCGTATCGTTGATACAACGGGTCAGGTGGTGAAGACGGAGGTCGAGTACCTTACGGTTCCCACAAGCGGTGCTATTAGTTTCGCGATTAAGGAAGATGATTACGAGCACTACTTCCCTGCAGCGCTTCTTGATGGAATTTGGGACGAGTCGGCCGGAGCAGCCGGTGTTGACTCGAACAGGTACAAGGAGATAGCTGTCAAGTTTACCAACCTCACGGATCAGTGTGTCTACATACTTGAGGTGATTGCGGACTGTGATATTTACAAGTTCGATGCAAGTGATTTTGAAAACGGAATTATCCCTGATGATATTAAGTGGAGAGAAGAACAGCTCGGACAGTCAAAGTTCACGACTGCATCGATCGCATCACTCGGAAACCTCTTCCTTGACAACGATATCCCTGCGACGGAAGAGAATCTTTCAGAGGGACAGCTTTATATGACCCTCAGGATCGGGGAGAGAACCAACGAGCAGTTACTTGATCTGATCGAGAATATTACCGTAGGTTTCTATAAGGGGATAAAGGATGAAAGCGGAAACGATACCGGAACATTCGAAGACACACCGGATCCTAATGCGCAGATATCCTTTGTAATCTGTGATGTTACGGAAGACACCGATTACACCGATGTTGCCTCTGTCATTGAAGGAACACGTCCGCCTGAACTCGGCGAATGGATCAGACTCTCGAACATAGCTGCTCAGGCTAAGTATGATTCTGTTCTCACGGATTACTATCCTACAGCCCTTAATGACACTCGAAATGCATATACCGAGATGTCTGACGTTTTTGACGAAACAACGGGAGAGAATATTCCGATCAAATATGCCGATCGTAAGGCCGAAGCTGACGAAGCACAGAGGAAGCTCGATAACGGTGAAGTCGGTATCGGAAGTGAAGAGTATAATAAGCTGGTTGCAATAATCGATGATTTTGCAATCCTTGATGGCATGCTCGAATCACAGGCTCTTGAAGTGGCACGTGCTGAAGCCGAGAAAGAGAAGAAACTTGAGTATGATCGAAAGTTTGCCGAGCTCTCAGGCGGTCAGAGCACCGATGTCTACATTGTAAATGGTCAGTTTACCTTCGGAAGCGAATATGGCGGAGATCAGAAGAGAATCATCGACCAGCTTATGACGGAAACGGATCCCGCAACGGCCACCGGAAGCGCTATCGGTCTTAAGTACAGTAAGGAGCTCAGAATCGCTGTAACGGGTCTTGATACAAACACGCAGTATCAGATGAAGGCCACAGCACACGCTTCTGTCGGAACAAGCGGTCATCACAGTGATGTGCGTACGGTACTTTCCAGAAGTACGTTCAGAACTTACCGTAAGCGCGCAACAATTAACCTTCAGGCATACTATGCATCGTCGAGCTTCTTTACGCTCTTCGGACTCTCGGTTAATGACCCTGACGGAGCTATCAGTGAATATCCGATCGATCTGATCGTAACTAACCGTGCAGGTGATGTTATGGGATCGAGAAAGTTTAACAGCGTCTCCGATACGTTTGAGGAGTTACGCTTTAACAACCTTGCCCGTGAAGAGGAATATACGGTTCGTTTTATTGCCAAAGGCTACAACAAGGGATGGACCAAGGCATCGGGAGAGATCAGTAAAGAGATCTTCGTAAATGACAGGGATGAAAGTCTGAAGATCGTTACGCATGAATCCATTAAAGCCGATATTTCGCTCATGAGTATAAATGATGCCTACGATCTGGCTCCCGAAGTAAGGGTAATGGTCGGAAGCAGCGGCCAGCAGAGCGGAAACATTACCGGTAAATTCTCCAATCAAACTACCGGAACCTGCAACTACTGGCTGACCAAAGGACAGCTCAGCATTGACAAGAATTACTATATAGCCGGCGCAGCCCAGAAGATAAACGGCGCAAAGGTTTATCTGCAGCAGGCGGTTTACAAGATCAAGGTAGATCTCGGAGACGAGAGTTATAACATCATAGAGCCCGGTATCTACCCGACCAGGAACAGATACACGCATTATCAGCTCTTCGCAGATGAAGCATGCACACAGCCGCTTTCGGATTATGATGATCCCAATGCTTTTGTCAGGGTCGATGCACATGACGCAAGTACCAATGCGGCACTTTCAAGAAATTACTGGACCAGTAACTACATCAGACTCAACACCTATCTTACAGGAAATGATGTAACGGTTTACCTTAAGGCTACGCCTTTGAACCTTGATAATCCCCTTGGTGGGAAGAGTACTGACAACAGCGGTGTTTACATGTTCTCGGGTCTTTCGTTCCACAAGTTCGGAGACAAGGCATACACAGCTAACATTAATGCTATTCTTAAGGATGACTTCGGACAGCTTGGTTCGGGTTCTGTTTCCAAGTATTACGTGAGAGTATACGAAAAAGAAGGTGAGGAGTCTGCAGGTTCGAGCGGATATCACCTTATCAGTGAACGTGTGCATGAGTGGAGAGAACTCCTTCAGAGCGAGGACAGAGAGCATGCAAGTGACAATTGTCTGCTTGATATGTATGAATACGATCCTTATGATCCTGATGGTCACGGGACGCCGCTCGGTCAAAAGACCTTTGTCGGAGGATCTAACCAGATCGATACCAACTTCGGTGTCAGAGTTAGTACCGGTAAGTACTACAGACTTGAGCTCTGGGTTAAGATCAACAACTACAGTGTCCGTGTCGGAACGGTAGTATTTACATCCGACCGTATCATACACGCTATCAACGATGAAAACGATCTGTATGATGCGTACTGTCATCCTTCGGAAAGTTATATCGTTACTAACGATCTTGTGATCGACCGTGCCAACATCTTCAACACCAAGCTGTTTAACGGTGTTATCGACTTTGACGGACATACGCTTGTTCACAAGACGGCAGAATACCTTATACATACACTCGGACCTTACGGTGAGATCAGAAATCTTGTTTTCCAGAAGGGTGACGGTTTAAATAATTACAAGAACCTTCGTGGAGTTGTTTATGATAACCGCGGACACCTGAACGGTATCATGGTTGTTTACAAGAACAAGATCGAACCGCTCGGTTATTATGACAATGCCGGTGTATGGCAATGGAATGAAGGACGAAATGTAAGCAACTTCAGAGAATCCCAGTGGATCAGAGGAATGCTTTGCGAAAACAATTATCCGACGGGCGTTGTTGAAAATTTCAGCATCGACCTTCAGGAGGATATGCACTTCTGGTATGCCGATGGTGTCGCTCTTGCAGTTTACACCAATTACGGTATTGTCAGAAACGGTTATACCTGTACCACCACAGGAGCTAAGATCAGGCAGCTCGCCGAGTGGGAAGAGTATAAGAAGGTTCATTCAAACGAAACCACAGCGAAAAACTATTATACAAGTAGCTACTATACCGGCGGTATCGTTCGAAGGAACGTCAACGGTATAATAGAAAGTGTCTACGGCCTTGTTGATATGGAGCTTCGTAACAACGATACCAACTCCATCTACAAGAAGGGCGCTATTGTCTGCGGCTTGAATGAGGGTTATGTTCGTAACAGCTTCTCTGCGGCCAAGGTGCTTACCTATAAGGAGAACGACGGGCAACACCGCTACGTGGCTCAGTATGGTATTTCACCGGCTAACCTCAACTTCGTTGAAGGTAACAACGTTTACGGACACTCGTCAAATGTATACCACTACAGTTGCGGACTTGATTACGGTAAGTGTATCGACTACCGAGGACTTGCATATGATTCAAACGAGATACGTAAAGAGCTTCTTTACGATTATCATTGGTATGAGTCCCTCTTTGACAGCGACGATATAACAAAGCCCGGTCAGTGGGAATACGATAATATCGACAGAGGATGTTATCCTCATGTCCGTATGGATGAGTGTATGCCGGCGCAACCTATGATAGCACTGCCCGCTATCACTCAGACCGTAAATGAGATCGTTCCCCTTGCAGCGATAGTTACTGAACAGAATGATGCGGAAGCTTTTGCTACGGTCACTTTCTATAACCCCAACAGCTACGTAGTCAACAGCATCGAAGTTGAAAACCTTTCAACAAGGATCCTTCAGCAGTGGGAGGAAGGAAAGTTCTATTACGTTAACGTAAGGCTTTACAATCCTTTGAAGTACTACGATGTTTATAACCTTAGGTCCTTCAGATTCTCGACAAGAGGAAGCTCCAGTGTTTATGACAAAACACTGGATGCGAGAGAGTATGTAGCGGTTTATGCATCGTTCTATAAGCCGATAAGGGGCGTTGAAGACTTTGCCTCAATCTCGTACGGTCTTGATGAGAACTATAAACTTGCTAATGATATCGACTTTGCAGGCTACGATGCCAAGGTATTCGCTGTAAGCAGAAGAAACAGCAGCGGAGTTATTCAGGCAGATTACAACACCGACGACAACAATTATTGTTTCACCGGTAAGTTTGACGGTGATAATCATGAGATAAGCAATATCGACGTTGGCGATGTCGGATTTGTGTTCGGTAAAGTAGCCGGACCCATTAGAAATCTTGTGGTAAGAAACATCCATACCATGGATCAGAGTATCTTCGGAGCAACCAAATCAACAGCTAAGTACATGGGCCTTGTAGCAACCTTCCGTAGCGGAGGAAGCCTTGACAATGTTCATGTCTACGGAGCGCGCTTTGAAAACATCACTCAGTTCTGCGGCGTACTGCTCGCAAGAAATTACTTTGAGAACCAGATAACAAACTGCTCGGTACATGATGTTTACCTTTCGACAGGTATGCCGGTTGATAACTCGACGGCAGCATCGGTCGGAGGTCTTGTAGGACACAACGACCTCGGTCTTATCATCCATAACTGCTATATTGACAACTTTGAGATCCATGCCGATCAGGCGGGCGATATCTACGGTATCGGTGGTATGGTTGGTTACACCGTTAACGGTATTGAACTTGAGAATGTGTATGCTGTCAGAGGACAGATCAATACAAACTATTCGAATGCCGGCGGACTTATCGGATCTGTCATGAGCATGAACGATGTATCGACATCGAGTAAGAGTAACTACTACACAGAAGAATACTTCATCAGGAACTACTACACTGATGTTGATATCGTTACCATGGCTGACAACGTGGGCGGTGTTGTAGGTTATACCTCGAAGCTTTCAGGTTGGGATTGGAACTACGGAGTTGTCTTTGGAAGGATCGTATCGAAGAGCTCGTCGGTTGATCCCGCAACGCTCGGTCCTGTTGTAGGTTTCTACACAGGCACATCAAACGCTGACAAGAAGGGTATTCGTCTCGGAAAGCATCAGTATGTATACGATCAGTACAATATGGACGGAAAGCCGTTTGTATCGCATGACAAGGAAGAGACAGAGACATCACGTTTGGCATACTTTAATACTATTTCGTACGATGCGCTTACTACAACCGGTTCCTATGCAGGTAAGGTAACTTACGGTTGGGAAGATGCACTTCTTCGTCCGAGACTTGCATGGAAGGACAAGTTTGAGATTAACGAGACTGATATCTCGAACGGGATCATGCCTAAGCTCTACTACAGTTATACAGATGAGAGCGGCAATCTGATGCTCCTTCCCGGACAGCAGGATTTCTCACTTCAGCCAAGCGAACTGGAGGTTAAGGAGTTCACTGTTTCAGAGTGTAACGATGCGTTTAACGAGTATCCGCAGCTTGCCCTTACACTTTCTCATGATGACTCGATCATGATCGAAAGTGACGGCTCGGGTATAGAGTTTGACGGAGCGGAGTGGAATGCTACACCCACCGTAACAACCATTACCGAGAACGGTAAGGTTGTGGGAACAAGTATTTTTGGTACGCTTAGGCTTTACAACACTGCTACGTTGGGAGGACAAGAGCAAAAGGTAGTACAGGCGAAGGATAAATACTTCCTGACAGCGGTAAACTACAAGAAGTCTACTATTGCCACTATGCCGGCGATCGAGGCAAACACTGCCGGAAAAACGGTAGACAAGAAGAAGAATGTTTACCTTAACCTTGGGTTTAATGAAGGTTGGATCAGTATCGGCTCCGAAGCGGAATGGAACGCGCTTATGAGTTCCTCCCGATTTGGAACGAGAGGCTACAATATTTACATTACAGCCGATCTTAATTTTGATAATGAGATCAATGGATTGCAGCATAACGTCATCGTAAATCATTTCATCGGTAACAAGGGTGGAAACGGTAGTCCGTTTAATGACGACGGGACATATGATACTTCACGTGCGGTAAAGATCAAGGGTATCAGTCTTTATGAATGTGACACAGACGGTAACACCTCGGCGTTCATCGAACAAGCGACAGGAAGAGTTGCCGGAATTACCTTTGAGAAGTGTAATATCGCTCAGACTTATGACGCCGGTGTTACAAAGAGTAAGGCGTCAAACAAGACGGCTGTTATCGGAATCGTCAACGGCAGGATTCAGAATCTGAAGTTCAAGGATATTACGCTTACAGCCTTTGCTTCGGCGAATATGGCGCCTATAGGATTTATCTACAACATAAGTAGGAACATTGAAGTTGAAGATATCAATGTTATCCAGTTTAAGAGAGGAATCTATTATCTCAGCACATACGCTAACCGTGGCGGTTATGTCGCGTTCATGGGCAAGTTCGCGGGTATCGATGGACTGAAGGCACGCAGAGTATACCTTGACGCAGCCGGACAGTGTATGGGCGGTGTAGCCGGTACTCAGGTTGGTGGTACGTACATCTGGGATGTAGACGCGGAAGATATCGTTTCGTTCTCAAGACTGAATTCGAGCAATGTTCCTTCGAGCTTTATAGGCGGTATCATTGGAAACGCAAAAGACAGAGGTACATACCAGCGTGCAGGAAAACTCCATATTGAAAACGTCTTTGTATCGGGACACAGTTATGTTGGAGGTATCGCAGGACGTGCTTACATCGGAGGATGGAACAGTGACGGTTACCGCAGAACGACGGGAACCGGCGTTGACGGAAACATAAGCTTGTATCCTCTTGACAACGGAACAACGGACGAATCTATTCGTTCATGGGTAAAGAACGGACTCATGATGTCATACGCCGGTGAATCAATCGGCGGTGGTGTCGGTCTCGGTGGAGCTTGGAAGATGGATGTCGAAGACAGCGTTGTCCTCGGTGGATCGTATACCGGTGGTGTTGTCGGACGATATGCAGCAATCGATTGCCGATCGAAGAATGTCTACGTTTCGCGTATTCATGAGAAGGTTGGCGGCGAATCGCTGAAACGTACGGACGATACTTGGCCTTCAATGTTCTTCAGACCCGGAAGCAATTATAAGAACGAGATAGACAGTGTATTCAGTGCGACGGGCATATATGTCAACGATACGGATGGAACAAATCCCGTAACGAAGAAGTCATATGTCGGTAAAGAGAACTCGAGTATCACGAGTCATGATGATGAGCAGCAAAAGGGTGAAGGAAAGTACTTCGAATGGAAGAATGCTATCCTCGGAAAGGTTGATAATGAATCTGATGCTGAGTTGAAGGCTTTGAGGAAGTCTTTCTGGGATGAAGCTACATGGGGTATGACATCGTACAGGGGGGGTGATACCTTCGGTACACAGGAATGGCAGTACGGTCGTCAGGGTAAGGTTCGTGAAGCACTTGGTGTTGCGCTTTCCGGCACAACTGAGTATAGTGCTGCAGGTACAACTATTCAGGGGCTTCATAACACGGATCGTCAGATCAAGTTTAACTACAACGAGTCGATGTACAATCCTAAGGTAACTACCAGATATGACTATATCGGCGGTGTTGTAGGATATGCTACAGGCGCACGTACGCTGGTAGCTGAAGATACATACGTCTTCGCACCTAGATCACTTTATGTCGGCGGTATCGGAGGACGTGTTTCGGCATACGACAGCAATTATACATCGTTCGGCGGTAACTACAGCTTCGTAGTAAAGAACTGTGATATCGTGGGCGGTGATAATGTCGGCGGTGCGATCGGAGAGATCTTCCGTTACAATGCTCAGGCGATATTTGTTGACAGTCAGACTGTTGTTGAAGCAAGGAGGTATGATGCAACCAGCAGGACCGGATCCAAGGTCGGAGGTATTGCGGGTCGTGTTTATATGGGATCTTCATCAGTATCCGAACACCCTCAGTTCAAGTATATTGTCAGTGCCGCAACGGTTATTGGTGAATCAAATGTCGGTGGACTGATGGGTGCGTATGAACAGGACTTCTACACTGATTCGTCCGATGTAGGATGGCTTGCACTCGGTAATGTGATCATAAAGGGTACCCAGAGTTCTGACAGGACCAAGGGCGATCTGATCATGAACAGACTTGCGGGTAGCGTCAACTATGTTAAGACAGGTGCAATCTATAAAGATGCATTGCTCCAGGTTAAAAAGAATCCTGTAGACACTTCGGATGCCGATCGAGGGATCAAGCTTAGGAATGTTCCTCAAAGCGAGACTTATTACACGCAGAGCGGTGATGATTATGTCAACACCCATGTGGACAGTAAGGTCAAAAACAGGATACAGAAATATGATAACGATCGTCTTAAGGCGACCGGAGGTACTGCTTATACAAGCCTTGAATGGCCTACGCAGACCGGAATGACAACAAGTAATTACACCACGAATCGCTTCAAGTACGAAGATGTGGCAAGCGGATTCATGCCGACCCTCACAATGGGTGGTTCAACACAGAACAATGCTACGTGGGGTATGAAGGATCTGTATGATTGGGATAGGGTTAAGCTTGCTCTTCCCGGTGTATCGTACGGTTCAGGCAGCGGTGGTAACAGCCAGGGTGGCGGTCTGATCGACCTTTCGGGTATGCCTCAGGCTACGCTTTACTCCTCGGGTGTTGACACGATCTCGATAGACTTCAGTCGTATCGATCCTGCATACACATGGACGGTATCGATCGGCGGACAGATCGTTTCGGGTGTTGTGGACAGGAAGACAATCAGCTTCACGTACGACTTCGTATCCGATGTGACGGTTGTTGTTACCGGCGCAGAGGGCGAGACGGTGGTTGCTTCCACGGGAGCTGAGCTTGCTCACTACGTATCGGCAGCCGGCGGTTCGTACAACATACTTGCAGCCGAAGGAATCATGAGAGGATCGGGATCGAGCACACTGCCCACAAGGTACGGTGAGTTCGTCAACCTCTACGACGGCAAGGCACTTGAACGTGACGGAAGCATCATCGAGCTTGAGACCGGTGTTGTGACCGACGCGACAAGTCGCGGAACCGTGACTTTGGATGAACGTACACCTGCGCCTCTGGCAACAGGAGAGTACGGCGGCTACAGGATCGAAACATACGCTACCTACTCGGTAACAACCGATCTGAGTACGGGAGAGAGCACTGTAAGAGACGGCTTCCTCTTCTACACAGACGGAAAGAGTCTGCAGAGTATCCGCACAAGTCAGAAGGTAAGACCTGACAGCGTGATCCTCTACAGCGACCTTGAAAACACATATTTCGCAGCTCTCGGTTCGGACAGAAAGCTTCAGGTTCTCCTTGATGAAGCGTTCAAGGTTCCCGAAGGCATCAGTACCGAAGGAATCTACGAGATGAGCAGCTCGCGTGAGATCAGAGCACCTTACTGTATCGTTCGCTACGCAAACGGCGGACTCTGCGCATTCAACTTCGTAACGGGAGAGATCCTCTACGAGCAGGCTGCAAGCAGAGGCGTTGCATCGGGTGGCGGAGACGCATCGAGCGGAAGTCGTGCGGTAAGCTTCGCTCATGCAATGGAACTCTCCGATGCTTTGAGGAGCGGTGCGGTGAATGTTGACGGAATCGTTCGCAGATCACCTGTATCCGGTGAAGAGATCACATCGACCGATGTTGTCGAAGGTCCTTACCTTGACGGCTCAGGTAATGCAACTGACGGAATCGATTCCGGAATCGGCGAGAGAGATGCCGTGAACGGAACAGGCACGGAAGTTGGAGAAGAATCGGTTGACGGTCAGCCCGAGCCTAATACAGAAGACGTAGTCGGATCCGAAGATCGCTCGGCCGGTGGCGGCGAAGGCGAGAAGGAAGAGCTTACAACTGGTACCCAGCCCGAAGACAACGGAGCCGGTGGCGGTGATGTGGGCGACGGTCCTTCAGGCAGAGCACTTATTCCTGCCGAGACAGGTACGCCTGACGGCACAGAGGGCGAAGTTCCTCAGACCGGCGAGGCACCTGCGGGCAACGTGGGTGGCAACACCATTAACGGAACCAACACCATAAACGGTGAAAACGGCAACACGGACGGAGAAGTCTCCGTAGCTCAGACCGGCGGTGCGAACAGCACTCTCGGATCCGAAGCGGCACAGACTTCGAACACATCTGTGGATCCTGCACTTCTCGCTTCGGTTGAGTCAGAGGCAACATCACTCATCGAGGACGGAAGCCTCTCACTCGATACGATCACCGAGATACTCGGTACTTCTGAGAGCGAAGCAAGGATCAAGCTCTTCGGAGCAGCGGCCAAGATCGCGGATGAGGACGGTCTCTCCGTAAGAGACGCCATTGCGGCAGCATTTAAGGATATCGTTCTCAATCCTGCGGATTACATAGAGGAGCCCGTGATCGAGCATGCAACGTTCGGCCTCACAGAGAAGGAATCAGCGTTTGCACGAGACATGGAGATCATCAGGAATTCGCTTAAGAGCGGAAACACGATCGATCCTTCAACCCTCAACTTTGTTCCTGTATTCAATCCCGAGACGGGTGAGTACGAACTCTTTGAGATGGAAGAGCTCCTGACCGGTCAGGACGAAGCAGTCAAGTCTATCGAAGAAAGACTTGCGGAAAGCGGCAAGTTCATCAACACCGCCAACAGCTTCAGATCCGGTTCCGAAGAATCAAAGGCATCACGTGATTACAGGGGATTCATCGCGGTACTTATAGCGGTCGTTCTTGCGGGAGGACTTACGTGGGCCCTGATCTATAAAAAGAGAAAGGAAGGAAGCAGATGAAAAGGAGATACCTGATCCTTGCGGCGGTGACTTTGCTCATGTTGGCGGGCGTGGCCGTAGGGTATTCCTTCTTAAGCAGCAACGAAAGCATTATGCGCGTCGAGGAGGCGGGGAGAGAGTTTGAGATCCTCGATCAGACACTCGCCTCCAAGATGCAGGTGTATACCCAGGGTGTCTTAAAGAACCTTGAGGGTGCGGCCGGTGCGATCAGCTCCGGCAATGTGGGGGCAGACAAGGAGAGCCTTAAGGCGGCGCTCGCGCAGCTCATCGAAAAGGGTGGCTACGATGACATCGCCTACGTTGACGGCACAGGTAAAGCAACCGGTGCGGACGGCTCGACCTACGACGTTAACTTTGATCCTTACTACACACGTGCATTGATCGGTGACAGCACCATCACACGTTCGGGCTTCAAGAGCGAAGACGATGATGCCTACATGGCAACAGTACCCGTTATGAACGCTACGGGTATCGTCGGAGCACTCCGTGCCCGTCTTTCGGACAACGTTGTTGAGGGTAACCTCACCATCAGCAACTACCGTGGACGCGAAGTGATACTTTTGCTGGATCGTAGCGGTGGTATTATAAGCGTTACGGCCGGAACTGACGTTTCGAAGCTCAGAACGGTCCTCGATATGTTCGAGAAGAACTCCGACAGCCGTGCTCAGTTTGAGTCGGTCATCCGTCAGGGCAGAGGCCTGTTCCTGAGGGTTGACGAGAACCTCACGGTCGACCTCTTCGGCGACGGACCTTACTACGTGGCTTACCAGGGCGTTTCCGGAACCGGTGAGTGGGGCGTCATGATGGTCATGAACGAGGACAAGCTCTTCGAGTTCTACGGCAATGATGATGTTGACTCGAACGGTTCCACAGCGATCATCCTGTTCATCATCGCCCTTGTGGGTGCGCTCGGACTCGGTGTCTACGGATTCTTCGAGACACTGTCACGTAACAAGATGTACAACCTCGCTTACTACGATGAGTTTGCGGGAACCATGAATATCAACTACTTCCGTAAGGGTGTTAACCAGACCCTTACAAAGAGTAACTCCGGACAGTACGCATTCGTGCTTATGGGTATCGCGAAGTATGAGTACCTGCGCGACTTCTTCGGTGAGGACGAGATCTCCAGGATCCTTAAGGATATCTCCTCGATCCTCAAGAGTAATGTCAAGCGCGACGAGTACTTCTGCCACAACTTCGGTGAAGAGTACGACCTTCTCCTTTCCTACCACAACAGGGATGAGCTTGTGGCAAGACTCAAGTTCCTCGAGAGCTCTCTCGAGGCTGTCAACAAGAGTGAAGGAAGTTCCGACAAGTACGCGCTCACATTCCGTTACGGCGTTGCCTTCGGCGGAAAGGACGCACACGATTTCGATACACTCATGTCCCGTGCGAACATGGCTCACATGGAAGCAAAGGGCAAGGGCGCAGGCGCGGTAGAGTTCTACACAGAGAAGATGCAGTCCCGTATCGTGGACGAGAAAGAGATCGAGCGCGACATGTACGACGCTCTCGAGAACAAGGAATTCCTCGTATACCTGCAGCCTAAGTTCAACCTCAACACAGGTCTTCAGGCCGGTGCCGAGGCACTCATCAGATGGATGCATCCCGTTAAGGGTCTTATGTATCCCGGACGTTTCATTGAGACGTTCGAGAAGAACGGTTTCGTAACAAGGCTCGACATGTACATGCTCGAAGAGCTTTGCCGCCGTATCAAGGTTTGGACAGGTAAGGGCTACAGACCCATGCCTCTGTCGCTCAACATCTCGCAGCAGAACCTTCTGAATCCCGAGTTCGTTAACGACGCTATCGCCATCACCGAGAAGTACGGCGTATCCCCGAACCTCATCATCTTCGAGATGTCGGAGAAAGTGGTTGTGGATAACATGAGCATCCTTAACAAGATCATGGAGCAGATGAAGGATCACGGATTCGTCGTTTCGATGGATAACTTCGGAACGGGCAGCACCTCGATGAACACGCTCTACAACGTGCCCGTCGACGAGCTTAAGATCGACCGTAAGTTCCTCCTCAATGCCGAGAAGACGGACCGTGGACAGAACGTTATCCAGTCCGTTATCGAGATGGCCAAGCGTCTTAAGATCGACGTTGTATCCGAGGGTGTTGAGAACAAGCAGCAGGCTATCCTCCTCCGTGAGATGGGTTGTGATATGATCCAGGGCTTCGCTTTCTCGGAGCCGCTTCCCGAGCACGAGTACGAAGAGTACGCGTACGGACCTCGTGCAAGAGACAATTCGGTTTGGTAATAAAACACATAAATGTACAGATAAAGCCGCAGTCCGCTGCGGCTTTTATCGTGCAAAAGAGCTCACAATCTTGACAACAAACCCAACTTATTCTAAGATAAACTTCAAATGCAGAGATTTAAGAGGACAAGCTTATGTTTAAGAAAGTAGATACCAACATGGACTTTGTCGCACGTGAGAAAGAGACGCTCTCTTTCTGGAAGGATCGCGACATTTTTGAAAAGAGTATGAAGGCAACCGAGGGAGCTCCCACATACACATTCTACGACGGACCGCCCACCGCTAACGGTAAGCCTCACATCGGGCATGTTCTGACACGTGTTATCAAGGACATGATCCCCCGCTATAAAACAATGAAGGGCTACTATGTTCCCCGTAAGGCCGGATGGGACACTCACGGTCTTCCTGTCGAGCTCGAGGTTGAGAAGCTTCTCGGCATCAACGGTAAAGATCAGATCGAGTCCTACGGTATGGAGCCTTTCATCAAAAAGTGTAAGGAATCCGTTTGGAAGTACAAGGGGATGTGGGAGGATTTCTCCGGCAGTGTCGGCTTCTGGGCAGACATGGACGACCCCTACGTTACATATCATGACAACTTTATCGAGTCCGAATGGTGGGCCCTCAAGCAAATCTGGGACAAGGGCCTTCTCTACAAGGGCTTTAAGATCGTGCCTTACTGCCCCCGCTGCGGAACGCCTCTTTCATCGGCTGAGGTTTCGCAGGGTTACAAGACAGTCAAGGAGCGCTCTGCGATCGCACGCTTCAAGGTTAAGGGCGAGGACGTGTTCTTCCTCGTTTGGACAACCACGCCCTGGACACTTCCTTCAAACGTCGCTCTCTGCGTGAACCCCGACGATACTTATATCAAGGTCAAGGCTGTTGACGGCTTTACATACATCCTCGCCAAGGACCTCGCAGACACAGTCCTCTCGGGAATCAAGCCCGCTGACGGAAGCGAGCTCGCCGACGGTGCTAAGACCTACGAGATCCTCGAGACCTATGTCGGCAAGGATCTTGAGTACAAAGAATACGAACCGCTCTTTAACTGCTCCTTCGAAGTAGCGCAGAAGCAGAACAAGAAGGGCTTCTTCGTGACCTGCGACGGTTATGTCACAATGTCTGACGGTACCGGAATCGTACATATCGCTCCTGCCTTCGGTGAGGACGACGCACGTGTCGGACGTACCTACGACCTGCCCTTCGTTCAGCTCGTGGACGGCAAAGGCGAAATGACCGCTGAGACTCCCTACAAGGGACTCTTCGTTAAGGCCGCTGACCCCGAGGTACTCAAAGACCTCGACAAAGAGGGCAAGCTTTTCTCGGCTCCCAAGTTCGAGCACGAGTACCCTCACTGCTGGCGCTGCGACACTCCTCTTATCTACTACGCACGTGATTCGTGGTACATCAAGGAGACAGCTGTCAGGGACAACCTCATCAAGAACAACAACACAGTCAACTGGATCCCCGAGTCTATCGGCAAGGGCAGATTCGGCAACTGGCTTGAGAATATCCAGGATTGGGCTATCTCTCGTAACCGTTACTGGGGTACTCCTCTCAACATCTGGGAGTGCGAGTGCGGTCACAGAGAGTGCATCGGCAGCCGTGCGGAGCTCGCTGAGAAGTCGGGCAATCCTGACGCATCCGGCATCGAGCTTCACCGTCCTTATATCGACGGTGTCACCATCAAGTGCCCCGACTGCGGCAAGGAGATGCACCGTGTACCCGAGGTTATCGACTGCTGGTTCGACAGCGGCGCGATGCCTTTCGCACAGCACCACTATCCTTTCGAGAACAAGGACCTCTTCGAGAAGCAGTTCCCCGCTGACTTCATTTCCGAGGCCGTTGACCAGACACGTGGCTGGTTCCACTCACTCATGGCCGAGTCGACCATCCTCTTCGACCGGGCACCTTACCGCAACGTCATCGTCCTCGGACACGTTCAGGACGAGAACGGTCAGAAGATGAGCAAGAGCAAGGGCAACGCAGTCGATCCCTTCGAGGCACTCGAGCGTTTCGGCGCCGACGCTATCAGATGGTACTTCTACATCAACAGCGCACCCTGGCTGCCCAACCGCTTCCACGACAAGGCGGTTGTCGAAGGACAGCGCAAGTTCATGGGCACGCTCTGGAACACGTACGCCTTCTTCGTATTGTATGCGAACATCGACGGATTCGATCCGACCAAATATGCATTAAAGAAAGAGACCTTAACGGTTATGGACAAGTGGCTGCTTTCTCGCCTCAACACCACTGTTAAGGAAACCGATGAGAACCTCGCAAACTACCGCATCCCCGAGGCAGCCAAGAGCTTACTCCAGTTCGTCGACGAGATGAGTAACTGGTACGTAAGACGCTGCCGTGAGCGTTTCTGGGCTAAGGGCATGGAGGAGGACAAGATCGCTGCGTACATGACTCTTTACGCAGCACTTGTGACCATCTCGAAGGCTGCTGCTCCCATGATCCCCTTCATGACAGAGGAGATCTACCGCAACCTCGTTGCAGGTGTGGACGCAAGCGCACCCGAGAGTATCCACCTCTGCAAGTATCCCGAGGCAGACGAGTCCTTCATCGACAAGAAGCTCGAGAAGGATATGGAGACAGCACAGGACGTAGTTGTACTCGGTCGTGCCGGACGTAACGACGCAGCGGTTAAGCAGCGTCAGCCCCTCAGGGTTATGTACGTTAAGGGCGCTCAGCACGTTTCGGAACTTTATCAGGATATCATCAAGGACGAGCTCAATGTCAAGGAGATCGTCTTCACGGATGATACATCCTCATTCGCGGGATACGTATTCAAGCCCAACTTTAAAACACTCGGGAAACGCTTCGGAAGCAGGATCAATGCACTTAAAGAGACGCTTGCCAACCTTCCCGATGCAGCTGCCGCATATGCAGAGCTTCAGAAGGACGGCAAGGTGACCGTTGCGTTCGACGGTGCAGACGAAGTTCTTGATGCAGACGACCTCGTAGTCGAGACAGTCAAGAAGGAAGGCTTCGTGACATGCGAGGACAACGGACTCTGCGTCGTGCTCGATACCAATCTTGACGAGGCACTCATCGAGGAAGGCTTCGTGCGCGAGATCATCAGCAAGGTACAAACCCAGCGTAAGGAAGCAGGCTTCGAGGTTATGGACCGCATCAAGGTTTACCTTAAGGGCAGCGCAGAGCTCGAGCGCATCGCGACCGCCAACAAGGACATGATCGGAAGTGTCTGCCTCGTAGACGAGATCATCACCGGAAGCACAGCCGGTTACACCAAGGACTGGAACCTCAACGGAGAAGACGCAAGTCTCGGAGTTGAGAAGATCTGACAGATCACATGACAGGATGTGAAAGAAAGGATACCTAATATGGAGATCAAAAAAAGAGAATTCCGCGAGAGTGTTGAAAACTACCTCATGACCCTTTACAGGAAGGAAGTCAAGGACGCTTCACGTCAGCAGATCTTCCAGAGCGTGTGCTACGCCATCAAGGAGCACATCGTGGATGACTGGGTTGCGTCACATAAGCTTGTAGAGAAGAAGGATGCCAAGACCGTTTACTACATGTCCATGGAGTTCCTTATGGGCAGGGCGCTCGGAAATATCCTCATTAACATGAAGGCTGACAAGGTTGTCAGCGAGGTTCTTGACGAGCTCGGTTTCGATCTCAACGCGATCGAGGACGAAGAGCCCGATCCCGCACTCGGTAACGGCGGTCTCGGACGTCTCGCCGCTTGCTTCCTTGATTCACTCGCTACACTCGGATATCCCGCTATAGGCTGCGGTATCCGTTACAAATACGGTATGTTCAAGCAGAAGATCGAGAACGGCTACCAGGTCGAGGTTCCCGATAACTGGCTTAAGGACGGCAACCCCTTCGAGATGCGTGATGCCGAGAACGCCAAGATCGTCAAGTTCGGCGGCTATGTGCGCATGGTCAAGAACGAGCAGGGTCGTGAGTGCTTCGTGCAGGAGGGCTGCAACACTGTTCTCGCAGTTCCGTACGATCTGCCCGTTGTAGGTTACGACAACCACTTC
This sequence comes from Lachnospiraceae bacterium, assembly GCA_017427685.1. Lineage (GTDB taxonomy): Bacteria > Bacillota > Clostridia > Lachnospirales > Lachnospiraceae > RUG11977. Next base: position 40,890 of record JAFRSH010000023.1, on the reverse strand, counting down.
GTTAACACGCTCCGTATCTGGGATGCGAGCGCTGTGAACGACTTCCAGCTTGATTCCTTTGATAAGGGCGACTACCACAAGGCAGTCGAGCAGGAGAACCTTGCAAAGACCATCTGTGAGGTCCTTTATCCCAACGATAACCACTACGCAGGCAAGGAGCTTCGTCTCAAGCAGCAGTACTTCTTCGTTTCGGCGAGCGTACAGCTTGCTGTTTCGCAGTACATGGCTACTCATGACGACATCAGGAAGCTCCCCGACCACGTTGTATTCCAGATGAACGATACTCATCCCTCGGTAACGGTTGCCGAGCTCATGAGGGTCCTCATGGACGATTACTTCCTTTCATGGGACGATGCATGGGAGATCACGACACATGCGTGTGCGTACACCAACCACACCATCATGTCCGAAGCTCTCGAGAAGTGGCCGCTTGAGCTCTTCTCGCGTCTCCTTCCCCGTATCTACCAGATCGTCGAGGAGATCAACCACAGATTCATCAACGACATCCAGGCTAAGTACCCGGGCGATTACAAGATGATCGAGAAGATGGCAATCGTTTACGACGGTCAGGTCAGAATGGCTAACCTTGCGATCGTCGGCGGTTTCTCGGTCAACGGTGTTGCACGTCTTCACACCGAGATCCTCAAGACTGAGAGTCTTAAGGAGTTCGCAACATACTTCCCGGGCAAGTTCAACAACAAGACGAACGGTATCACACAGCGTCGTTTCCTTCTTCACGGCAATCCCCTCCTCGCAGAGTGGGTTACAGAGAAGGTTGGTCCCGACTGGATCACCGACCTCTCCAAGATTGAGAAGCTCGCTATGTATGCCGATGACAAGAAGGCTCAGCATGAGTTCATGAACATCAAGTTCCGCAACAAGGAGCGTCTTGCTGCATATATTAAGGAGCATAATGATGTAGTCGTTGATCCTCACTCGATCTTCGATGTTCAGGTTAAGCGACTTCATGAATATAAGCGTCAGCTCCTCAATATCATGCACGTCATGTACCTCTATAATGAGCTCAAGAGCCATCCCGACATGGCTTTCACGCCCAGAACATTCATCTTTGGTGCGAAGGCATCGGCCGGCTACAGACGCGCGAAGGCGATCATCAAGCTCATCAACAGTGTCGCTGATGTCGTCAACAACGATCCGACCATTGGCGGCAAGCTCAAGGTAGTCTTTATCGAGAACTACCGCGTTTCGAATGCCGAGATGATCTTCGCCGCATCGGATGTTTCCGAGCAGATCTCGACGGCTTCCAAAGAGGCTTCGGGTACCGGCAACATGAAGTTCATGCTCAACGGCGCTATCACCATCGGAACGATGGACGGTGCAAACGTTGAGATCGTTGAGGAGGTCGGCGCAGAGAACGCAGTGATCTTCGGACTCTCCGCTCAGGAGGTCATAAACTACGAGAACAACGGCGGTTACAATCCTCGCGAGATCTACAACACGGACACAGAGATCCGCAATGTCATGACTCAGATGATCAACGGCTTCTACAGCCCTCAGAACACCGAGCAGTTCAGGGAGATCTACAACTCGCTCCTTGACAGCAACGGACACGAGCGCGCTGACCAGTACTTCATCCTTAAAGACTTCCGCTCCTACGCAGCGGCTCAGAAGCGCATCGAGGAGATGTACAACGACGAAGAGCGCTGGGCTAAGTCCGCAATCCTTAACACCGCACATTGCGGAAAGTTCTCGTCTGACCGCACTATCGAAGAGTATGTAGCCGATATCTGGCACCTTACGAGTGTGACCAAATAATACAAATGATGTCTCCTGCACGAACCATTTTCTGAGAGGCGCGGAGACTAAGTATTTCATTAATCTAAATAGCAGCTCGTGCAACACAGTTTATACTGAGCCGCATTCGGAGGAGCCGTGTCGGTTCACGAAGCTGCTATACATCATCGGGCTCGAGGCATGGATGCCGAGAGAGCGATATATGAACCATGGATGGTGAATATAGCGCGGTTCGAAAGCCATGAAGGTAATTTGAGCAGCTTCGATAGAACCGTCGGCGACGGAGTCCGCGGTCTCAGTGTAAACTGTGATGGATGAGCTGCTTATAATATAGGGAGGAAATTTAATGGGCAAATATTTTGGCACAGACGGCTTCAGAGGTCATGCAAACGAGAATCTTCGCGTTGAGCATGCCTTCCAGATAGGCCGCTACATCGGCTGGTACTTCGGTGCCAGAGAGGGGAAGAAAGCTAAGGTTGTCATCGGCAAGGATACGAGACGTTCGAGCTACATGTTCGAGTACGCCATCGTTGCGGGCCTCACGGCCAGCGGTGCTGACGCGTACCTCATGCACGTCACGACCACACCTTGCGTTTCGTACGTTGTAAGAAGCGAGTCGTTCGATTGCGGCGTTATGATCTCCGCAAGCCACAACCCCTACAACGACAACGGTATCAAGCTCATCAACGGCGAAGGCTACAAGATGGATGCCGAGATCGAGGAGCTTGTTGAGAAGTATATCGACGGTGAAAGAGGAGAGCTTCCTCTCGCGGTTGATGATAAGATCGGCAGGACGGTTGACTACTCCAGAGGCAGACAGCGCTACATCGAGTACCTTGTGGCTGTTGCCCTTGAGTCCTTCGGTGCTACGGCACTCGGCATGAGCAGCTCGGGTAAGCAGGCAGATCTTGCGGGCCTTAAGATCGGTCTCGACCTTGCGAACGGATCGGCAACTGCTGTAGCGAAGAGTGTTTTTGAAACGCTGGGCGCCAATATAACCGTTATCAGCGACACCCCCGACGGAACCAACATCAACACTGCGTGCGGTTCCACACATCTCGAGAAGCTCAAGGATCTCGTTAAGGAGAAGAGACTCGATGTCGGATTCGCTTATGACGGCGACGCTGACAGGTGCCTTTGCATCGACGAGCTGGGCCGCGAGGTTACGGGCGACGAGATCATGTACATGTGCGGCGCGCTGATGAAAGAGCGCGGCGAGCTTTCGGGCAATAAGGTTGTTACAACGGTTATGTCCAATATCGGACTTTACAAGGCTCTCGACGAGCTTGAGATCGGCTACGAGAAGACCTCGGTCGGCGATAAGTACGTCAGTGAGAATATGCAGAAGAACGGCTTTGCGATCGGTGGCGAGAATTCCGGTCACATCATCTTCTCGAGACATGCCGTAACGGGTGACGGAATCCTCACAAGCATCAAGATAATCTCCGTTATCCTTGCGCGCGGTAAGAAGGTGTCCGAGATCGCATCGGGCATGAAGATCTACCCTCAGGTTCTTAAGAACGTGAGAGTTACGGACAAGAAGCTCGCCATGGGCGATGCGGATGTCAAAGCCGCTATCGCGGCTGCGGAAGAACGCCTCGGCGGTGACGGACGTGTGCTCGTCCGTGAATCCGGAACCGAGCCGCTCGTTCGTGTCATGGCAGAAGCCGGAACCGAAGAGATCTGCGCAAGAGAAGTTGAATCGATCATCAAGGTGATCAAGCAGAAAGGCTACGAAGCGTAACTGTTAAAAATGTGGGTCAGCTTTGCTGACCCAATTTTTTAGAGGAAACATGAAGAAACTAGGAATTATTGGCGGCATGGGGCCGCTTGCAACCGCGCGTTTATTTGAGCAGATCGTTGAAATGACGAAGAGCGACAGCGACGCAGGGCACATCAGAACGCTTATAGACTGCAATCCGGGCATCCCCGATCGGACACGCGCTATCCTCGACGGTGGCGAGAGCCCCGTGCCCGAGATCGTAAAGACGGCGAAGGGACTTATAACGCAGGGGGCAGAGGTACTGCTCCTGGCATGCAATACTTCGCACTACTACTTCGAAGAGATAGAGAACGCTCTGCGCGAGGAAACAGTCGGAACGGGAGACGCTGGGAAGAGTGCCGGGGAAACTGTTCATAAGGTAAAACTCATAAACCTCATAGAAGAGACAGGGAAGACAGTGCTTGAAAAAGGAATGACCCGTGTCGGAGTGCTTGCTACACGCGGCGCTGTGGAAGGCAGAGTCTTCGATAAGTACCTCACTCCCATGGGGATCGAGTGCGTCTACCCCGACCCCGAAGGCCAGAAGGTAGTGAACGCTCTTATCTATGATGCGGTAAAAGCAGGGCGCGAAGTTGATCCGGATCTCGCAGAAAAGTTCTGCTGTGTTTGTAAAAATATGAACGCACAAGCGCTCGTACTCGGCTGCACAGAAATCCCTATTGCGATGAAAACTGCGGGAATATGGGAACGCTTATCTGAACTCATTTTTATTGATAGTATAGAAGTCCTTGCCAAAGTCGGTATACGCGAAGCGGAAAAGACTTGAGACACCGTAAGAGGAAAACAATGATAAAGAATCTTCTTGAATATTTATATGATGATATAGACCTGAAGCGCGACAAAACCGCTTTCTCGGATGAAAACGAGAGCCTTACGTTTGCAGATTTGTACGATATCAGCCGCAGGATCGGCACAGAGCTCGCGCGCGCGTCTTTCTATCGCGAACCCGTCGCGATATATATGGACCGCCGCCCCGCCATGATCGCCGCATTCCTCGGAGTGCTTGCCGGAGGTTGTTTCTACGTTCCTCTTGACAGCACTGCCCCCGCAGGCCGCGTCAAGGCCGTGATCGAGACCGCCGCCCTGCGCGTTATGATCTGCGGACGCGACAATCTGAAGAAAGCGGAGGAGCTGGACTTTAAGGGCCGTGTGCTCGTGTACGAGGACCTGATCGATGAGAGTTGCCCTGTTGACGACGCCGCACTCGCACGCATCTTTGATGCGCAGATCGATACGGATCCCGCGTACATAGTCTTCACTTCGGGGTCGACAGGTACACCGAAGGGTGTGGTCGCATGCCACAGAAGCGTGATCGATTACATCGAGCATCTGTCGGAGATCCTTGAGGTCGATGAGAGCACGGTGTTCGGAAACCAGTCGCCTTTCTACTTTGACGCATGTCTCAAGGAGATCTACCCGACCCTCAAGTTCGGCGCATCGGCGTGGATAGTGCCGCGCGAGTACTTCATGTTTACCGTGAAGCTCGTGGAGTTCCTCAATGAGCATAAAATCAACACGATATGCTGGGTCGGCTCTGCACTCCGCATGGTTTCGGCGCTTGGGACGTTTAAAACAGTCAGGCCTCAGTACCTGCGTACGGTTGCTTTCGGAAGCGAGGTCTTCCCGCCTAAGGAGCTTCGCGCGTGGAAGGAAGCGACACCCGAAGGCACGAAATATATTAACCTCTACGGACCCACTGAAGGCACAGGCATGTGCTGCTTCTACCGCGTCGACAGGGAATTTGAGGATGGTGAGGCAATCCCGATAGGTCGTCCATTCCCGAACAGCGAGATCCTGCTGCTCTCGGATGACGGCAGGGAGGTCGCAGACGGTGAGACAGGCGAGATCTATGTGAGGGGAACATGCGTGACACTTGGGTACTTCAACAACCCCGAGAAAACCGGAGAGTCGTTCGTGCAGAATCCCTTAAATAACGCATATCCCGAAATCCTTTACAAAACAGGCGACCTCGCACGCAGGAATGAGCGGGGAGAGCTCGTGTTCGTTTCACGTAAGGACTACCAGATAAAGCATATGGGCCACCGCATCGAGCTCGGAGAGATAGAGAGCGTCGCGGGCGGCATAAGCGGTGTTGAGATCGTTGCATGTGTTTATGACAGCAATGCGGACAAGATAATCATGGTCTATAAAGGCGAGGCTGAAGAGTCGGCGGTCGGCGATCATCTCAAGGAGACGCTCCCGCGCTACATGCTCCCGGGTCGCATCGTGAAAGTCGTCAGGATGCCCTTTACCCCCGGCGGTAAGATCGACAGAAAAGGACTCGCGGAGACATATACCAAATGACCCATGGGGGACGGGGATTGGTGGACCATTAAAAATTGAATGTACATAAGGAGCAATATCATGGAAGAATATCTTGACACAATAAAGCAGATCATAGCGGATCTTCACCCGGAGCTTGATGATGAGGATCGCGAGGGACTTGTCGCAGACGGGATCCTTGATTCGTACGACATAATCACCATCATCACACAGCTCGCTGACGAGTTTGATGCGGTGATCACAGCAGACAAGATCACGCCTGAGAACTTTGACAGTGCACGTGCCATTGCGGAGCTTGTTGATGAGATCCTTAATGATTGAGAGGGGAATTGTTAGGACATGCTTTTTACATCTTATGCTTTCATAGGATTTCTGTGCGTGGGTCTGATCATCTACAGGCTCGCGCCTGTTAAAGCACGCCCTTACATCCTTCTGGCTCTGAGCTATTATTTCTATGCGCACGCCGGTGTTTGGTGCGTTGTCTTCATCGTTTCAACAAGCATAGTGGCATACATTGTGACCGTAAAAATGGACAAACAGGCGATCGCGCGCAAGCGGTACCTCGCCGAGATGAAAGACGTCATTTCGCGCGAAGAAGCGAGAGAGTACAAAGCAAGGGATAAGCGTTCGCGCCGAAGAGTCCTGATCGTCGGCCTCGTCCTCACGCTCGGGCTCCTCGCGGTAGTCAAGTACACCGATTTCACGATCACAAACATCAACTCCCTGCTCGACCTCGTGGGAAGTGAAAGCAGGATCCCGCTTGCGGGCATTTTAATGCCCATGGGCATCTCGTTCTACATCTTCAGCACCGTTGGTTACATGGTCGACGTTTATAGGGAAGCCGTTACTCCGACTCATAATCCTTTCCATACCGCGCTTTTTATCTCGTTCTTCCCGCAGCTCGTACAGGGCCCGATCAGTCGTTACGGCGATATAAAAGAAGATCTTTTAAATCCGAAGCCGCTTAAGGCAGACTCACTGAAGCTTGGTGCAATGCGCGTGCTCTGGGGATTCGCGAAGAAGCTTATCATCGCTGACAGAGCGCTTATTGCAGTCAAGGCGATAACCGGTGATCCGGAAAAATACTCGGGAGCTTTTGTGGTTGCGGGCATGGCGCTTTACGCGCTCGAACTCTATGCCGACTTCACGGGCGGGATCGATATCACGATCGGTACGGCTCAGATGTTCGGGATAGGCGTTAAGGAGAACTTCATCCGTCCCTACTTCTCGAAGAGTGTTGCCGAGTATTGGCGCAGATGGCATATCACGATGGGCACATGGTTCGCCGATTATGTGTTCTACCCGATGTCATCCTGCAAGCTTATCAGAAATATCTCGGGTGCACTCAGGAAATCCCGCCTGCCCCGCCGTGCGGCACAGAGGATCCCTGTCTATATCACTTCAGCGGTTGTCTGGTTCGCGACGGGTCTCTGGCACGGCGCAAGCTGGAACTTCATCCTCTGGGGTATGCTCAATTTTGCTGTCATCATGATCTCGCAGGAACTTGAGCCCTTGTACGACAAGTTCCATAAGAAGTTTCGCTTCAGCACGAACGCAGTGCCTTACAAAGCTTTCGCAGCCACAAGGACGATCGTGATCCTCAGCTGTCTGCGAATGCTCGATTGCTACGGCAGTGTCGGAACCACGTTCGGAGCCTTCGGCTCGATCTTCACGGGAAGCCCCGCGGTATTATTCGACGGCTCCATGTCAGCCCTCGGACTAACACTTTTTGATTACGTGATCCTACTGCTCGGAATGCTCACGCTTTTCGCTGTCAGCATGCTGCAGCGTAAGGGAAGCGTCCGTACCCGATTGCTTTCCGCGCCCTTTGCACTGCGCGCATGCCTGCTCATAGCATTATTTACTGCAATTTTGTTGTTTGGCGCATACGGTCCGGGCTATGACGTAGGACAGTTCATTTACAACCGTTTTTAGCTTTTAAAATACTATATTTTGAGAATCATTTATTTAGTGAATAATACATCAAGATAAATAAATATTTGGAAAACAAAACATTAAGAAAGGTTGATCGGAACGTGGAAAAGAAAGGGCTTGCACTAAGAATCTTGACCGTGGGTTGCACACTACTTGTCGCTACCCTTGTGCTCGCGTGCCTGCAGCGCCTTGTAACCCCGAAGTATGCAGACGGCAACATGGCCGAAGGCGGCCTTATCGCATCATACTACGACAGCGAAAAATCCCACGACGTGATCTTCCTCGGCGACTGCGAAGTCTACGAGAACTTCTCCCCCGAGGTGATCGAGCGTGAAACGGGCCTCAAGTGCTACATCCGCGGAAGCGCCCAGCAGCTCATCTGGCAGTCCTACTACCTGCTCGAAGACACGCTCCGCTACGAGACTCCGAAGGCGGTCGTCTTCAACGTCCTTTCAATGAAGTACAACGAGCCCCAGAACGAGGCCTACAACAGGATGACCCTCGAGGGCATGGAGTGGTCGACCGCGAAGATCGCTTCGATCAACGCTTCCATGACCGAGGATGAATCGTTCATAACGTATATGTTCCCCCTGTTGCGCTATCACGACCGCATTAGGGATCTTAACACGAAGGACTTCGAGTACTTCTTCTCGTCCCCGGAGTTAACAACGGACGGCTCGTATCTGAGAGAAGGAGTCGTGCCTGCGCACAACATCCCGATCGGTAAACCTCTCGAATCCTACGAGTTCGGTGATACGGCATGGGAGTACATGGAGAAGATGCGCCTGCTTTGCGAGGAAAAGGGCATCAGACTGATCCTTATCAAGGCACCGGCCACCTACCCTTACTGGTACGACGAGTGGAACAGTATCGTTTCCGATTACGCGGAAAGCCACGGACTCTCGTATATCAACTTCCTCTCGCGTCTTAAAGCGTCGGGGCTGTCCTTTGACACCGATACCTACGACGGAGGCCTCCACCTCAACAAAACGGGAGCCGAGAAGCTGAGTGCTTATTTCGCTCCGATCTTGAAGGAACTTGTTGATGACGAAACCGCCGGGATCATTGACAAACTAGGCGGTCATGTCGAAAGTGACGGAGCGCCCACTGAGGGGCCGGAATCTAAATCTGACGCAGCGGACGAAATGACAGAAAGCCCCGAAAGCACGAGTGATAAAGAACCCGGGAACGGATCACAGACAGACACCGGCGCATATGACGGGTTCAGCTTTACATATAAAACTCTTAACTTATACCCCGGCATGAAGTGGGATGAGACGGTTGCCGCACAGCTTGGCGAGCCCATCAGCTACTTCGAAGCGAAGAGCTGTGTGTTCGAGGGTATCGACAGGATGTACACCTACCCCGGATTCGAGATCGATACGAGTCCCGACGGCACGGGCGTGGAGGCTGTGACGACGGTTTACCTGCTGGATGATTCGGTCACGACACCCGAAGGTGCGTACATCGGATGCAGCAAGAGTCTTGTAGAGAAGCTTTACGGAGATCATTTCGGACCCGAAGAGAACAGCCTCTCATATAATAAGGGCGGGGCAGAGTTAAAGTTCGTGCTGAAGAATGAAACTGTAGTGAGTATCTGTTACGGACTTTCAGATGAATAAGATTATCTGACGAAGATCTGCCTGAATTGACGAAGAGAAACATTTCCGACCCGGGCCGTCATCTGCCTTCTCAGGCCTTTGAGGTCTCTGAGAACCAGTAAGATGTCAGCTTATCGAACTCCTTCCAAGGTTCGAGATCGGAGAGCTCCTTAAGGGCTTCTGCGAGACCGAGGTAGTACCATCCGAGGGCTTCACGGCTTCCGGCCTTGAAGGTTGACCAGAGGGAGTCGCCCGTTTTGGCTGCGTCGCGTGCGATGGCACGCATGTTCGCGAGCTTGTCTCCGAGCACGACGATCTTGGCATCGCGGGAAGCGGCGGAGATCCTTGCGAGAGAATCCTCCTTGCGCAGACGCCATGCGTCGCGGGGCGCAAGACCCTCCTGAGCGGAATCGTAGCGGTCGGTGAGTACGTCGACGATCGAAGCGACACGGTCACCGAACCTTTCACGGATATCCTCGAGCGTTACGGGCGTGTCCTCGACAACGTCATGCAGAACCGCAGCCGCAAGCAGATCGCGGTCTTCGCTGACAGATGAAACAATAACCGAGGCTTCGAGGGGATGTATGATATAAGGGATCGTCTTACCGCGACGAAGAATGCCCGAATGGGCCTGCGCCGCAAAGCTTACCGCATGGTCAAACAGAGATGTTTCGTTCATGGGCACGATCCTTTCTTAATGATAATTGATCCCTAACCGGATATAATAGTTTTACCACCGAAAACACTAAAATGCAAATAAAGGAACAGACCGATATGAAAGAAGAAAACGGAATCGTCCGTGAAGCGGACATCGAGTGCACATTTACGCTTATGATCAACGAGTCGAGTTTCAAGCCCGGCCGTGTGAGAGTACATCTGCCCGCACCCGTCAATGCGGAGTGGCTCTACATGGGTCAGGTTCTCACTTCCGCGCCCGCGTTCCGCATGATCAGCATCGAGGATCATCCGCAGCGTTCGACGTGGTTTGATGAGGTCCTTGAGGAGAATCGTCCGTTTTCTGTCACATATGCGTTCGAGAGCGCACCCGAGGCCATCGTGCCGGACATCGGGGAGATCAACAGGACCTCGCAGCCCGGAAGAGCGATCGGACCTGCGCTCATAAGACAGTACGAGGAGAAGAACCACTGCGACTGCTCGTCATACACAGGCCCCCTCGCGGACAAGGTCACCGTCATGGATCTCGCGTCGGAGACGGCGATCAAGGTTCCGAGCAGGGAGGAAGCGGCCCGGATCCTCGGGCTCACCCATGAAGAGGTTGCGAAGTTCTTCGGCGACAGAGCGGAGAATACGGGAGATCTCATAAACCTCGTCTTCAGGTTCTGCGCCAATCACACCGCCGGATCCGTGGCTGAGGTGTCGGACGGCGCTCCTGAGAGCAGGAACATACTCCTTGTAATGCTTATGAGGGCGCTCGGGGTACCTGCGCGCTGGCAGGGCGGTTTCAGGATCAAGGAAGGCACCGCCGCTCCCGCGGACTGGGCGATAGTGAACGTGGCTCCCTACGGCTGGATCTACATGGATGCGGAGGCTGCGCACGAGGCATTTGAGGCCGGCAACCGCGAGCTTGCAGAGTTTTACTTCGGCGGGATCGACGCACTCAGGATCCCCACGGCATCGAAGATCGGGGCGGGGCTGTACCCCGCGAGGGACTATAAGCGTTCGGACGAGAAGTACAACCTTTTCGGCGAGGTCGAGTTTGAGGAGAGAGGCCTGGGGGCTGACGAGTTCTCGACTTCTGTAACGGTCAAAGTGCAGTGATAGCGCCGCGAACAGCGACAACGCTTATGCCTGAAATTCTTCATTTACACAAGTTCACGCATAAAATTGTGGCAAATCGTGGATTTTCGTGATATAACATATTTAGGACTTGATCCCGGTTGGGGTTCCGGGAATGACGCGTATATACGAGTGTGGGTACGGAGAGGATATCTTCTGGGGTGAATACCGGTAATTGGAGCATTCAGTATGGACAAGCGCAGAAGAAAACAGTTCAAGGCCCTTCGTACGGGCCATCCGTTCCTTTCTATCGCAAGCTTCATCGTCATGTGCGTTATGATGAGCATGATCGTTTGGGGGCTTGCTTCACTTATTGTTAATTATATCGTTGATTCCAAGCTCGGAGCAGAGTATAACGACCTTCAGTACATGGGTCGTGTCTATGAAGAAGCAATCGATGCGGTGGACGGAGAGGATGTTTACAGACTCCTCGATGCCGAAGGCCGCGACTATTATATCTTTGATCTGAACGGTGATATCCTTTACGAACACGGAGAAAACACTTCGTCGCTGACTGCACAGAACGCATTCCTTCTGTACACGGACGACGAGGAAGACGACAACACGAACAGGATCATGGTCCGCACGGACACAAAGATCCCTCTTTTGAGTGTCGATGAGACGGGACACATCGATTACAACATTTTTGAGGTGATCTCACGCGTGGACGACCTGATGGAGTATACCTCTGAGGTCGGAACGGCGTCGGCCGGAGGCTGGGCCGGTGAGATCTTCAATATCTCGGGCGCGGTTGTCAAGATCCCCATGTGGATCGACATGCCTCTCGGAGACACGGGCAATGTGCTGTGCGGCAAGGTATTCATCAAGCTCAACATGACGGATGCATCTTGGCTTATCCTCCTGTTCGCTCTGCTTGCGATCCTCGTGCTGGTACTCTTTATCGTGATCCTTGTCAATCTCATCAAGGAGCTTGTCAGACGTAGGAACGCTGCTAAGATCTTCTTTACCGATCTTTCAACACACGGCAAGAACTGGATGTGGTTCCTGCTGCGCGGTGAGCATTACATGAGGAGTTCTGTCGCCAAGAGAGACACCTTTGCGGTTGTTAATCTGGTGTTCGTAAACTACAGGAATTTCTGTATCTGTCATTCGATCGCCGACGGCGACGAGCTGTTAAGACGTATCGACATCTATCTCAACAAGAATCTCCGGAGAAAGGAGATGTGCGCGAGAGTCACGGGCGCGGAGTTTGCCCTTCTTCTCAGGTTTAATGACAAGAAAGAACTCGAGAACAGACTGAACGATCTCGTCAGAGGACTGCAGCACATCGACAACGAGCATATATTCCACTTCCAGGCAGGTGCCGATCTGATCGGTATCGCACGCAACCCGGGCGGCAAGATCGTCAAGAGGCGTTACTTCGACATGGAGATCGCGTACAACAACGCCTGCACGACACGCAGTACCATGGACGGATCCGAGGAGTCGGGAGTTGCGTTCTTCGACGAGAGCATGGTTGCAGACAGGAAGTGGATCGACAGTGTTCAGGAGAAGCAGCGTCAGGCTATCGAGAACGAGGAGTTCCAGGTTTACTACCAGCCCAAGTACGATCCTCAGACCGACGAGCTCAAGGGCGCAGAGGCACTCATCCGTTGGGTATCGCCCGATTTCGGATTTGTTCCTCCCGGAAAGATAATCCCGATCTTCGAGAAGAACGGCTTCATCACGGAGATCGACCACTATATGATCACACACGTTGCCCGCGACCAGAAGCGCTGGCTTGACCTCGGCTTCAAGTGCGTGCCCGTGTCTGTCAATGTTTCGAGAGCACACTTTATCGAGGCGGATCTTGCCGAGCAGATCAGAGATATGGTCGACGAGGTGGGTACTCCTCATGAGTATATCGAGATAGAGCTTACGGAGAGCGCATTCTTCGATGACAAGAAGGCGCTCCTCGAGACTATCACCAGACTCAAGGGCTACGGTTTCGTGGTTTCGATGGACGACTTCGGTTCGGGTTACTCGTCACTCAATTCGCTCAAAGACATGCCTCTGGATGTCCTCAAGCTTGATGCGGAGTTCTTCCGCGGCGAGGGCAGCGGTGTCAGGGGTGAGATCGTCGTCAGTGAGGCGATCCGTCTTGCCAAGAGTCTTAACATGCGTACCGTTGCGGAGGGTGTTGAGGTCAAGGAACAGGTTGACTTCCTTGCTTCGCAGGGTTGCGATATGATCCAGGGTTACTACTACGCCAAGCCCATGCCCGGGCCCGACTACGAGACCCGCATGAAGGACAACGAGGCGAACCTCAGAAGAGCAGCCGAGAGTGTCGAGGCTGCGGAGTACGGATTGTTCGAAAGAGGTCTCGACGCAGCCGGTGAAGGTACGGCAGACCTTGGGAGTACAGCAGGGTTTGAAGAGGTTGGAACCGTCGGGGGAGAGGTGTGACATGTATTTGATAAAAAAACGGCTCACAGATCCGTGAGCCGTTTATAAATATAGCGAAGGGGGGATTCGAACCCTCGACACCGCGGGTATGAACCGCGTGCTCTGGCCAACTGAGCTACTTCGCCATATAGTGGAAAACTCGTTTCCACATTTAAAGGAAGTTTCCTTCCGATGGGACCTATAGGGCTCGAACCTATGACCCTCTGCTTGTAAGGCAGATGCTCTCCCAGCTGAGCTAAGATCCCCTATGATCTCCAAAATCCGCTTCGCGGATTTTGAGAGCCCGACGAAAAAATGTGCGATGCCCCACCGCATATTTTTTCGGTAGGGTCGCGAAGCCTGCGGAGCGAATCATGAGTTTTTTTTCGAGTCACATACCTGTGACGATGAAAAAAAACGTATTTCCAACCGCTACACATAATGTGCGATGCTCCACCGCATTTTTTTTCGGTAGGGTCGCGAAGTGAAACGGAGCGAGTCGCTACGTTTCGCTTATGTCGCAGAGTTTACATCCCTGCGCGCAACGCAGTAATTATACAATCCCCATTATTCTCTTGTCAAGCAGATTTTTCCTCGAATGAAGCAGAGCGAGTTTTAAAAAAAAATCATGTCGGTTTTATATATTTCTATACACAAAACGCTTGTAATGATATAGAATTATAGATAGATCTTTTAGCGTAATAAGGAGGTATTATCATGGCTTTTTGTAAGTATTGCGGTTCACAGATCCCGGACGGCGGCGTTTGTAGTTGCCCCGGTGCTCAGGCAGCTGCAGCGGCTGCTTCTCAGCCTGCACCCGCTCCCGCACCTGCACCCGCTCCCCAGCCTGTTCCTCAGGCAGCACCTCAGCCCGCACCTCAGTATCAGCAGGCTCCCCAGTACCAGCAGGCACCCCAGGGTTACCCTCAGCAGGCACCTCAGGGCTATCAGCCTTATCCCGCTGCAGTACCCGCAGGCCCCAGCGCTTTCGGAGAGGCGTTCAAGCAGTTCGGTGCATTCTTTACAAAACCGCTCACACTTGTTACCGATGCAGTTTCGGGCAAGATCCCTAACGCTTCGGGATTCGTTCTCGGCGGACTTTATGTACTTGTTGCATGGATCATGATCATGATCGTTTGCTTCGTGATGGGTGTCGGACCTATCTCGATCCTTTGGTCATTGATCGCAGCGATCGTTCTCGGTGGATTCAGAGTAGGTATCGCAGCGCTTATCAGCGGCCTTTGCGGAAAGGCAGGCCTGACCTTTGCGAAGTCACTTAACGCATGCCTCGTTGCAACGATCCCCTGCACTATGTGCTGGTTCCTTTACGGAACTCTCGGCCTTTTGGGCGGAGCTCTTAAGGAATTCTTCTTTGTAGCCGCAATCATTTTCGCATTCATATATTACGCTGCTATTATTGATACCTACATCAAGGACAAGAACAAGTCGATCCTCTTCAGCTTCATCGTTGTGGGCGCTCTTGCGATCGGCACATGTGCTATGTACGGTTTCAATTACTGGATGGCAAACGCAGCTGCATCACGTTCGCTCAGCAATCTTTACTCGAGCTTCTCGGATCTTGCAAGCTGGTTCTAAACGGCTCGCGATCTGATCCGGTTTCGGACGATCAAACACACTTTATAAAGACATGGACCTCCCGCCTGAAGCGGGAGGTCTTTTGCGCGAGCTGACTTGTACGCGGGATGACCCGTCACATCGGGCAGGAGCCGGCCTGCTCGATTACGGGTACGGTTTTTCTTGAAAATTCGGGATTTTCTGTTATAATATTATGGCGAATTTGTATGCCTGCAGGATGCAACCGGGCATCGGGAGAAGGGCAGGCACTTATCACGGAATTGATCCGGGGAAGGAATACTTTCAGTAATGTTTAAATCTCATATATTAAAGTACAGGGTGGGGATCATCTCCATGCTTGTGGTTATGGTCTGTATGATCATTTGCTCTGTACTGTTTGATTCGTCCGGCGAGGTCGGTGCCGAAAGCTCCGCAGAAGAGACGGAGATCGCGACACCCGAGATCACCGGAGATGTTGACTGGGGTACGGAAGCGCCCATAGTTCTGGGTAATCCCGCCGGCGAAGTTGAGGCGATCGCGGTGATCATCACACCCGAGCCCACACCTACTCCTGTTCCGGAGCCCGAAGACGAGGATCCGTACGTGATCTCCGAGGGTGACCTTCAGGGACAGATCATGGAAGAACTTCTTGAGAATTACGAAGTCACGATGTACGGTGACGATGACGAGGAAGTCGTTCTCGATATCAACGAAGTCGAGTTCCTTCCGATCTACAACCGCGGCACCAGGGATTCGAGTGTCGCCGTTATCCAGTCCAAGCTGATGGACCTCGGCTTCATGGAGCCCGCCGAGCCCACCAATTACTACGGAAGCATCACCATGGAGGCCGTTAAGCGCTTCCAGAGGCAGAACGACCTCAAACAGGACGGTATCATGGGTCAGGAAACGATCGCCATGATCCTCGATCCCACAGCTAAGTCCTACCTCCTCAAGAAAGGCATGGAGGGTGACGATATCAAGCTTGTCCAGACACGTCTCTACGAGCTTGGTTACCTCGAGAAGAAGAGTCTTATCAACGGAACGTTCGGAACCGAGACGGAGAACGCCGTGCGCGCACTCCAGAACGCGAACGGCCTCACGGCTGACGGTCTCGTCGGCACAGCGACCACCGAGCTCTTGTATTACGGTGATGTCAAGGCCAACGTTGTTTCGTTCGGTGACAAGAACGATATAGTACTCGAGTGTCAGAAGCGGCTGAAAGAGCTGGCTTATCTGACAACAGAGCCCGACGGAAGCTACGGTAACGATACGCTTGCCGCCGTAAAGCTCTTCCAGTCGCGTAACGACCTTGTCGTTGACGGCTACCTCGGACCTACAACAAGAGACAAGATCATGAGCACATCGGCTATCCCCAACGGTCTCGTTATCGGAGACGAAGGTGATACGGTCAAGCGTGTTCAGGAGATGCTCATCAAGCTCGGCTATCTCTCAAAGGGCAGTGCAACAGGCTACTTCGGTGAGGTTACCGACAAGGCAGTAAAGGAATTCCAGAAGAATAACGGCCTTTCGGCGGACGGTAACGTCGGACCCAAGACCATGACGCTCCTCACGGGCGGCACGGGCAAGGGTTCATCGGGATCTTCGTCGGGCGCTGTTGAAACAGGAAGCGCGAGCGGCGGCTCTGTTAAGTCGCTCCTTCAGGTTGCGCTTTCGAAGCTTGGTTGCAAGTACAAGTACGGAGCGAAGGGACCCAACCAGTTCGACTGTTCGGGCTTCGTTTACTGGTGCCTCAACCAGGTGGGCGTTAAGCAGAGTTATATCACATCCTACCAGTGGCGTACGGTGGGCAAGTATAAGAAGATCACATCATACTCATCACTGAAGGCCGGCGATATCATTGTCGTTACGGGTCACGTGGGTATCATCGGTGAGGACGGCACCGTTATCGATGCATCGTCGTCACGTCAGAAGATCATGCACAGACCGCTTTCGTCGTGGTGGAGCTCAAGGTTCATCTGTGGATGGAGAATCTTCTGATCTGTCACATAAGCGTTAATGCCGCTGAAGGATTAATCAAATCGTAAGGCAGGAACAAAGCTATGTTAAGAATATACAATACGTTAACCAAGAAGGTGGAGGACTTTGTCCCCAACACGGAGGGCAAGGTCAGCATGTACACATGCGGCCCCACCGTTTACCACTTTGCACATATCGGAAACCTCCGCAGCTATATCTGCGAGGATATCCTCGAGAAATCGCTGCGCTACATGGGCTACGACGTCAAGAGAGTCATGAACATCACTGACGTGGGCCACCTTTCGAGCGACGCCGACACCGGCGAGGACAAGATGCTCAAGGGCGCCAAGCGCGAGAACAAGACGGTCATGGAGATCGCCGACTTCTACACCAAGGCATTCTTTACCGACTGCGCAGCCCTCAACATCAAGACGCCCGACGTTGTCGAGCCCGCTACGAACTGCATCCCCGAGTTCATCAACATGATCGAAGGCCTTCTCGAGAAGGGCTATGCCTACAAGGCAGGGGAGAACATCTACTTCGATACTTCGAAGCTCAAGGATTACTACGTCTTCGGCAATCAGAACGAGGACGAGCTTATGGTCGGCGTCAGGGATGACGTTGAAGAAGACACCAACAAGCGCAACAAGAACGATTTCGTGCTCTGGTTCACCAAGTCGAAGTTCGAGGATCAGGCGCTCAAGTGGGACAGCCCTTGGGGCGTCGGTTACCCCGGTTGGCACATCGAGTGCTCCTGCATCAGCATGAAGCATCTCGGCGAGTACATGGACATCCACTGCGGCGGCGTGGACAACATCTTCCCTCATCACACGAACGAGATCGCGCAGAGCGAGTCGTTCATCGGTCACAAGTGGTGCAACTACTGGTTCCACGTTCATCACCTCAACGACCGCTCGGGCAAGATGAGCAAGTCGAAGGGCAACATCCTCACTGTGACCGTCCTCAAGGAGGCCGGCTACAACCCGCTTGCTTACAGGTTCTTCTGCCTGCAGTCACATTACCGTAAGCCGCTCGAGTTCTCGTACGACGCTCTCGACAACGCGGTTTCGGCTTATGACAAGCTCCGCAAGGCTGCACTTCGCTGCACGACCGGCGAGCAGGGCACAGTTGATACTGAGGCTTTTAACGCATATAAGGACAAGTTCATCGCTGCCCTCGCAAGTGACGTGAACACATCGTCCGCACTCACCGTTGTTTACGAAGTGATCAAGGCCGATATGAGCAACGCTACTAAGGTTGAACTCCTTAAGTCCTTTGACACCGTGCTCGGACTCGATCTTTTGAAGCCCGAGGAAGCGAAAGAGGACGAAGGCGTTGACGAAGAACTTAAGACCTACGTTGAAGAGATGATCGCGAAGCGTGCCGAGGCCAAGAAGGCCAAGGATTTCGCTACCGCCGACAGCATCCGTGACGAGCTCGCTTCGAAGGGTATCGTGATCAAGGACACCCGTGAGGGCGTTGTTTGGTCGGTACAGAAATAAGAGGAGACTATAATGGCAGAAGCTTTGGTCTGTGACCTGTGTGAGAAGCTCGGGATCAAGGAACGTGATCCGAAGGCTCTCCCGGGTCTGACTCTGGCATATATCGGAGACAGTGTATTTGAGATCGTTGTCAGGTCTACGCTTGTTGAGAGCGGACTCAATCACGTGAGCGACCTTAACAGGATCGCGACGCGCATGGTCAGTGCGAAAGCTCAGGCGGCCTTTGCAAAGACGATCGAAGATTCACTCGAGGATGACGAAAGGGACGCGTACCGTCGCGGCAAGAACGCGAACAGCACATCGATCCCCAAGTCGGCTTCAAGGGTCGAGTATCACACTGCGACCGGATTTGAAGCACTGATCGGATACCTCTTTCTTGAGGGGAAGAAGGAGAGGATCTTTGAGATCTGCGAGCCGCTTCTTAAGGAAGCCATCGCTAAGAAAAAGTCATAAACGCAGGCTACCTGCCGTCAGAGGCCGGGGACGAGCGTGTTTATGATAGAAGGTACTTAAGGGTATGATAGGGCTATTGTATGGGGATTTACAAAATAGCACCTGAGTGGGCGAAAGGAGAGTCCGCTAAAGAGCGGACACAAAGAGATGGAAGAAAATAGGGACGAAGTACAGAAGACTACTTCAGGAGGCGGCTTTAAGGCTTTCCTCAAAAAGCAGAACATCGTGTTCTCGGCCAAAGCGTACTTTATTGACGCTATGAGTGCCATGGCGAACGGCTTGTTTGCTTCTCTTCTTATCGGAACGATACTTTCCACTATCGGAACACAGTTTGGTATCGAGTTTTTCACGGAAGCGGGTAATTATGCAAAAGCAGTTGCGGGACCTGCAATGGCAGCAGCCATCGCGTACTCGCTCAAGGGCTCGCCGCTCGTCATCTTCTCGATGATAGCTGTCGGCAGCGCGGCCAATACGCTCGGCGGAGCTGGGGGACCGCTTGCGGTATTCTTCATCGCGATCATCGCGACCGAGATGGGAAAACTTGTCTCCAAGACGACCAAAGTTGATATTCTTGTAACGCCTTCCGTTACGATCTGCACCGGTGTCGGTCTGTCGATGCTCGTTGCTCCGTACATCGGAGAGGCGGCAAGTTCGGTAGGCAATATAATCATGTGGGCAACAAACCAGCAGCCTTTCGTTATGGGAATCGTTGTGTCGGTTGTTATCGGTATCGCGCTTACGCTGCCGATCAGCTCCGCTGCGATCTGCGCGGCACTCGGACTTACGGGTCTTGCCGGCGGAGCCGCTGTTGCGGGATGTTGTGCACAGATGGTTGGTTTCGCGGTAATGAGCTTCCGCGAGAACAAAGTCGGCGGTCTTGTTTCACAGGGCCTCGGCACGAGCATGCTTCAGATGGGTAACATCATCAAGAACCCGAGGATCTGGATCCCTCCGATCATCGCTTCGGCGATCACGGGCCCCATCGCGACATGTATTTTCAAACTTGAGATGAACGGCGCACCCATATCTTCCGGTATGGGTACATGCGGACTTGTCGGACAGATCGGTGTTTATACCGGCTGGCTTGACGAAGCGGGACACTGCACCGCAGGTGCCATGGATTGGATCGGGCTTGTGCTCATCAGCTTTATCCTTCCCGGACTTCTTACCTGGGCTATCGGACTTCTGCTCAGGAAGATCGGCTGGATCAAAGAGGGCGACTTAAAGCTTGAGAGATGAGTCGGCATCCCCTTTTGGGATCGGTTTGAAAGTTACAGATCATGCAATCAGCTCAGTCGGGGCCGGAGCCCCGGCTGAGTTTACGTTAATATGAGTATGGGCCTTTGCCCGAAGCATTTGAGAGGTTTTGATCATGAAGTATCAGGATAACAAGAGAAAGAGAGACGAAGTGAATCCGAGAAACGGCGGCGAGCACGAAAGCGAGGCTGCTTTTTCAACACTTGAAGGCAAGAACGCGGTTCTTGAGGCTTTCCGTTCCGGGAAGACCATCGACAAGCTTTTCATCCTTGACGGGGCGCGTGAAGGTGCGATCTCGAGCATCCTTCGCGAGGCCAAGAAGCAGGACACTATAGTCTCCTTCGTTAAGAAAGAACGACTTGATCAGATGTCCGAGACGAAGAATCACCAGGGTGTTATCGCATATGCGGCTGCTTATGAGTATGCTGAGGTATCGGATATCCTCGAAGCTGCCCGTGCTAAGGGAGAATCTCCGTTCGTGATCCTGCTCGACGGGATCGAGGATCCCCACAACCTCGGTGCCATCATCAGAAGCGCTAATCTTGCGGGCGCTCACGGCGTGATCATTCCGAAGAGGAGGGCAGCGGGACTCACCGCGACTGTCGCAAGGACCAGTGCGGGTGCGCTCAATTACACGCCCGTTGCGAAGGTCACGAACCTCACCGCCACGATGGAAGAGCTCAAGAAAGAAGGCATGTGGTTCGCCTGCGCCGAGATGGGCGGTCAGAGCATGTACGACTGCAACCTCACGGGGTCTCTCGGACTTGTGATCGGCTCGGAAGGTGAAGGCGTCTCAAGGCTTGTTAAGGAGCACTGCGACTTCGCTGTAAGCATCCCTATGAAAGGTGACATTGATTCGCTCAACGCGTCTGTAGCTGCCGGTATCCTCATGTTCGAGGCGGCCAGACAGCGCGTACAAAGTAAGTAATAAGAAAAGATATGAGTATACTAGGAACAAAACATTTTTATAAGAAAGTGCTTCTCATAGCACTTCCGATCATGGTGCAGAACGGGATCACCAATTTCGTAAATCTGCTGGACAATGTCATGATCGGGCAGGTCGGCACCGAGCAGATGAGCGGCGTGTCGATCGTCAACCAGTTTATGTTCGTCGTGATCCTGTGCCTGTTCGGAGTCGTTTCGGGCGGCGGGATCCTCGGCGCTCAGTATTACGGGCAACGCAACATGGAGGGCGTAAGGAACGTCCTGCGCATCAAGCTGGTCATTGCGGTAACGCTTATGATCATCGCCGGGGTCGGCCTCTTCTTCCTTGATGAGCAGCTGATCTCGATCTTCCTGACCGACGCTTCGGAGGTCGGAGACCCGGTAGCTACGCTTGCTTACGGCAAGGAGTACCTGATGATCATGCTCGTGTCGCTGCCGCCTCTCGCGATAGAGATGAGCTATTCCTCGACTCTCAGGGAGTCGGGTGTTACAAGCGTGCCTATGTTTGCCTCGATGGTCGCTGTCGGCGTGAACCTCGTCCTCAACTATATCCTGATCTTCGGTAAGCTCGGCGCGCCTGTTATGGGCGTTGCGGGCGCTGCGATCGCGACGGTAGTGTCGAGGTACATCCAGGCTGCTTTCGTGGTGATCTACTCACACACGCACACCAAGAAGAACCCCTATTTCGAGGGGCTCTGGCGCGGATTTAAGATCTCACGCGCTATGTTCGGGAAGGTGCTGTTACTCTCCGCACCGCTTATGGCCAACGAGACGCTCTGGGCCGCCGGCATGGCAGCGGTGAACTCCTGTTACGCGCAGCGAGGACTTGCGGTTGTTGCGGCGACGAACATCCAGTCAACCCTTTACAACATCTTCAACATCATGTTTATAGCCATGGGCGACTCGCTCGCGATAATAGTCGGGCAGAAGCTCGGTGCGGGTGAGATCGATGAAGCGAAGGATTCTTCAAAGAAGATCATCGTTATGTCCATGTTCTTCGCGGCATTGGGCGGGATCCTTATGATAGTGATGTCGTTCTGGTTCCCGTCGGTTTACAACACGAACGGGGAGGTCAAGGATCTCGCGGGTACGATCATCAGGATCTGCGCATGCTTCATGCCGATCCACGGCTTCCTGCATGCCGTCTACTTCGCGATCAGGAGCGGAGGCAAGACGTTTGTCACGTTCCTCTTCGACAGCGCCTACACGTGGGTTGTCGTGTTCCCTGTGGCGTACGTCCTGTCGCATTTTACGGGGATCGATATCACTCTCCTGTACTTCTGCTGTCAGGCGATCGACCTCATCAAGGCAACTGTCGGATTCTTCATCTACAGGTCGGGGATCTGGGCGAAGAACATAACCGTGTGAGGAGAAATCTGACTTAGGGAATGCCCGGTTACGGATCTGTCGTGTACACTTTGGGGACAGCGGTGATAATGAGCCGGAGACGCCGGAGTAGGTCTGAATTCTCATAGACAACTTAATTACGTTATGTTATAATTATTCGCATGTAAGGACTTTGGAGGTATATATGTACGTACTTAAGGTTGATCTTCCTACCGGAAGAGCCTTTTTCACAGGGAAGAAAAAGGTAGTTCAAAGTTGTGAATTCCCCGGACTCACTGAAGAATTTGAGAATGCCAAGCAGTACGAGACGGAAGAAGAAGCCAAGAAATTCTGTAAGATGCTGATCAAGAAGTACGATATGGACTTCTATTACTCATCTACGGACGAGCCTCACGAGGAGTACTCGGGCGAGGACGATTTCGTGGTTTCCATCTCCGAGGACATCGCGAAGGAGATCGATGCGGAGTTTAACACTCCCCAGGAGGAAGGCCCCGAGGGAACACCTTACTACGATATCCCCGGTGGTAAGGACAGATTCTGAGAAATCATATGATCATTACAGGCGGCAGAGAGATCTGCCGCTTTTTCACGGGGTGCGGCCCTGCTGCGATTTCCCGAAGGATTCGTCTTCAGAATGGAGACACGAATTTTCCGAAAAAATAGTATAATTTGTGCTTGCATTACTGATGGGACTGTGATAATATAATCGTCGGACTTCACGCAAGGACATGTTTGCTACTATAGCTCAGTCGGTAGAGCGCATCCTCGGTAAGGATGAGGTCACCAGTTCAAACCTGGTTAGTAGCTCTGCCGTATATAAGAATGACGGCGTAAGTTTAAGTAAATAGGTTACGAGGTGTGGCTCAGTTTGGCTAGAGCGCCACGTTAGGGACGTGGAGGTCGCTGGTTCAAGTCCAGTCACCTCGATCAAAAAGGGATTCGTTGAAACGAATCCCTTTTTTGCTCGAGGTGGCGGCTGAAGCCGCCGACGTAACTTCGTTACGTCGCTCCCTACGCGGAAAATGACTTGAAGCGTGTCATTTCCCGCTACGGGCCCCGCATTCGCGCTAAGCGCGAAATGCTCGGGGTTCAAGTCCCCAGCTTCGCCGGCAACTGGACGCAGAACCAGCGTCCGGGTCGCTGACCCTACGGGTCCCCATGCTTGCGCAAGGGTAAAGCGCAAGCATTCGGCCTTCGTAAAAAGTGTGCGTGAAGCATGCACACTTTTTACTACGGTCCCGCGCTTTCGAAAACGAAAGCGCTCGAGTTCAAGTCCGCGGCTTCGCCGGCAACTGGACGCAGAACCGGCGTCCGTGTCGCTCCTTTGTGGAAGAATTAATTGAAATTCATCATTTTTCTTGTTATTCTGTAAATGTGAGAAAGGTAAGAAGTAAATGGTTTATAGGTTTGTTTGGAAAAACACATGACTCTCATAATGCAGAAAGGAGTCAAAGGAAGATGAATGACATTATTAAAAAGGAATTAGTTAGTGGTTTGAGAAGAATCTTTAAGGACAAGTTGATCTGTGTTTATTTGTATGGATCTGTTGCTCGAAATGAACAAACACCGGAGAGTGATGTGGATATTGCATTCATCGTACGTTCTGGTCTAGATAATGCGGAGAAAGCTGAATTTTTACACTGGAATGCTGAGATTGATCTAAGGTTCGACCTGGTTTTTTCGATAGTGGACATAGATGAAGAAACTTTTGCAAAATGGAACAATACGGTTCCGTTTTATAAGACGATTAAGCAGGAAGGAATTGTATTATGGAAGGCAGCATAAAGGATTTGGCTGATATCAGGTTTGAAAAAGCATGCGAAATGCTAAAGTCGGCGCAGAGCAATCTGGAACAGGGAGATTATAAAACTGCTCTTAATCGCTCCTATTATTCGATTTTTCATGCGATGAGGAGTGTAAATTGTTTGGACGGATTTGATTCATCAAAACATTCAGGGGTAATAGCACATTTCAATCAATTTGTTTTGAAAACAGGAAAGATGGATTCCAAGTATTCGGAATATATCAAAAAGGCTTCTTACTGTAGAGAAAAAGCTGATTATGATGATTTCTACGTTGTATCAAAAGCGGAAACAGAAGAGCAGGTAAGTAATGCCAAAGAGTTCGTGAATGCAGTTGGTGCGTACATAGGCGTGAAGTGATATTGGACCGGAAAAAACATAACTAAGGAAATGTTCGCAGGAGGAACTTCAGATAGAACAATATTGACTTTGCCGTTGGATGGTAAGAATCTGCCGATTCGTCAATCGTCAGATTCGTCAGATATTGGAGAAAGGCATTACATAAATACCGGCAATAAGGGAATCACAAATGAATACATGGAATTGACAAAAAGAGGTAATTAATGTACGATTTTATGTACAAAGAGAGCAGGTCTGCATTGAATATATGCGGCACACTGCTCTCACTTTTTATCTTTTTGCGAACTAAGAGAAGCACAGCACTCATGTCGTTCCTTTCTTAAAAGATTTTGTGATTAACTTTTGATTAACAAGCGAATTGGTAATCATGGAACCCTTGATTTTACCGGGTTCTCAGAGTGGTCTTACGTTCAAGTGAAGATGAACTCGAACAGAAAATCATTGATAATCTTCAGCAATTTCTAATGGAGCTTGGCAAGAGCTTTACATTTGTTGGCAGACAATATCCTATGACAGTAAGTAAAGTTACATATCATTGCGATTTAGTGTTTTATCACAGAATTCTTAAGTGTTTTGTTTTGATAGACCTCAAAACAAATGCAGTAAAACATCGTGATATCGGACAATTGACATGTACATGGGATACTTCGCTACGGAAGAAAACATGCCGGATGATAATCCGCCCATAGGTATTATCTTAAGCAAAGAAAAAGATGAATTGCTCGTTGAATATGCTACTTACGGTATGGACAGCAACCTGTTTGTTTCAAAATACGAGTTATACCTGCCAAATAGGGACGAGTTAAAGCGTTTAGTTGACAAAATTATTGAAGAAGACGTATCAGGCAAGAGCAATGCATAAACTCTCCGAGCTGCATGAATGTTTTAAAACAATTAATTGGTAATGAGAGCGATTGCATTATAGTGTATATGGATAGGCTGATGGGGAGCGCAGCTCCCTATTGATTCTCTCTTAACTATATATGATCAACTTTTGATTAACCTATGAATTGGAAACCGTAAATACTTTGATTTCACTAGATTTCATGGTGGTCGTACGGTTCGAGTAAAAATACTTACAACCCACTTATATAATCCATCCAAGCTTTGTATTTTTCTGAGCTGTTATTCTTGTGCTTTTGATATGTTTGAAAAGTTTTTGGGAATCCAGGTATCTCTAGAGTGGTCAGGCGGTTATACTCATCCAAATCGTGAGCGAACTTTACCCAATCATCCGATACATTCCAGCCTTCATTAAAAGTAGTGTCTGTTTTTCTCCCTAGAGTTCGATCAACGCTTTCTATATTATTACGAGCAATCTTCGCAAATAAGTAAATATAGACTTTGTGATACTCGCTTAGTACCGCATTTCGCTTGAGCAGAAATGATTCTAATGCAGGACAGTTCAATTTCTCGGGTGTTGGAAAAATGTCGGTTATGATTTTATTGTCCGCTATTTCTTCGTATAGTAATATTTTAAATAGATTTTCTTTGAATTCCGAGGTGTTATCAATATCATCGAATTGAATTTGACGAAGATGATCCATACGCTTTTGAGATTGTTCCTTAACAAGTTCGGTATCAGTCCATACGGCTCCTATTCCGGGCGGAATGACCCATTCGCTATATCTTCTTGCCCTAATCATAAATGCATTCATGTATTGACCGGATTGAATCATTTCTGCAACGTCTGAAAACATTTTTTTATTCTTTTCCTTATAAGTCGAAAAATACAAATCCGCTGTTTCTTTTCCTTTTGGGGAGAGAATATATGTACTGGAATCAGCAACTAAATAATCGTCTTGTTCTAATTGCACAATAGTAATACCATGCTCCGACATGATTTCGCGGACAGGCGCGTCTATTCCGAACGATTTTTGCCTGTTGTCCAGATAATGTAGGATAAAACCAAAATAATCATCCATTGCTAATCTCCTTGGGTTGTAGTAAGACTTAGAAAAATTATATCTTAATAAGTCAGAAAACGTAAAGAAGAGTTTTTAAACGTAGCATGTGAGCATGTGAGATTTTCATAACATCTGATTGGAACAACATCGAAATCGTGTGAACGTATGATGCAGTTCTTGCCATTTTCTGGCTTTTAAGTTGATTTAATTTGCCAATGTTTCGTCTTTGATTATTTCTTGGTACATGGTAGAATATCTTTATAATTTCCAACAATATCTTTTCGTTCCGTTTTTTGTAGATGTAATAATCAAGACATATCTACATTTTGGGACACAATTTTATAACTTTCGGGGATGATCCATCATATTGGTTTGGCTCATCTGCTTGCTATAAATCGATAAAGACAGTATTGCCAGCTATCGGTTTGTAGTAAATATAGTTTATGCGATAGGGTAGGGTGAAGAAAATGGGATTGAGATTTCGAAAAAGCATCAATATTGGTGGCTTTAGAATTAATTGTAGCAAAAGCGGAATAGGATACAGCTATGGTTTTAAGGGCGCACGAGTAACTCGCACTTCTAGGGGTACTACTCGAACGACTTTATCAATACCCGGAACAGGGGTATCGTGGGTTTCTGAGACAAAGAGAAGAAAGAGTAGTAATCGATCCGTTCCCAAAGCATCAACACAAAAAACAATAAACAATGATGATCAAGTCTTGCTTCAGAGCATTGAAAGTGGCGAAATTGAACAATTGGCATCAACTCAAGAAGCAGATTTTATTCATGCAATAGAAAAGTATTTAACCGTTAATATGGTACTTACCTCATTAACGATAATTGCTTTCTTGATTCCAATAATCATTTTGAAAAAAACACCGTATTTTGTTTGTTCAATGATTCCGTCCATTGTTTTATTAGGTGGTATGTTGTTCTACAGGTTTTGCAAAAAGGTTAATGTTCAATATGACTTTGATGATGTAGGTCAAAAGAAAGCCGAGGCTGTAAAAGAAATTGCCAGGAAACTGATGGACATGGACACTATTTGGCAAGTTAATACGGTATTACAAAATAATAATACAAAAGCGCATGCCGGAGCTTCCAAATCATTGGGAACGACACGGGTTTTTATGGGAATCAACAATCCTGCTTTCCTTAAGACTAATGTTACGGTTTATGGTATCAAACTTGATATTGGAAAAGTATATGTATTTCCCGATAAACTACTGATAGTAAATGGGACTAGGATCAGTGCAATTCATTTTGATGATATAGAAATATATATCGCCAATAGAAATTTTATAGTAGACACTGCACCGGGAGATGCGAGAATTGCAGGATATACATGGCAATATGTTAATAAGAATGGAGGACCGGATAAAAGATATAAGAATAACAAAAAGCTGGCTGTATGCGATGTCGGTTTATTACAATTTACAACACCGGCGGGGTTAAATGTTATGTTGTATTTGTCAAATGTTTACGGACTGGTAGATATTTCCAATATTATGAAGCAGGCGAATTCCATGACATAATTGTATGGACATACGCATTATCAAGAGAATGAGGTTGCTTATGAAAAAAAAGCGCTTTTACATTTCTTTTGTATTTCTATCCGTTGTTCTCAGTATGGTTTTGGCTTTGTCATTACCCACCACTGAGACTGTTGGTGTATCATCAGATAATGTAAAAAGCAAGCAGATAACAGAAACCATAGATGATCTAGCAATCATAAATACGGATATCTTCTCAGACAGGCATGACTCACAACTCATTCTATTAAGTCAGAAAAAAGAAAAGGTTGACCATCAAACTGATGCCTATGCAAAAAAGACAAAAAGCAAAGATCTTTCCACGTCTTTTTGGATTAGATATATTAATGTCGGACAAGGAGATTCCGCTATAGTTCAGTGCGACGGACACTATATGATGATTGATGGAGGTCCTGCTTCTGCGTCATCAACAGTATACACTATACTAAAGAAAGCTAAGATTGATTCGATAGATTGTATGATCGCCACTCATCCAGATGCTGATCATATAGGAGGTTTATCCGGCGCATTAAACTATGCGAAGGTAGAAAAGTGTTATTCGTCGGTTTCTTCTCACAATACGAAAACATTTGAGAGTTTATTGAAGTATTTACAGAAGCAAAATACCCCTTTGATAGTTCCGGACGGTAATATATCGTTTTATCTTGGTAGCGCTTTGGTGGAAGTAATAGTGCCTGCTGAAAAATGTTCCGACACAAACAATAATTCGATTGTAACAAAAATAACATATGGGAATAATAGTTTTCTCTTTATGGGTGACGCTGAAACCGAGGAAGAAAACAAATTACTGGACGCCAGAAATGATTTGGCATGTGATGTACTAAAGGCGGGGCATCATGGTAGCAGTAGTTCTACCGGTGATAGATTCCTTGGCGAGTCTAACCCCCAATATGTTATCCTTTCTGTCGGTACTGACAATTCCTATGGGCACCCGACTTTCGAAACGTTAGCCAGACTTAAACCATTGGATGTAACTTTGTACAGAACCGATTTGCAAGGTGATATTACGTGTGAGAGTAATGGTGAAAAAATTACTTTTTCTACTTCTAAGACGACGACAAAAGAAGCTTTATGGGAGCAGGGATCGTCTGCCAAGGCTTTTGCAAATCGCGATGGATCAACTGCACTAACGCCTGAAAAAACAAGTATTCCGGAAGAGACTACATATGTGTTGAATAAAAGTTCTAAAAGATTTCATCATCCCACTTGCAAAAGTGTTGGTGAAATTGCAGAAAAGAACAAAGAGTACTCAGCAAAATCTTCCGAAGAGCTTATTGCTAACGGATATAAGCCGTGTGGACGATGCAAGCCCCATGAAAAGATAACCGATGAAACGAGCTCAGATTTGGAAAACAACGTAACAGCACAGGAGAAATCAGCGAAAAACGACGCTCATGTAATTCATTACGTTTTAAATACTAAAACAAAGAAGTTTCATGATTGCAATTGTTCAAGCGTGGCAGATATAAGTCCCGGAAACAAAAGGGAAGTGACTTGGTCACGTGAAAAAGTAGTCGAACAAGGGTATAGCCCGTGTAAGCGATGTAGTCCATAAAAGTATTATGAAAGGGGAACTGTTATGAATGATACGGGTAAAAGAAGTTTCAAGTCTCATACTAAAGTGATATTGATTTGTATTAGTTTGATTGGTGTTTTCCTGCTTTCCGCTTGTGAAAGTAGTTTCTTTTCAAAATCACCTGACAAGTCTACAACGTCTGAACCTGTTAATAATGAAAAACAAATTGATTCAGAAAAGGAGGCTGAAGCACCTTCGGATACAACTGAACAAAATAATATTTTCAATGCAAACGTATGGCCATCGTTAGAGGAACTCGAAGAATCATCAGAACAACCCCAAAAAGTTAATGAAAATGTTTCGGATACGAAACGAATGTATTCTGTTTCCACAGTGAATGTTAGAAGCGGACCTTCTACGGATTATAAAAAACTTGGACAGTTGGCAGCTAATAAAAACGCAGGTGACTGGACTTGAACCAGTCCCCCCCGATGAAATCTTCAAATCTTTGATTGTTATCAGATGCTCAACAACCTCTTGACAGCTTATCGCGACATTTGTAGAATATAACTATCGCGACATTTGTAGAAATGAGGTGGGTCATGAATAATACATGCTCTTTACCGGATGCAGAGCTTGAGATCATGCAGATCGTCTGGCAGTGCGAGCCTCCCGTTGCCCGCAGTACCATCGAAGATAAGCTGAAGGAACAAAAGCAGCTGGCTCCGAGTACCATTCTCACATATCTTACCAGATTATGCGACCGCGGCTTCCTACGGGTGGAGCAGCAGGGCCGCAAAAACCTCTATACGCCGCTTATTTCACGGAAGGATTATCTGTCAGGTGAGAGCCGCAGGATGCTGGATCGTCTTTTTGGCGGATCATTGTCGGAATTCGCTGTTTCGCTCTGTGACAGCGGTATTAAGAAAGAGGAGATCGAGACGCTGCGTACTATGTTGGAGGAGGGCAGCCTATGATCTGGTTCCGTATTATCTGGGGATTGGTTCTTTCAGGTGTGTTGGGTTATTCTTTTCGCAGGGCATGGCGCTGGGAGCACGGAATACCGAATTATTCGAGGAGCCTGTCGGGGAAGGACAGGGGGACGGAGACGTTTGTTTTATTGCCTCCGACTGTATTGTTCTGGATATTGCTGGTTTTTCTGGCCGTATATGTTATTACTTTCGGAATAAAGGACGGTGGTATCCGTTTTGCGGCACTTCTGATCGATGTTATGTTTATCCTGAGCATATATTATGTGCTGCTTCTTATTATCCTGCCGTTACTGCGAAAAAGGATCAGTGCGCGTGCGTGTGCCGTTTTGTGGCTTGTTCCGGCCTTCCTGAGCTGGCAGGCACATATTCTGATGGAGTTGGTTCCGCTTCCTGTAAAAACGATCTTCATTCCGCACAGCGTGTTGCCGGTGATTATAAGTATATGGCTTGCCGGTTTTATCCTCGTGGGAGGATATTATCTTTTCTCGCATCTGACTTTTTGCTCATATGTAAAAAAGCATTCTTCGGAAGAAAATGATGCGGAAATACTCGCCATCTGGGAGCAAGAGCAGGAAGTACTTGATTATAAGCGACATGTCAGGCTTTTACGTGGGGATGTATCGGCACCGTTTTCAATGGGCCGCACAAAGCGCAGCCGCTGTACAGTATTGCCAAGACGCGAATTTACAACGGCGGAGCTGTCCATAATCTTTCGCCACGAACTGCATCATCTTCAGAGGTGTGACGTAGATACCAAGGTTTTCCTTTGTCTTTGCAAAGCATTATGCTGGTTTAATCCTCTTGTCTGGATCGCCGCAAAAAAGGCAGCGCAGGATCTGGAACGAAGTTGCGATGAGATAGTTACGGACGGAATGAATGAAGGGGAGAGAAAGGTGTATGCACACCTTTTGCTGGATAACGCGGCACCGGGGCGGGGCTGCACTACATGCCTTTCAGCTGCCGCGGGAACACTCAGATACCGCATGAAAAGCATAATTGAGCCTCAAAGGCGCCCGCTGGGTACTGTACTGCTGATGATCGCGCTCTTTACGAGTGTGATGTGCTTCGGTCTCATATCAATGTGTGATGCAAAGGGAAATTTTTCTTCTTTGGTGCTGTCTGACGATGTGAAGATCACAAGGGTCTATGATTCACAAACTTATGAACCGGTTTTATGTGATACTTCCGGATTCCGCGAAAAACTTGATGAGATCGAACTGGAACACGTAGCGGGATTGCGTGAGTACGCGGACGATAAAGGAAGCAGACGGATCACTTTTTCATTGTCTGACGGAAGATACGCAACACTTACCGATAAGATTCTCTATATAAGGGATTCGCATTATTTTAAGAGACGTGTCGATTGCTTTCTTGTAAAAAGTGAAGTCGATATGGACGTACTCTTTGAAAGTATGAAATAGCATTTTGCAGTGTTTGCACGATTCTCGCTACGATGGATTGCATTTATGTGAACTACTCCGACTTCTATAAGTCGGAGTAGTTCACATGACTATTGCAAGGCGCAATGTAGGTGTATCGGAATAGTGTAGGAAAACATACTCCGTTTAACATTTGTGCGCAAGAAAATTTGACATTTATGCGCAAAATAATTTAACATTTGTGTGCAAAATAATTTAACGTTTGTGTGCAAAATAATTTAACGTTTGTGCCGTCGCTCTTTACGCTCTTGTAGCAGTCAAGAAAAGTAGGTTTACTCTATCCGGGGTGGTTCTGGACTTGAATTTTAAAGAATTATCGTATATAACTTTAATAGTAGGTGATGCACAGCCTTATAAATGAGCGAGTTATGAGTGGGTGATGCACAGCCTTAAAATGAGCGAGTTAACAGCAGGGACAAGGTTTCTTGTCCCTGTTTCTTGTAAGAAAGGATACACATATGCCTGGTTTGAAAATTTATGAGATTAAAGCTAATTATGTCGTTCCTTTCTTAAAAGATTTTGTGATTAACTATTGATTAACCTGCGAATTGTTAATCATGAAACCCTTGATTTTACTGGGTTCTCAGAGTGGTCTTACGTTCAAGTCCGCGGCTTCGCCGGCAACTGGACGCAGAACCGGCGTTCGTGTCGCTGACCATGCTGGTCCCAATGCTTGCGCAGGGGTAAAGCGCAAGCATTGTGTTTTTACTATCCTTGCATTTTGTTTTTTGGTAGAATATGGTGTATCAGTATCGATTGACTCAGATGACATAAATGATGGTGATTATGTTTTGGAAAATGAGCCAATGTTTAAATAAACTGTTTAAGGATAAAAAGATTCGCATAGTGCGAAAAAGAGAGTGGGGAAATAATATCTTTAAATCTTTTGAATTGGAGGGGTGAGTATTGTGAAATTGAAGAGGTTATCAGATAGAATATGGTACTATCCGTATGAAGAGTTAAGGGACAGACCTAATCTTGGCTATATAAAGGGAGATAGTTTTTCGGTTGCGGTTGATGCAGGACATTCTGCTTCTCACACAGAAGAATTTTATCGTGCATTAGCCGAAGAGGGACTTCCTCTGCCCACGCTAACGATCATTACACATTGGCATTGGGATCACACATTTGGTATGCATTCTGTGAATGGATTGTGCATCGCGAACAGCAAAACAAAGCAGCATTTATCAGAAATAAGAGATAAATTAAGAAAAGAAGGCACAGCCGAGTTTATCAATATGCACGATTCCATAAGAAGAGAATATTCAGATGATAAACCGGTTATTGTAACATTGCCGGAAATTGTTTTTGATAAGGAATTGTTGATCGATGCAGGTAATTGTCCTATCAGACTTATTAATTCGCAATCCCCGCATACTGATGATTCTACATTGGTTTATGTCATAGATGAGAAAGTGCTTTTTATTGGTGATTCGAACAGTGGTGAATTCCCCGGTGGATCAAAAAGAAGGGATTTATGTGAAGAACTGGTTAAAACTATATCATCTATAGGAGCGGAAATCTGTTTGGAAGGACATTGGACCCCGGATACTCCTGATGGAATAATTAAAGATATAATGAGTTAGGAAGCCCTATTCATACAGAACTGTTTTTTACAGACTTTTTCACGGACTCGATAAAGACAAAGTTTATTATCTACGTGGTATGATCACTCTGATCAGTCAAATTATATCAGCTGCGAAAAAAGTAAAAGAAGCAGACATGTCGGGAGTTGAACGAAATGCAGATCAGAACAAAAACAATGACGGAGGGTACGCCCTGGAAGCACATACTCAAGTTTTCGCTTCCTGTTCTGGCGGGATCCCTCCTTCAACAGCTTTACAACACGGTCGACACGATCGTGGTCGGCAGGTTCGCCGGCGAGGAATCGCTCTCGGCGGTCGGAACAACGGCCAGTTTTGCCTTCATGTTGCTTGCCATAGCGATGGGCTTCTCGGCGGGAAACGGGATCGTGGTGGCTCAGCGGTACGGTGCCGAGGACGAAGAGCAGGTGAGAGCCAACGCGTCGACGGGCATCCTTTTCCTGATGATCCTGGGCGTGATCATGGCAGCGGTCGGGGTTCTTGTGGCCCGCCCCGCATATGAGCACTTACTGGATGTCCCGGCTGAGATCCTTGATATGACGGTGTTGTACTTCAGGATATATTCCGTCGGACTGATCTTCCAGTTTGGCTACAACATCTTTTCGGCGATCCTCCGCGCTGTCGGTGACAGTGCCGCAACGCTTTATTTCCTATTAATATCCAGTGTGTTGAACATCGGGCTCGACCTTCTGTTCGTTGCGGTGTTTGACTGGGGTGTCGGTGGTGCGGCGTTTGCCACAGTGATCTCGCAGGCGGCTTCTTTCGTGGCAGCCTACATATACATGAGAAAACGCTATCCCGTGTTCAGATTTGCACTTAGGGAGTACAGGTGGAACGGCGAGCTTGTTAAGAACACGGTGACTGTCGGCTTCCCGATCTCGCTTCAGCTGATCATCGTTTCGTTCGGACTGACGTTTATACAGCGTGCTGTCAACGGCTTCGGCAAGGTCATGACCGCATCGTTTACGGTCGGTCAGAGGATCGAGATGTACCTGAACCTGCCTTGTAATGCGTTTCAGACTACTCTTGCGACCTACACCGGTCAGAACTATGGTGCGAGGAAGCTTGACAGAGTGAAGCAGGGTGTCAGACAGACACTGGTCATCTCTACAGGTATGACGCTTGTTATCTCGGCCGTGGTCTGGATCTTCGCTGGGAACATCATCTCGCTTTTCGGACTCAGTCCCGACGCGGCTGCGTACTGTCTCGACCACCTGCGTGCGGTTGCGATCATAAACATTGTGCTCGCACTTTATGTTCCGGTGTTCGGAGTGTTCCAGGGCACGGGACACAGCCTGCTTCCGATGGTCGTTGCGTGCGGCGCGCTCGGCATGAGAGTGCTCGTCACGTACCTGTTCCGCTACAGCGATTTCCTCGGACACACGATCATCTGGTGGAACGGGATCTTCGGATTCGGAACGGGATTCATGATCACATGGATCTTCTACCTGAGCGGACGGTGGCGCAAAGACCAGTTCAAATGATCTGAAAAAGACATGATTTCAAAATTGTCAACGTGGTATAATCCCCTCTGATCAGTCATATTTTATCGGCTACGAAAGAGAAACGAGCTATGAAGAAAAACATAAAAAGAATGATCGCCTACTATAAGCCCTACAAGGGCACCTTCTTCGCGGACATCTTCTTCGCGCTGGTGTGCTCGGGGATCGCGCTCGTGATACCGCTTGTGGTCAGGTACATAACGTCAAATATCGCGCAGATCAAGGAAGAGAACAACATCGGACTGATCTTTGCGATCGGGGCGGTACTGATCGCCCTCGTGGCTGTCCAGTTTGGCGCGAGATTCTTTATCTCCTACGTCGGACACGTTATGGGAGCCGGGATGGAGTATGATATGCGTGCCGAGATCTTCGCGCATTATCAGAAACTGTCATTTTCCTTCTACGACGAGCAGAAGGTCGGGCAGCTCATGAGCAGGATCACAAGCGACCTGTTTGAGATCTCGGAGCTCCTGCATCACGGCCCGGAAAATCTGGTCATCGCTTCGATCAAGCTGATCGGCGCATTCGTGATCCTTTCGCAGATCAGCGGTTATCTGACCGTTGCGGCGTTTGTGCTTGTACCTTTTATGTGCATATATGCGATTTTTATGAACAAGAGGATGCGCAGAGCCTTCAGGTGGAACAGGGAGAAGATCGCTGAGATCAATGCCCGTATCGAGGACAACCTTGCCGGGATCAGAGTTGTAAAGTCGTTCGGAAACGAGATGATCGAAAACGATAAGTTTAAGGAAGGCAACGACGGCTTCCTGAGGGCCAAGAAAAACAGCTATAAATACATGGGACTTTTCCACTCCGGCATGACTTCGTTTACGATCCTTATCAACGTGGTAGTCATCATGACGGGGGGAGCGCTACTGGTAAATGATGTGGTCACGGTGCCTGATTTTATCGCGTTCCTGCTTTATATAAACGTCTTCACGGAGCCGATCCAGACGCTTATAGAGTTCACCGAGCAGTTCCAGAACGGTTATACCGGCTTTGAAAGGTTTATCGAGATCCTTGACACCGCGCCCGATATCACGGATGCGCCGGATGCCGAAGAACTTACGAATGTACGCGGAAGGATCGCATTTGAGGATGTTTCGTTCAGATACAGCGAGGCCGCGCACAGAGTGCTGCGTCACATAAACCTTAATGTCGAGGCCGGCGCCTATGTGGCACTCGTCGGCTCGTCGGGAGGAGGCAAAACGACTCTTTGCAGTCTTATCCCGAGGTTCTACGATGTGACCGGAGGCAGGATCACCATTGACGGAAAGGATATCCGCGAGGTTACCCTAAAAAGCCTCAGGAGGAACATCGGTATCGTGCAGCAGGATGTATATCTCTTCGCGGGTACCGTTTACGAGAACATCAGTTACGGCAATCCTTCGGCAACAAGAGAAGAGATCATTGAGGCAGCGAAGCTTGCGAACGCACACGATTTCATACAGGAACTTCCCAAGGGGTACGACACCGATATCGGTCAAAGGGGTATCAAGCTTTCGGGAGGTCAGAAGCAGAGGCTTTCCATCGCGAGGGTATTCCTCAAGAATCCCCCGATACTGATATTCGATGAGGCTACGAGCGCACTTGACAACGAAAGCGAGAACATAGTCAAGGAATCCCTTGAAAAGCTTGCGAAGAACAGGACAACATTCGTTATCGCCCACAGGCTCTCAACCATCAGGAACGCACAGAGGATCATCGTCCTTACAGAGAACGGTATCGAGGAGAGCGGCACGCACGACGAGCTTATGGCAAAGAACGGCGCCTATGCGGCACTGTATAAATGGAACGGATGATAGGTTTTTGTTCTGCGTCTATTTGGCGTCTTGTTTTGATAAAATATTGGGTGTTGAAAAAATGGGAGCGAAAAAAGGATTAAGGATGGCAGCATGATACAGGACATTTTTCCGAGCAGATTAAATAATGCATATAAAAACGCGGCTCCCGGGAGTGAAGACTTTCTGTTTGTCTTTGACAAAGAGGGAAGGGTATTGCACGGCGAAAAAGACGGGGTAATGACTTTACCGACGACCGGGGAAATACGTGACGCGAGCGGGGCAGATCCTTCGAAATTTAAAACGATCTACCTCTTCTCGGTAGATGAGGAGCGGTTCTTCCTGACTTTCGGAACCCTGGACGCGCCGGAGGGCTACACATATCACTCCATACGTGACCTGCGTGACATGTATACCGGTAAAGAAGTGTATGCTGCTTTTACGGCCTATCACCTTTGGAAGTGGTACGAGGACAACAGGTTCTGCGGGAAGTGCGGAGCCGGGCTTGAAGTCGGGGAGAAGGAAAGGTCGCTTGTCTGCCCCGGGTGCGGCAACACGGTCTATCCCAGGATCAACCCCGCGGTGATAGTCGGTGTCATCAATGGTGACAGGATCCTTATCACGAAATACAGACGCGGTTACGGCCACAGCGCTTTGGTAGCGGGCTTTACGGAGATCGGAGAGACGCTTGAAGAGACAGTGGCACGCGAGGTCATGGAAGAGACCGGAGTGAGGGTTAAGAATATCAGGTATTACAAGTCGCAGCCCTGGGGGATGGCGCAGGACATCCTGGTAGGATTCTACTGTGAAGCGGACGGGGAATGCGATATCCGTATGGACGAGGGCGAGCTCAAGTTCGCCGAGTGGGTTCGGAGAGAGGACATCGAATTGCAGCCGAACAACCACAGTCTGACAAACGAGATGATGAGAAGATTTAAAGAAGGTCAACCGACGTAAGATACGATCGCCGGACCGAAATCTACTTATTTGATCACTAAAACAGCAAAAAAAGTATTGACTTGATCAAGGGTGGTTATGTTATTATAACGGCGTTGGTCGTAAAAGGGTGAACGACCGATGTTGGCTTCTTGTGGAAAAGAAGTCTTTGTTGCGTATATCTGACCGGGGGAGCTCCATAGCGGAGCTTTGCGTCAGAAGAGAACTGAGCCTACTACTCGAGTTGAGTGTTTGGCGAGGAATCAGATGCGGTTAGAAACCGCATCTAAAGAGGAGGACGGAGTAGTGAAAGATAACAGACAAAATAATAGGAGCCTACTACGCGAGTGGCATGAATGGAGAGGAAACGCAGTCGGTTGGAAACCGACTGCAAAGAGGGGGAGAGAACTTATGAAGCAACATAGGTTTAAGAACTTTGTTGCTCTTTTTTTGGTTTTTGTTCTTGTAGTTGGACTTTTACCGATCGAAGATGCAACAGTTGATGCATGGGCTGGTACACCTTCTCAGCAGTCATCTAATACAGTCCCGGTTTCAGATTGGGCACAATTACAGTCCTATCTCGGTCGTGACAATTATGTAATCACACTCACGGATGACATCCGGGCAGGCTCGGGTGATTCCGGTCTTGTTGTCATGGGTTCGGCGATCACTATCGATCTGCAAAGTCATAGCATCGATCGTGGACTTGATCAGAGTGATTCATCGGCAATCGGAGCAGGCTTTGTACTGAAAGTGGCTTCGGGTGCATCAGTCACCATTACCGGATCAACGACTCGAGGTGAGATAAAGGGCGGAAACAACACCGGTTTCGGTGGCGGTATTGTTGTCGAAGGCGGTGGTAAGCTTACGCTGGGTAACGTCCATATCGGAGGTAACAAAGCTTTGACGGGCAAGGGCGTGGGTGTTTATCTTGCGACAGGAGCTGCGCTGACACTTGATGGCTTAGTGATGATGGGAGGCGATATATACAATACCGACGGCTACAGCGATATCTTCCTGAATGGCGGGAAAATCACGCTTGGAAATAATTTCCAAAGCGGCTCTAAAGTTTATGTGAGCTGCGCTGTCGGAGCCACTATCTTCAGCACGAAAACAACAGCCGAAAAGGCTAAAGGTATCTATGCGTACAAATCCGATGAGCCCAATGTGAGACTGGCTTATGATATCTACAGAAACGCTTTCTACCTTCCCGGTAAAGTAACACAGGCGCCTACTGCGATCGCCGGTCTCACATATAACAAAGCCGATCAGACTCTGATCAACGCCGGCACTGCTTCGGGAGGAGCTATCTACTATAAGAAAACGGATAAAAATGCTTCAAAACCCGAGTTTATTAACGCATCGGGTAATGTTGCCGAGGGTTGGGTCAGTGACGCATCCTCCATCAAGGGAAAAGATCCCGGAACTTACCGGGTATGGTATGCGGTAAAGGGCGATGACAGGTACTGCACCGTTGATCCTGCTTACGTTGATGTCGAGATAGCAAAGGCCAACATGAGTATAACGACGTCATACAACGTTTCGATTGTTGCACGCGAGGCGGCACAACACGAGCTTACGTTGGATGCACTGGAGGACGGTTTTATATATAAGATAAATAATTACGTCAGTGGTATGTTTGACGTGTGTACAGTTAAAAATAACAAGCTTACCTTTGTGGCTAACCATTGGGAGATAAACACTAGTCAAAAGATCGTGATAGGTGTAGTAGAAAACAGTTTTTATAATACTCCCAGAGTAGAGATAACTGTTACCGCTGACACGAAGAATGATCAGAGCTTCTGCTTTAGAGAAAGCTCCATAGAAAAGGAATTCGGTGCGGAGCCGTTCATAAACCAGATAACTAATCATGCAATCGGAACGGTTACATATAGTTCAAGTAATGAGTCTGTAGCAACGGTTGATACCAAAGGAAAGGTGACGATAAAAGGAGTAGGAGAAACTACCATTACCGCGGAAGCAAGCGGTAATGAAAACTACAATCCTAAGACGATTTCCTACACTTTAAGAGTAACCAAAGGAAAACCCGTGATTTCGCCACTTGAGGGCAGCACGAACTTAACGTTCAGTCCTACTGCTACGGGAAGTGCGATCGGATACGAGCAGCCTCTCCTCGAGAAAGCCGGAATCGTGAGCGGCGGAGCAATCTATTACGCCGTTACCGATGCGAACGCTACGGCAGCTCCCGCCTTTGATGCAGACAACATTGATACCAATGTTTGGTCATCAGATATCCCCATGAGATCGAATGCCGGAACGTACAAAGTTTGGTATGCGGTAAAAGGTGATCAAAACCACATGGATATTGTGGCAAATATACCTGTTGAGGTTACGATCGCCAAGGCAAGACATCCTTACTATGGAGTGTCCTCTTCGCCTTTAGTGGTTTTGTCTAATTCTCCTCAAACTAATGTCATTAGATTAACAGAAGATGACATTACCAGAGATTTCAAATATGTGGAGACCAGTCTGACTGATCACAACGCTGATAACAGCATCGGATTGGTGGATTCGGCCGAGATAATAGTTGGCGAAGATGGGAGACAATGGGTTACCATAAAAACCCTTGGTGATTCGGAACTTTGTACTCGTTCATACCATTTGTTTTCTAAGGTGGCTGTCCTTATCAATGCCGGAGATAACTACGAAGAATTCTGGGGCTACTTGCCTGTAATTGCCGGAGCGATAAAATTTGAAGGCGTAGATGTGTCAGTTGAATACGGCAACAATAATAACACATATACGTGAACTTCCTGTAGAAAGTTCCACTCAAGAAAAAAATGGTGAAAAACAGCGTGAAGAAAAAGCCATGAAAACCGCATAAAATCAACAAAAAGCCGATAAAAACGCTTGCAATAAACGAGAAAAAATGATACAATAAT
>JAFRSH010000022.1 GCA_017427685.1 Lachnospiraceae bacterium | reverse complement strand
GGATCAACGCGGCTAAATTTAGCACTTTGTTTCCCCGTATTTTACTGTTTTGGGTTGTAGAAAAATCTACGTCCAAGAAATTAATTTAAAGAAATTTCAAGGTTGTTTCATTATTCGATTATCAAGGTACACTTTGCA
This sequence comes from Lachnospiraceae bacterium, assembly GCA_017427685.1. GTDB lineage: Bacteria > Bacillota > Clostridia > Lachnospirales > Lachnospiraceae > RUG11977. Next base: position 35,624 of record JAFRSH010000022.1, on the reverse strand, counting down.
GTCGTTTACGACTGCGTTTCCTCGTACCGGTCTTAACCGAAGTAACAGGTTTTCTTTTCATACGCAGCCACTTTTTTTTTGCCTTTTGGCGCGTCAGCAAAAGCTATTATATCACCCGCTTTTTACTGTGTCAACAACAATATTTGGTTTTTTTCGAAAAGTTTTTCAGGCGATTTCCGACGTGATCATACCCCAAAAATCGACCCTATATATTAAGGTAGCTTTCCATTCAAACCTATGTGTCCGGCCCGGAATTGTTTTAATATTTTATTTATTTGATTTTGCATTCCTACTTATGTATAATAATTTTTCGAGGTTGGGAGTAATATCGTATCAATAGGGAATAATCGTCATAGGAGATCACCAATGAGAGATTACGACATTAAAAGACAGCACGACAAGGGTAAGCTTCACGCCATGGAGAGGATCGAAGCTCTTCTTGACGAAGGTTCGTTCCGCGAAGTCGGTACCGGCATCACCAACATCGACACGCAGCTCGGACTCAAAGGCGGCACCCTTCCCTACGACGGTGTCATCACCGGCTACGGCACGATCGATGGCAGACGTGTTTGCATATATTCTCAGGACTTCACTGTGGCCGGCGGAACTCTCGGCCATAACCACGGACAAAAGATCGCTTCCATTATTAATATGGCTGTCGAATACCGTTGCCCTCTGATCGGGATCAACGATTCCGGCGGAGCCCGTATACAGGAGGGCGTTGCTTCTCTTGCATCATACGGCGACATCTTCTTTGCCAATACCGCAGCCTCGGGCTGTGTTCCCCAGATCTCGATCATCGCGGGTCCCTGTGCCGGCGGCGCAGTTTACTCCCCCGGTATCACCGACTTTATCTTCATGGTTAACGACATCGGAAACATGTTCGTTACAGGACCCAAGGTTATCAAGCAGGTTACCAACGAGACCGTATCTACCGAGGACCTTGGCGGTGCCACCGTGCACGGTTCGGTCAGCGGTGTTTCTCATTTCACATGTCCGACCGAGCAGGATTGCTACGCACGTGTTCGTCGCCTGCTCTCGTATATCCCCCATTCGGCCGGCAAGAAGCCTGCCACACCTCCCGCTTATATCGATCAGGAGGCGCTCAACGTCAATTTCCTCGTTCCCAAGGATCCGAACAAGGCCTACGACGTTAAGGTCGTTATCGATGCGGTCTTCGACGAGGGCTCTTTCCTCGAGATCCAGGAAGACTTCGCCAAGAATATCGTTGTCGGATTCGCAAAGCTTTCCGGCATGACCGTCGGTATCATCGCCAACCAGCCCACATGCAAGGCCGGCGTTCTTGATTGCGATTCGAGCGACAAGGCCGCACGTTTCATCCGCTTCTGCGACTGCTACGACATCCCGATCGTTACTCTCGCCGATGTTCCCGGCTTCTTCCCCGGCAGTGACCAGGAGAGGAAGGGCATCATCCGTCACGGAGCCAAGCTTCTTTACGCGTACTCCGAGGCAACGACCCGCAAGCTTACCGTTATCATGCGCAAGGCATACGGCGGCGCATATATCGCAATGTGCAGCAGACACCTCAGAGCCGATTACGTTTATGCATGGCCCACTGCCCAGATGGCAGTCATGGGTGGCGACGGCGCGATCGACATACTCTACGGCAAGCAGATGAAGACCATGAACGACGAAGAGAAGGCTGCTTTCATCGCACAGAAGCGCGAGGAATACAACACTCTCTACATGAATGCGGACATCGGTCTCGCTAACGGCTATGTGGACGATATTCTCAAACCCTCCGAAACACGCAAGCGTCTCTTCGAGGATCTTGTGATGCTCGAGGGCAAGACAAATACCACCGCATCATACAAAAAACACGGAAATATTCCGCTTTGACAAGATTTTTGTTGAAAAGTTTCCGACATAACGGCATAATATGTAGGAAATGTGCGTCGCACATTATCACATAAGCGTTAAGATCCGGTACATAGGGTTTTCCGGAACGACGGGGCAGGGTTGCTCCACGCTCCGCTGATCAGAAAGGGTTTGTCATGATTTTCACAACCTATAAATTTGTACTTCTGTTCCTTCCGACAGTAGTTGTAGTTTACTACGTGCTCAATCACTTCAAATGGTTCTCCCTTTCGAAGTTCTGGTTGATCATCGCTTCGTTCTTCTTCTACTCGCAGGGCACACCCGACTTCTTCCCGTTCTTCATGGGAAGCGTTTTTGCCAACTATATGGTCGGTATCACGCTCAGCAGGATGGATCCGTCTCACAAGGTTCAGCGCAAGATCCTGTGCGCGCTCGGCATCCTCGGCAACGTGGCTCTGCTCGGATACTACAAGTACACTGACTTCTTTATTGAAAACACTAACGCGATCTTCGGCACCGATTTCACGCTCAAACACATTATCCTGCCGATCGGTATCTCGTTCTTCACATTCCAGCTTATTGCCTACGTTGTCGATTCGTACAAGCAGCTCACCAAGGATTACAACATCCTCGACTACCTGCTGTTCATCACGTTCTTCCCTCAGCTGATCGTAGGTCCCATCGTTCACCATTCCGAGATGGTCTGCCAGTTTGAGAACGAGGACAATCTCCGTCTTAAGCCCGAGAATATCGCGTTCGGTCTCTTCCTTTTCTCGATCGGTGCGGCCAAGAAGATGTTCCTTGCCGACACGATGAGTACCGACGCTCAACTTTACTTTGATGATATCCGCAACAACATGCCACTCATGTCTTCGTGGTATTACTCGCTTGAGTACGCGGTTGCATACTACTTCGACCTTTCCGGTTACGCCGACATGGCGATCGGTATGGGCTGGATGTTCAACATCAAGATCCCCGAGAACTTCAACTCGCCCCTTAAGGCACGCGATTTCCAGGATTACTGGAAGCGTTGGCACATGACGCTTTCGAGATTCCTCGGCGATTACATCTTCCGCAGCGTGTTCCGCAAGGGCGTTAAGTATCGTAATTACTATGTGGCAACAATGGTCACCTTCTTCGTATCCGGCTTCTGGCACGGTTCGGGTTGGAACTTTGTTATTTGGGGAATCATCAACGGCGCCCTCGTTTGTCTGGCTTCCTGGATGAACAGAAAGGGCATCAAGATCCCCGTGGTTATAGGCGTGTTCTTTACGCTCTGCTTTGTAGCGATGACGCGAGCTCTCTTCGTTGCCGATTCGCTTTCGGAGGCTTGGCTCGTTATCAAGAACATGTTCAACTTCTCCTGGCTGTACGGAGACAAGACCGCTTCCGTATTCTCGCAGATCGTTTCTTTCTTCCGCGATCACGAGGCAAACGGACCGATCCTTTTCTTCTCGCTGTTGTGGTGCTGGTTCCTTCCCAACTCCACCCAGATTGCAGAGAAATTCCGCAGGACCCGCTTCTCTGTAGTGCTCACCGTAGTACTCCTCGGAGCCTGCCTGCTTAATATGGACAAAGTAGTTCAGTTCCTGTATTTCCAGTTCTAAATTCTGATTAGTAACGACCAACACTTATTTATTCGCTGTCTGTTTTTAAGGAGTGAAACTATGAAACTATTCACGAAGCTGTTTTCCGGAAAAGAAATATCCGGCAAAGCCTGGGTTATCTCTACTCTCATCGGAGTCGGGCTCGTGCTCCTGTTCCTCGGATGCATGAACTTCTTTATCGACCCCTTTGCTTACTTCCGTTTTACGGACGGTGAGTTCAGTGAGTTCCAGGACAGCGAGGATTCGTACCTTCGTTATATCAAGGCCAAGCAGATCCAGTATGCTGACGACAAGTACGATGCGTACATAGTCGGCGGTTCCAAGGCAGGCGCTCTCAATCCCGAGGTTGCGGGCGAGCTCGACGGTCATACCTACTACAACTCCTGGATCCTTTCGGGAAACACTCACGAGTATCTCCTTTACACTCAGTACATTCTTGATCACACGAACGCTACCAAGATACTTCTTCACCTTTCCGGTCCCGAGATCAGAAAGGCCGACAGATCAGGACTCGGCGATCTGTACAAGACCCCTGCTGTTATCACGGACGGCGACGAAGTAGGCGAGTTCATCGAATTCCTCGGCAAGAACATTTCCTTCGCATGGGAGGACATGACTGATATGATCAGCGGAGATTATTCGATCTCCAACCCCGGCTTCGAGAACGGCATGCGTAACGTTAACTACCGCTACGCGAAGGTCAAAAAGGATCCCGAGGGTTACATTAACACCGCGGTTCTCCATGATTACGACACCAACCTCAAGAAGCTCTTTACCGTCACACCCAAGAACAAGGCTGTCACTGAGTCCCTTGAGGATCTCAAGCTGATCAAAAAGCTCTGTGACGAGAAAGGTGTTGAACTTCAGGTTATGATCGGAGCTTCCTTCATCAACGAACTCTACGAGTACGAAGCCAAGACATACTGGAGCTACCTTCTTCAGGTTATCGATATCTTCGGCGAGGTTTGGGACTTCAGCGGTTTTAACGATGTTTGCCTCAACCCTTACAACTTCTACAACGAGAGCCATTACAACTACGAGGTCGGCGACCTCATGCTCCGCACCATGGCTAATGGCGAGCAGATCGTTGACGGATTCGGAATCCTCGTTAATCCCGACAACCGCTTCGACTGGCTCAAGGCAAGACGTGCTTCGTATCTCGCATTAAAGTCCGAGTATCTTGAAACCGGCACAGTTGACATCTCCAAGTACACCACTTATGAAGGACGCGTACAGTAAGATTCAAGCTCTCCGCGCAATAGGTCAAGGACATACAATTACAAGCAAGCTTGCATTAGATAACATTAACTGATCGTAAAACAAGCCCCGAACCTTCCACAGGTCGGGGCTTTTGATATCTGTTTCTGTTTAAATGTAAGGCTTGGGATCCGTGACCTTCCCTAACAGCCAGACGTTCCCGCGGAAGCGTCTTCCGACTTCGGGCTCGCCGTACAGGTCTTTCTTGTTGATCGCTACATTTACAAGTATCGTGTTCATCTCGATCAGAAGGATGTAAACCTCCTCACCCGTGTACGAGTTCTTCTCGAGCCTTACGTCTTTGATCATTCCGATCATTATGTAAAGGTCGGACTCGGAACCGAGCGGCACCAGACTTGACTCGACGATACTGAGTATGTCTTCTTTCTTGACTCTTTCGTTTATAACTGCGTACTTATCGATGTCTTCCATGGACAGAGAAACGATCGCTTTCTCATCCCCGTTCTTGGCCTCCTCGATAAGCTTTTCTTTCTTGGTGTTCTTCTTGATAGTTTCGGCAGTGTCCTCACGAACAAGTGTCGGAAGGATGATGTTGCCCTTCGTGGAAAGCGCGCTGAACGCTACCTGCAGGTCATCCACTCCGTTCTCGCCTTTATGTTTGAAGAGGTAGTCAACTACATTCGAAACAAAGAATATAAGCGTTGATCCGATCGCGTCATCATCGCACATTCCGGTATAACCGTCTCCGGAGATCTTCTTTTCAAATGCCACGAATTCTTCGTCACGTCCGAGCTCGTTCTTGCAGAAGGGGAAGTAATGAGTCACGTGGAAATTCCCATTGCTGTCTTCCTCGCCGCACACGCAGATCCCGATCGATTCGGAAACCATCACCCGGTACTCTGCGATTATCGGTCCGCTTTCTTTCCTGATGAACTGCCTGTCTTTAGTGTCGTGTACAATGACCCGGAGCAGTTTCTCTACCTGTTCCTGATACTCGATCTCGCTGTACCCGACAGATCGTAAAAATCTGTGCATGTATGCCTCATCCCGACAAAATCAAATTGTTCTAACTGTATTTAACGCTTATGTGATCAGAGTTCGACTTCCGTAACGCTGTGTCTTGTCTTGGCCTCGTTCAGAACCTTCTTTTCTTCCTCACTGAGAAGAACGTAAGCTTCACCGGCAATGATCTCTTTGATGTACACGTAGCAGCCTTCGCTTGTGCTGTGCATGGATGTGAGTACAAATCCGTCGTTGTTATCGGTCAGCATACAAACCGAGAAGCTGAGCTTGCCGCCCATCTCTTTGAATGCATCATACTTCACAATGCTATACTTCTGAAAAGCAAACTTGTGTTTATCGTTGATCTCCTTGATCTCTTTGGCGCTGGCCTTCCCGAGACGATTGATCTCGTTGATCTCCGTGAACTTCTCGACCATGGCGTCCTCGAGAGATTCCGCATCCTTACCGTTCATAAATACGGAAAGGTTGTACTTCATCTTCCTCTGTCTGGTGAAGAGAACGATCACTATCGCGATGAGCGCTACGTTTATTACAAGCAGAGCTAACACAAGATAGCTGCCGTCTATACCGAGTGATTCAAAAAGGGTCATATCCGATACTCCTTATTTGGTTTCGTTAGATAGTTACAGTTTCGATCAAATCACCGAATCTGATCAATTACCTGCTTTTATTATATCATAAATCTTTTCGAATTCTTCCGTGTTGTTAAAGGAGATCTCGATCTTACCTTTGTTTGTGTCTTTACGGGTGATCTCAGTTTTTACTCCAAGGATGCTGCGAAGTCTGTCCTCGTACTCACGATAGATCGCTTCATCATCGAGCTTCTTCTTTTCCTTCTTGGACTTGGGGTTAAGATATTTCTTAACGAGTTTCTCTGTCTCTCTGACACTGAGCTTCTCATCAAGGATCCTGTTGGCAAGTTCATACTGAAGCTCCGGATCTGTTATCGAGAGCAAGGCTCTTGCATGTCCGGACGAGATCAGTTCGTCGATGATCATCTCGCGGATCCTTTCATCAAGACGGAGAAGTCTTAAGGAGTTCGCGATGGCAACTCTGCTCTTCGAAACCTTCTCTGCAACTTCGTCCTGCTTAAGGTTACGCTCCTCGATCAATCTCTGATAAGCCTGAGCCTCCTCTATCGGATTCAGGTCCTGTCTCTGGATGTTCTCGATCAGAGCGATCTCAAAAATCTCGTCCTCGCTGTAATCCTTGATCACAACAGGAACTTCCTTGAGCTTGGCGATCCTCGATGCTCTCCATCTTCTTTCACCAGCGATGATCTCGTAGTGATCGTCTTTCTTCTGCACAACGATCGGCTGGATCACACCGTGAAGCTTGATCGAATCTGCGAGCTCGACGAGAGCATCCTCATCAAATCTTCTACGGGGCTGTGTGCTGTTGGGCTCGATAAGATTGATGTTGAGCATGGATGTTTCACGTGAAACATTTGCTTCTTCCTTTTTTCCTTCTGACTCCGCCTTAGGAATAAGAGCGCCGAGACCTTTGCCGAGGCCTTTCTTTGCAACCATAAAATTGATCCTCCGAATTCGTATTCTAATAAAGTATTGTATTATTCCTCTTACGGCTGTGACTGCCTAGCCGTAATGCTTCAGAACTCGCTCCCGCTCCTCTTTGGATGCGGAACGCATCCGTTTCCTTGCCCATATCTTAACTATGAGCATGAGAAGCATTCGGACGTAGCAGTACTAGGCGCCGCAAACACCGGCGCCAAGTGCTGACGTCCTCAATGGGTTCTGAAGCATTAGGCTGGCGCGTCACAGCCTATCTCATATGATACAAAATGAATTTTCCCTAGTTATCTAATTACCGCTTCAATTGCGACGGCCGAATATATCTGTACTAAATGCGACGAATTCTTGCTCGATAGTATGTTCCTGAAGACGAAGGCGTAGCGGACTATGGGCAAACCAACTACTGCACCACACATTGCGCGGGGAATATTACAGAATCATTAATCCATCGTTTCTAGTAAGCTATTCTATCATAATTTTTTTATATAAAATTCTCGACTACCATTGTATATTCTAATAAATAGTAGTAATTCAATAACATTTTAATTCGGTACATAGCTGTATGTAGTATGTAGAATATAATATACAACAAATTATGATCTGGTCTATATTCCAACTGCTTATATTTCATCCATTATAAATAAGTGTCGCTGTTTTTTGGTTTATCAGCCAGCAAGTGTACAGCATATGTTTTTCGGACATTGCGGGTCTCCTCGCTTAACGATTACGAGTACGCAGGTAGCGTACGAAGTAAGAGTTTAGCGAGGCTAGGGGCACCCGCAAATGGAGTGCGAACGGTGCCGAAAAACATATACTGTACACTAAAGCTGGCGTATCTAAAAATATCAATTTCGACGATCATCTGAGTTATGATATACATAATATACAATACCATAATTCAAACACATCGTATGATGAATATACAAAAAACTAACAGGGTTACAAAATTAAGATCTGGATTTATATTCCCCCGCAATCATCTTATCTTTTATGAGGATCTCTTCCGCAAGATCCGAGTACGCAACAGCACCCGCAGAACGAGGATCATATACCGAAATCGGCATCCCGTGTGAAGGAGCTTCAGCCAAACGTACATTCCTGGGAATGACGGAGTTGAAAACGGGATGAGGAAGATTCTCTTTTACATCATCTACTACCTGAGTCGAGAGATTAGTTCTCGCATCAAACATGGTGAAGACAACACCGTCGACCTTGAGGTTCTTATTCAGTCTTGCCTTTACAAGTTCTACCGTACGAAGTAACTGTGAAAGTCCTTCGAGTGCATAGAACTCACACTGAATAGGTACGATGATACTGTCTGCACAGGTCATAGCATTTACAGTAAGGATATTAAGAGAAGGAGGACAATCGATGATGACATAATCGTAGTCATCCCTGATCGTATCAAGCTTCTTCTTCATGATGTATTCCTGCTCGGGAGTTCCGATAAGTTCGATCTCTGCACCGGCGAGATTGACATCGGATGCAACAAGGAAGAGTCCGGAGAATGCCGTTCCGATCACAGCATCCTTCATCTCACATTCATCGATAAGAACCTGGTACAGAGAATTCCTTTCCTCTGTCTTATCAATACCGAGTCCGCTGGTCGTGTTACCCTGAGGGTCGCTGTCAACAACCAGAACCTTCATGCCCTTCTGTGCGAGAGCTGCGGAAAGATTTATCGAAGTGGTGGTCTTGCCTACTCCACCTTTTTGATTAGCGATAGCAATTACTTTACTCATTTATACCCCAACTTACATGTCCGTTTGGATTTAGCGCAGATCAATACACTACGGACATAAATAATTGTCATGTGATATTCACATCATAAAAATCTTAATCGGATAATCAGTCAAACTCGCGAATTGCTTCGCAATTTGCTCGTTATAAAGCAGATCGCTTCGCGATCCTGCTGGTACCGGGCTTGAACCCGGAACCAGCAAAAAGCTTCTCCCACCACCTAAATGTGGTGGGTTATCTTTTTGCTTTATATATTGTATGTCGGATCATGTCACATACAATATGTTTCACGTGAAACATCCGCGAAGAAACAACAAAACAATATTATCAACAAACGACTGACTCGTCAACTCAAAACACACTATAAAGGATTCTTCGAAATCTTAGCAGCCGAACGAGGATATCCTTTGGGGGTCGGCTTGTCCTTTGTGATAAAGAGAAGAGTGCGGACACTTTTCTCAAGTGCTTCATCCGTTGGATCGGGCGAAAGCTCAAACGAATGGAAGTGATCAACTCTGGCCGAGAACAACTTAAGTGCGTTAGTTGAAGTAGCGATCTCGGATGCTGCACTCGGTCCCTTATATGCCACAAACGTGCCGGAGGGTTTCACAAAGGGGAGCACGTATTCTACAAGCGTAGAAAGTCCTGCAACAGCTCTCGAGACTGCTACGTCAAAGCTGTCGCGAAGTTTAATATCATTGCCTGCGTCTTCGGCCCTTGTATGCATAAGCGTTACATTAGTGAGTCCCAGCTCTGCCACAGCTTCCGAAAGGAAGTCTACTCTCTTTCTGAGTGAATCAAGTAGTGTAAAGGAAACTCCGGGGCAGCAGATAGCAAGCGGTATACCGGGGAAGCCGGCACCTGTTCCGACATCTACGAGGCTTCCGGATGAAAGCTTAAGGATCTTGAGGACCGAAAGGCTGTCGGCGTAATGCTTGACCGCGAAGTCCTCAAATTCAGTGATAGCGGTGAGGTTCATGACCTTATTCTTCTCAACAACCAGGTGATAAAATTTCACAAGCTTGGAAAGGATGTCTTCATCAAAAGACGGGATCCCGTTAGACTCAAGGATCTTTTTCAATACTCTGATCTCTTCCATGAATACTCCTTTCTCTTAGTGTCGGAATAAGTATGTTACGACTTCTTTAAAACCTCTAGTGGTATATTACTCACTCGCTTTTAAAATCTCCTCTGCCAAGGTATATCAGTAAGATGTTGACATCAGCAGGAGAAACACCCGAGATTCGGGATGCCTGTCCAATGGACGCGGGACGGATCGCCTTGAGCTTCTGACGAGCCTCTATCCTCAGGGACGGCACAAGATCGTAGTCGAGAGTCGGGGGGATCATCTTCTCCTCGAGCTTCTTGAACGCAGCGACCTGGATCTTCTGGCGCTTTATGTAGCCTTCATACTTGATCTCGATATTGATCTGAGCAGCGATATCCGGGCGGATCTCGGGACGTTCGGGATCAAGTGGAGCAAGTGCTTCATAAGAGAGCTCCGGGCGTTTGATCAGGTCGAAAAGGATCGCTCCGTCACTGATAGGTGTGGAATCAAACCCCGAGAGGAAATCCGCAACTTCCTTAGAAGAAGAGACACCCACGGTCTTGACTCTTTCAATCTCGGAGTCGATAAGCGAACGCTTATAGCACACGTCTTCATATCTCTCGTCAGAGAGAAGACCTACTCGATGTCCGTAATCAGCAAGTCTGAGGTCGGCGTTGTCCTGACGCAGGAGAAGTCGATACTCGGCACGTGAAGTCATCATTCTGTACGGTTCGGGAGTACTCTTTGTAACGAGGTCATCGATAAGAACTCCGATATAAGCATCCGAACGATCAAGCACAAGAGGTTGCTTGCCAAGCAGGGAAAGTGCGGCGTTAATACCTGCGATGATACCCTGCGCAGCAGCTTCCTCATAACCCGAGCTGCCGTTGGCCTGACCGGCACTGTAAAGTCCGTCGATATCCTTGCACTCCAACGTGTGCTTAAGGCAAAGAGCATCGATACAATCGTACTCGATAGCATAAGCGTTACGAACGATCACGGCATTCTCAAGTCCCGGAACGGAGCGGTACATGGCGTACTGAACATCCTCGGGAAGACTGCTCGACATGCCGGAGATATACATTTCCTCGGTGTATCTGCCTTCGGGTTCGATGAAGACCTGGTGGCGTTCCTTCTCGGCAAAGCGCATTACCTTGTCCTCGATCGAAGGACAATAACGGGGTCCGACGCCTTCTATTCTACCGTTGTAGAGCGGAGATCTGTCTATGTTGTCACGGATTATCTTGTGTGTCTCGAGATTGGTATATGTGAGCCAGCAGGATTCCTGATCCTTGTCCATGTCCTTGTTGATGTTCTCAAAGGAGAACGGAACGACATGCTCATCACCCTGCTGTTCTTCCATCTTTGAAAAATCAATACTGCTCTTCGCGATACGCGCGGGAGTTCCTGTCTTGAAACGACGAACCGGAAGTCCGAGCTCACGAAGAGAATCGGATAGATGGGTGCTCCGGGGGAGCCCCGAAGGACCCGAAGGAACGGAAACTTCACCGTAAATACAGCGTGAATCAAGATACACCCCTGTGCATAAGATCACGGCACGTGAAGGGTACGTATTCCCAGAAACGGTGCGGACTCCGGAGATTTTCCTCTTACTGTCAACACTGTCATCAACAGGGTTTTCAACAAGGATATCCACAACCTCATCCTGCCTGATCGTAAGCAGGGGAGTCTCCTCAAGAACCTTCCTCATGGAGGCGCTGTAATCCTTCTTGTCGGCCTGCGCACGGAGCGACTGAACAGCGGGACCCTTAGATGTGTTGAGCATTCTGGACTGGATAAATGTTCTGTCTATATTGCGTCCCATCTCACCACCAAGTGCATCTACTTCGCGAACAAGGTGTCCCTTGGAGGTACCGCCGATATTGGGGTTACAGGGCATCATCGCGATATTGTCCACACTCATGGTAAAAATGAGCGTGGAAAGGCCGAGGCGTGCACATGCAAGCGCAGCCTCGCAACCGGCATGGCCGGCTCCTATCACAATGACGTCGTGTTTCTCGTAAACCATATATTCCTTATTTCCCCATGCAAAATGTTGAAAAGATCTTGTCAGCAAGGTCGTCGCGGTATTCTTCGCCGGTAACCATACCGAGCGCTTTGTAAGCATCCATCAGATCTATTGAAAGAAGATCCTCGTCGACTCCGCTCTCTATCCCGCTTTTGACAAGCGTAAGAGAATCGACTGCTTCGCGTATGTGTCCGGCGTGTCTGACATTGGTGAGGATCATATCGTGTCCAGCAGTCAGCGTACCCGCCAGAAACATGCTTTTGATCAGTTCCTTCAGCTCTTCGATCCCGTCACCGGTCAGAGCGGAGATCCTAACACTGTGCTCGATCCCGAGCGGTGCGTCCCCGGTGCATTTTACAAGATCGTCTTTGTTATATATAAGAATGACCTTCTTATCCGAGAAGCTCTTGAGGTTATCCTTGTCTTCGTCAGTAACCCCGAGCGGACTGTCGATCAGATAAAGGATGAGCTGTGCCTCGGCGGCTGCCTTAAGTGCACGGTCGATACCGATACTCTCAACGAGATCACCGGACTGTCTGATGCCCGCGGTATCGGTGAGATTAAGCACAAGCCCTCCTATATCGAGGCTTTCGCTGATCGTGTCGCGTGTTGTTCCGGCAACGGAAGTAACGATCGCTCTCTCTTCCTTGAGAAGTGCGTTAAGGAGAGAAGACTTGCCGGCGTTCGGTCTGCCCGCTATTACCACATTGAGACCGTCCTTTATAATCTTGCCCGTATCAAATGAAGCAAGAAGACTTTTAAGCTCTTCCAGAAGCCCATTAACCTTCGGCAGAAGAGTCTCTGTGAACCCGTCAAGACTAATATGCTCGGGATCATCAAGTGCCGCTTCGATATGAGCGGTCTCAAGGATAATGCTCTCTCTGATGCGGCCAATCATCTCTCGAAGATCACCGCGGAGCTGCTTCATGGAGTTACGTCTTGCGAGGTCGCTCCCGGAACCGATAACATCCATCACGGCTTCTGCCTGCGAAAGATCGATACGTCCGTTCAAAAAAGCTCGTTTAGTGAATTCCCCACTTTCCGCGAGTCTCGCTCCGCTCAAAAGGATCGCTTCTAGCACTCTCTTGGTAACAAGGATCCCGCCGTGCGTGTGGATCTCGGTAACATCTTCACATGTGTATGTGTGAGGTGCTGCCATCTTGAGCATCAGAACCTCGTCAAGAACCTCGCCCTCGAACTCTATAAATCCGTAGCTTACGCTACCCGAACGGATCTTGGAGAAGTCCTTACCCCTTGCCGACCTGAAAAGAGACGCAGTAACAGAAAAGGCATTCTCACCGCTGATGCGGATAACGTTAATGCCTGCAGGTGAAAGTGCCGTAGCTATAGCGGCTATGGTATCGCCTGTGTACACTTCTGCTACCTCCTCCGTGCTGATATAACAGCACTTTTATGAAAGAAAAGCGGGTCTATATCAAATAAACCCGCTGTTAAAACAATTTCCGGATAAACGTGCGCCGATTTGATCAAGCCTGAGTGTTGCCCTCAGCGTTCTCAGCTGCCGCAGCCTTGGCTGCTGCCTTGGACTCAAGATATGCGGCGTAATCCTTCTTGTAATCGGTACTGTAATCCTTGGTGTCTGCGCCGTACTTCTTGTGGAATTCCTTGCTGTTAAGAGGACGCTTGCGATCGTAACCGCCACGTCTGTTGCCACCGCCGAAACGGTTGTTCTTTCTGTTCTCGTATACAACGCCCTTCTTGGGTGTAACGACAACCTTACGGAAAGGCTCGTCGCCTTCGCTGTGTGTCTCTACGTACTTATCATTCTGAAGAGCTGAATGGATAACGCGTCTCTCGTAGGGATTCATGGGCTCAAGAGAAACAGGCTTGTGTGTCTTCTTAACCCTGACAGCGATATTCTTTGCAAGATTCTCAAGTGTATCCTTACGTCTTGCACGGTAATTCTCTGTATCAAGCTTAACCTTGATGTATGAACCCGAAGTCTTGTTAACAACAAGGCTTACAAGGTACTGGAAGCAGTCAAGTGTCTGGCCGCGCTTTCCGATAAGTACAGCCATGTCTTCGCCGTCGATCTGAACGGAAAGTTCGCTTCCGTCTTCGCTGAGTGTTGCTGAAACACCTGCGTCGATGCTCATGCATCCAAGGATCTTGCTAACGAATTCGCAAGCTGTCTCCTCGGGTGAAACGTTCTTTAATCTAACATTGATACGTGCGGGCTTGGAACGAAGTCCCAAAAATCCGCTGCTTTCTTTCTCGATAATCTCAACTTCAAGTCTGTCGGAACCGCAAGCGAATTCCTGCTGTGCGAGTTCCAAAGCTTCTTCAACGGTCTTGCCGCTAAATTCCTTATACTCGTTCATTTTAAATCCTCATCTACCTGGTCCTGTACCTGATGTATCAGTCCTTGCTTTCTGTATCGGAGGAAGAATCTTCGGGAGCCATGAATTCTGTCTTTTCTAAATCATCAACGGGCTTCTTTGTATCGGTCGCGCCTGTTTCGGCGGGATCATCTTCCTTCCTGTCTTCGTGGTTGCGCAGCAGGAGGTTTGCATTGGCTGCAATACTGCTTGCGCTGTACGAAACGTTGCTCCTCTTGTAATCGGAACCGCTCGCGTTCTTACGGTTCTTGTTCTTCTTGTACGAATTGTCGGAAGTCTCTATGGAGCGAACGTTCTCAGCTGTGACTGCTTTGGTGTTGGTACGTGCAACAGCTGCCATCTTGTCATCATGCTTGATGCCAAGCTTCTCATTCTTCTTAGCGGATTTAGCAAGATTTCTCTCGATAAGATCATCAATACCCACTCTGTCGAGGTACTTGTTGATGAACAATGTCTGGATGATCGTAAACAATGCCGATGCGATCCAGTAAAGTCCGATACCGATAGGGAACATAACACAGAATACACCCGACATGATGGGGAAGATAGTGGTCATGGCCTTTGAAGTACCGGCTGCGGGGTTGTTGGGATCGTTTGCCGCAGGGTTCTTGCCTTGCTGAAGCTTACCCTGAATAAACTGTGTTGCGGCTGCAAGTACGGGAACGAAGTATGCATACCATGCACTTGCTGAAGGAGTATCCAAAATGCTCAGCCCGAAGAGGCTGTTTGCGGAAAGGATCGAATCCTTGGCCGCAAGAATGGAGGGAGTAGCCAGCGACTTGAAGAAATCAGCCGCAAAGAACGAATCCCAATTGCTTCCTGTAAACTTTACAAGGATATCAACGATGGAAGATGTGTACTCGGGAGATCCGGCAACAACAGTCTTTCCAACTTCAACAAGTGAAGGAACAGCCTGTGCTCCGTTACCGAGTGTACTTGAAACAAAAGCGTCAACGTTGGTGGCTACCACAGATGCATCTGCGGAAAGTCCCTGGATAGCGTTGGCGATCTGTGTGTACCAATCGCCGATCTGATCAACATAAGAAGGAATGTTGTAGATTACCTGATAAAGAGCAAACATGATGGGCAAAGTAATAAGCAAAGGAAGGCATCCTCCCATGGGGCTGGTGCCGTACTTTGCGTAAACTGCCTGTGTTTCTGCCTGCTGACGTCTTAAAGACTCCTCGTCCTTCTTGCCCTTATACTTGGCTTGGATCTTGGTAAGCTCGGGCGACATCCTGGACTGAAGCCTTGTGTACTTCTGCTGCTTGATCGTAAGCGGAAGCATCAGCATCTTTGTAACAAACGTAAAAAGGAAGATACAAAGTGCGATGTTCTGAATACCGAAAAGGTTTACAAACTGGTAGATCCAATTAAGGATCAGTCCCATGAAATCCATGATCCACTTAAAGGGACCTGAATTACAACCAAAACAGGTTGATGTTGCCAATAATATAGAGCCCAATTTTTTATCCTCGAATTCTTATCGTAAGGGATCGAATCCCCCTTTTGCAAAAGGATGACATCGCGAAATCCGCTTGATCGCGAGCCATGTTCCTTTAATAGCCCCATACTTTTCAAGGGCTTCCAGAGCATATTGGGAACAAGTAGGGATATAAATACAAGATCCTCTCTTTTTCAAGGGAGAAATGCGTTTCTGATAAAACCTGACAAATCCTATAAGAATCTTCTTCATGCGCTGTGTTAATATCGGACGGACCGCTACCGTCCCGGCTTTTTGTGCCTCATGATCGTCAGGAGATGATGAAATGCTTCATCAACATCTGCCATTTTCTTATCCCTAATCCCCGGTCGTGCGATAAGGACCACGTCGTAGCCCTTCTCTCCGATACGACCTGTTAACCTGACCGACTCCTTCATGAGTCGTCTTGCTCTGTGTCTGATCACGCTGTTCCCGACCTTCTTGCTCACGACCAATCCGTACCTGTCGGAGGTCGTGCCGTTCGGCATCACATACATGATGAGCAGACGGTTCGCGTAAGATCTGCCGTTCTGATATACTCTGTCAAAATCAAAACGGCTCTTCAATGTAATAACTGCAGACATCTGTTTCCTCCGCCAAACTCTTCACCGATGTATCAGCTTTAATGAGTAACAGAAGAAAAGGTCACATAAATGCGACCTAGGCTGATAATTTATGTCTGCCCTTGGCTCTTCTGGCAGCTAATACCTTTCTGCCGTTCTTGGTGCTCATTCTCTTTCTGAAACCATGTTCAACAGCTCTCTGCCTTTTCTTAGGCTGGAATGTCATCTTCATATATATACACCTCCTCTGTAGAAATTATGCGAATTTACACAGCAGTAACATTATATTGAGCGGTGAGTAAATAGTCAAGCACTAGTATCTCAAAGTTTTCCACAAATTTTGTTGATATGTTGATAACTTGTGTTGATAAAATTGATAAGTTTGTTTTGATGTTTATGAGCATTATTATGCTGTTTAAAGGCCCTTAAATGCCTTTTAAACCCCTTTAACGCTTATGAGGCAAACTTTTTGATTTGTGGATTTCTTCCTTGAAAAAAAGACGTAAATGATATAGAATAATAATGTTGGGATTCTTCGGCATTTATTGATTCCGGACACAATCTCTTCCTTATTATATCAGTTTTTGACACCACTATCGAAAGAGAGAACGCCATGAATAATGAGAAGGAAATACTCATTGACAGATGGGATGAAATCCTTGAGTTTTTACGCACTCAGTATAATATCACCAAGGTATCCTTCAATACATGGCTCAAAAGTCTCAAGGTCAAGGATGTAAAGGACGACCTTGTTGTTCTCTATTCTTCCGATCCGTCCATCGGGTCGAACCTCTCATTCATCAAGAACAAATACGGCGCTTTTATCAAGAACGCAATCGAAGAGATGCTCGACGAGGAAATCAACATCGATATCGTCGGTGATGAACCTGCGCCCGTTCGTCGCGAAAGACTTCCCGAGCAGACGGCCATGTCATCTTCTCTTTTGGGACTTAAGCTCAACCCCGACTATACATTCGACAACTTCGTCGTTTCCGGAAGCAACTCGCTTGTACATGCCGCAGCCCTCAAAGTTGCCGAAGCTCCCGGAGAGTACTACAACCCGCTTTATATCTACGGTGATCCCGGACTCGGCAAGACTCACCTTATGCATTCGATCGCTCATTTCATCCTCGAGAACACACCTTCGCTCAAGATCATGTACGTTACGAGCGAAGTGTTCATGAACGAGCTGGTTGAAGCTATCCGTCACGGTAGTGTCGCACCTGCCGATTTCCGTGAGAAGTACCGCAATATCGACGTTCTTCTTATCGACGATATCCAGTTTATAATAGGAAAAGATCGTACTCAGGAAGAATTCTTCCATACCTTCAACTACCTCTACGAGGCCAAGAAGCAGATCGTTATTTCATCCGATAAGCCTCCGAGGGATTTCAATAACCTTGAAGAAAGACTCAGATCCCGTTTCGAATGCGGCCTCACGGTTGACCTGACGGCTCCCGACTTCGAGACCAAGATGGCCATCCTTCAAAAGAAGCTCGAGATCAAAGAGTACGAGTCAAACATCAAGCTCAACGTTGACGATGAAGTACTTTCCTACATCGCCCAGAGCATTACCACAAACATCAGATCACTCGAAGGTGCCCTCACCAAGCTGATCGCACTTTCCAGGATAAAGAGAACTCCCATCAACATGGAACTTGCCGAGGAAGCACTTCGTGACATCATCTTCCCCAACCAGAAGAAGACGATCTCGCCCGAGTACATCATAGACATCGTCAGCGAACACTTCGCGGTTCCCGTTGAAGAGATCCTCTCGAGCAAGAGAGACAAGTACATCGTCATCCCCCGCCAGATTGCCATGTATCTGACGAGACGTTACACCAGCATGTCGACGATCGAGCTTGAAAAGGTCTTCAAACGAGATCACGCCACAATCCTTCACGGCTGTGATTCCGTCGAGAAGAAGATCAAAACGGACGATGAGATCGGCAAAACAGTTGATACCATCACCAAGAAACTCAACATCTGACGGGATAACACGGTAACAACCCGGTGATAACCTGTTGATAATCAAAAGAGTCCTGTGGATAAAGATTTTTTCCGGATTTTAAGCTTTAACGCTTATGCTGACTTGTCAGATTTATCCGAAAAGCATCATTTTCAAAAAGCTTTACTGCCCAAAGGGGAGAAGGGGTTATAAACTTATAAACCGCCCCTACTACTATTATCATATTATCTTATTACATTGACAGAAATTTCGAGGAGCCTACTACTTCGTTGAAATGTTTTGAAAGGAATCAAATGCGGTTAGAAACCGCATTTAAAGAGGAGGAAAGAGATGAAGATTGTTTGTTCACAAGCAGAATTGTTAAAAAGTATCACAACCGCATCAAGAGCCATTCCTACAAGAACCACTCTTGATATCCTTGAATGCCTTCTTATAGACGCTCATGCAGACACGATCACTATCACAGGTAACGACCTTGTATTATGTATAGTTACCAAAACACCCGGAGATATAATTCAGGAAGGAAGCATCTGTGTTAACTCCAAGATCTTCACCGACATCATCAGGAAGCTCCCGGAGGGTGACATATGCATTGAAAGCGACGAATCTCAGAACGTTCGTATAGAAGGAGACAAAGCAAAGTTCAACATCGCGGGTCGTGAGACAAGAGAATATCCCTCAGCTCCCGAAGTTATCGAGGAGAATGGTTTTGAGATTTCTAACTTCGACCTTAAGGAGATCATCCGTAAGACTATCTTCTCCGTTACCGATAACGATGCCAACAGACTGATGTCAGGCGAGCACTTTGAGATTGAAGGCAACACTCTCACCGTTACAGCGCTGGACGGACACAGAATAGCGGTCGTTAACTACACACTTGACAGTGATTACGGAACATTTGACGCAGTAGTTATAGGAAAGACACTCAACGAGATTGCCAAGATCTACGCAGCCGAGAAAGAAGACTCTTCCGAGAAGACAAGGGTGTCCCTTTCGGACAAGCAGATCAAATTCGTTAACAGCCAGACGACCATCATCTCCAGAACGGTTGAAGGAAAGTACTACAACGTTAAGCAGATGATGTCGGGTGATTTTGATACCATCCTTAAGATCAACAAGAAGGACTT
Organism: Lachnospiraceae bacterium; assembly: GCA_017427685.1. Lineage (GTDB taxonomy): Bacteria > Bacillota > Clostridia > Lachnospirales > Lachnospiraceae > RUG11977. Next base: position 16,086 of record JAFRSH010000022.1, on the reverse strand, counting down.
CCTCGATTCCATCGAGAGAGCATCGCTCCTTATCAGGGAGACTGATCGCAGGCCTGTTGTTATAGGCATAGGCGAGGAGAGCATCGAACTCAAGATAACAACCACACTCGGTTCTATGAACGAGATCGTGCCTGTTGAGATGGAAGGAAACGAATTCCTTATCGGATTCAATCCCAAGTTCATCATCGAAGCACTCAGGGTTATCGATGACGAGATGATAGAGGTTAAGCTCGTGAGCAGCAAGGCACCCATGAAGATTGAGGCGAGCGACGGTTCGTACCTGTACCTGATCCTCCCTGTTAATATCGGGGTTTGATGCTCAGGCAGAGAGTTTGAAGAGAAAACTGAAGTGATATTACCGCTTCAAAAGAAGGGTTTGATCATATAACCATGGATAACAGCATTACTATCAGGGATGAGTTTATTAAACTCGGCCAGGCCATGAAGCTTGCCGGGATAGTCGGAAGCGGAGTGGAAGCGAAGATCCTTATCGAAAAGGGACAGGTCAGTGTCAACGGTGAAACCGAGACAAGACGCGGACGTAAGCTTTACAAAGGTGACTCATACACCTACAAGGGAAACAAAGTCACCGTGGAATAGCAGGGTTTGGATCATCGGGGGATGAGCTTCACCCACGGTGACAGGAAAAGCATGAAGATAAAAAGACTGGAACTTTCAAATTTCAGAAATTACGAGTCGCTGTGCGCGGATTTTTCCGACAATGTTAACATCCTCTACGGAGACAACGCAGTCGGGAAAACGAATATACTCGAAGCCATATACATGTGTGCGACGACGCGATCGCAACGTCAGAGCAAAGAAAAAGACATGATCAGGTTCGGGTGCGAAGAAGCGCACCTCAGGATGATAGCAGCGGACGAGATCACGGAGAGACGCATTGATATGCAACTCTCAAGATCAAAGGCGAAGGGAGTTGCCCTTGACGGACAACCACTTATGAGAGCCGGACAGTTATTTGGGCTTTTGGGGATCATCTCGTTTTGTCCCGATGATCTTTCAATGATAAAAGCAGGACCTGCCGAACGCAGGCGGTTCCTTGACATGGAAGCAAGTCAGCTTGACAGGCTTTACATGCACAATCTCTCGTCTTACAACAAGGTTCTCGCGCAGCGCAATAATCTGCTCAAACAGGTATCCCTTAACAAAGAGCTCCTCGGGACACTCGATGTATGGGATGAACAGCTTGTTGAGTACGGAACCTACCTGATCGAGAAGAGAGCTGAATTCACACAGAAACTCGAAGAGATCGCCAAGCCGGTACACAGAGCGGTTTCCGGAGAAAAAGAAGACATCAGGATCGTTTACGCACCGGATACTTCGGTGAGAGATTTTAAGGACAAGTTGTTTTTCGGCAGAGACCGGGATATAGCGTCCACCTTCACAACAGTCGGTCCGCACAGGGACGATCTCGAGTTCGAGATAAACGGCAAAAACGCGCGAACCTTCGGTTCGCAGGGTCAGCAGAGAACAACTGCTCTTTCGATGAAGCTTGCAGAGATAGAACTGGTCAGACAGATCAGTGGCAAGGCGCCGATCCTCCTGCTCGACGACGTTCTGTCGGAACTGGACAGAAACCGTCAGACGCAGCTTCTCGGGTTCACGCAGGGAGTGCAGACTTTCATCACCTGCACGGGACTTGAGGAATTCGTAATGCAGAGGACAGGGATCAACAAGGTTTTCAAGGTCGGAGAAGGAAAGCTTCTCTGAAAAAAGGAGCCTACTACTCAAGTAGAGTGTATGACAAGGAATCAGATGCGGTAAAACCGCATCTAAAGAGGAGAAAAAAATGAGTGACAACAATTACGGTGCAGATCAGATCCAGATCCTTGAAGGACTGGAAGCTGTCAGAAAAAGACCGGGTATGTACATCGGAAGCACATCCGCAAGAGGACTTCATCACCTTGTTTACGAGATAGTGGACAACGCGATCGATGAAGCGCTTATGGGCTTCTGCCACACTATCGACGTTTCTCTTAATGCCGACGGATCGGTGACTGTCATCGACGACGGCCGCGGTATCCCCGTTGAGATCAACAAGAAAAAGGGAATCTCGACGGTTGAAGTCGTTTTCACGATCCTTCATGCCGGCGGAAAGTTCGGCGGTGGAGGATACAAGGTTTCCGGCGGACTTCACGGCGTAGGTGCATCGGTTGTAAATGCACTTTCGGAATGGCTTGAGGTTACCGTAGAGCGTGACGGCAAGAAATACCAGCAGCGCTACGAGTACGGCAAGACCATCTACCCCCTCAAGGAGATCGGTGATTCGGACCGCACGGGTTCGACCATCACATTCCTTCCGGACAAGAGCATCTTTGAGGAGACGGTTTTCGATTACAACGTCCTTAAACAGCGTCTCCGTGAGATGGCTTTCCTCACCAAGGGAGTCAAGATCATTCTTCGTGACTGCCGTGAGGGCAAGGAGCAGGTTAAGGAATTCCACTACGAGGGCGGTATCAAGGAGTACGTTGAATATCTCAACAAGAACCAGACGGTACTTTATCCCAATGTCATCTACTGCGAGGGACAGAAGGGTGATGTTTATGTCGAAGTCGCAATGCAGCACAACGACGGCTACAACGAAGGCTGCTACAGCTTCGTAAACAACATCACTACTCCCGAAGGCGGAACTCATTACACGGGATTCAAGAATGCGCTCACAAAGACCTTTAACGATTATGCGCGCAACATGAAGATGCTCAAAGACAACGAGGAAAACCTCGTTGGCGAGGATATCCGAGAGGGTATGAGCGCGATCATCAGCATCAAGATTCCCGAGCCGCAATTCGAGGGACAGACAAAGCAGAAGCTCGGAAATTCCGAGGCGCGAAGCGCCGTTGATAATGTTGTGAGCGAGCAGCTTACTTATTTCCTTGAGCAGAACCCCACGGTTGCCAAGACGATCATCGAAAAAGCACTTCTTGCACAAAGGGCCCGCGACGCGGCGCGCAAAGCGCGCGATCTGACACGCCGTAAGACGGCGCTTGAAGGCATGAGCCTTCCCGGAAAGCTTGCGGACTGCTCTGACAAGGATCCGAAGAACTGCGAGATCTTCATCGTCGAGGGAGATTCCGCCGGCGGCTCCGCAAAGAGTGCGCGTAACCGTGCAACACAGGCGATCCTTCCGCTTAGAGGCAAGATCCTCAATGTTGAAAAATCTCGTCTCGACAAGATCCTTGCCAATGCAGAGATCCGTGCCATGATCACGGCGTTCGGAACAGGTATTTCGGATGATTTCGATATAGAAAAGCTTCGTTACAACAAGATCATCATCATGACCGATGCCGATGTCGACGGCGCGCACATCAGCACACTGATGCTCACGTTCCTTTACAGATTCATGCCCGAGCTCATCAAGCAGGGTCATGTATATCTCGCGCAGCCTCCGCTCTACAAGCTCGAGCGTAACAAGCAGGTTTGGTATGCCTACAGCGACGAGGAACTCAGCAACATCATCAAGGAAGTTGGACGTGACAACTCTAACAAAGTCCAGCGTTACAAGGGACTCGGAGAGATGGATGCGGAGCAGCTCTGGGATACGACCATGGATCCCGCCAAGAGGATACTCCGTCAGGTGGTTATGGACGAAGACAACCCCGCCGAAGTCGATGTTACGTTTAATACGCTTATGGGCGATAACGTTGAGCCCAGACGAGAGTTTATCGAGGCAAATGCGAAGTTCGTTACAAACCTTGATATAACCTGACAGACGATCATATAGATCATTACCCGGAGGAAAAAATGGAAGACAACATTTTCGACCAGGTCAGACCGGTGGACCTGAAGGAAACGATGGAGACATCCTACATTGATTACGCGATGTCTGTCATTGTATCGCGTGCACTGCCTGATGTACGAGATGGATTAAAGCCCGTACAGAGACGTATCCTGTTCGCGATGAAGGAACTGAACAACGGACCCGACAAGCCGCATCGTAAATGTGCGCGTATCGTCGGTGATACAATGGGTAAATATCACCCTCACGGTGACAGTTCTATTTACGGAGCGCTCGTTAATCTCGCGCAGGATTGGTCGACCCGTTATCCGCTCGTTGACGGCCACGGTAACTTCGGTTCCATGGACGGTGACGGCGCGGCTGCGATGAGGTACACGGAGGCACGCCTCAGCAAGATCTCAATGGAGATGCTTGCCGATATCGAAAAGAACACAGTCGACTTCGTTCCCAACTTCGACGAAACGGAGAAGGAGCCCACTGTTCTTCCCGCGCGCATTCCGAACCTTCTTGTAAACGGTACTACGGGTATCGCTGTCGGAATGGCGACGAACATTCCTCCTCACAACCTCGGAGAGGTTATCGATGCGGTTGCGTACATGATCAACAATCGTATCAACGAGGACAGGGAAACAGACATAGAAGAGATCCTTAAGATCATCAAGGGACCCGACTTCCCTACGGGAGCCACGATCCTGGGTATGAGAGGGATCGAGCAGGCATACAGAACGGGACACGGCAAGATCCGTGTTCGCGCTGTCACGAACATCGAGCCTATGCAGAACGGCAAGAACATGATCGTTGTGACAGAGCTTCCTTACCTTGTGAACAAGGCACGTCTTATAGAGAAGATCGCCGAGCTCGTTAAAGAGAAGAAGATCGACGGTATCACGGAGCTCCGTGACGAATCGGACCGCGAGGGTATGAGAGTCTGCATTGAGCTCAGACGTGACGTCAATCCGAACGTTGTACTTAATCATCTCTACAAACACACGCAGCTTCAGGACAGCTTCGGTGTGAATATGCTCGCACTTGTTGACAACGAGCCCAAGGTCCTCTCGCTTCTTGAGATCCTCAAGCTTTACATCCGCCACCAGGAAGACGTTGTGACAAGACGTACCAAGTACGATCTCAACAAAGCGGAAGAGCTTGCCCACATCAAGGAAGGTCTTATCAAAGCGCTTGATATCATCGATGAGATAATCGCACTTATCAAGGCTTCGAAATCTACGACCGAGGCTAAGCAGGGACTTATCGACAAGTACGGTTTCGATGATGTTCAGGCACAGGCGATCGTCGATATGCGACTCAGACAGCTGACAGGTCTCGAAAGAGAGAAGCTCGAAGCAGAGTACGCTGAACTTATGGAGAAGATCAAAGAGTACAAAGCGATCCTCGGAGATGAGAAGGTCCTGCTTGCCACAGTCAGGGACGAGATCGAAGAGATCGGCGGTCGCTACCGCGACGACAGACGTACAAGCATCGGACATGATGAGTTCGATATCTCGATGGAGGACCTTATCCCCGATGAGGATACAGTCATCGCCATGACAAGACTCGGCTACATCAAGAGGATGACACTTGACAACTTCAAGAGCCAGCACCGCGGAGGCAAGGGAATCAAGGGAATGCAGACACTCGATGAGGACTTCATCGAAGAGCTCTTCATGACCACGAACCACCACTACATCATGTTCTTTACAAACAAGGGACGTGTGTACAGACTCAAGGCTTACGAGATCCCCGAAGCATCGAGGACATCCCGCGGAACCGCGATCGTTAATCTGATCGAGCTTCAGCCGGATGAGCGCATCACCGCAACCATAACCGTCAGGGGCTATGATGACGACAGCTATCTCATCATGGCAACAAAGAACGGAATCGTTAAGACCACACGTCTTACAGAATACATCAACATACGCAAGGGCGGACTTATCGCTATCACTCTCCGTGACGAGGACGAGCTGATCGGTGTTAAATGTACCGATGCGCTTCAGGACGTAATGCTCGTGACCAAGTACGGTATGGCGATCCGCTTCAACGAGACGGATGTCAGGATCACCGGACGTCAGTCGATCGGTGTTATCGGTATGAACCTCGACGACGGCGACGAAGTAGTCGCAATGCAGCTCACCGCCCAGGGCGAGTACCTGCTCACAGTTTCCGAGAAGGGTCTCGGAAAGCTCACTCCGATCAGTGAATTTAATTCACAGCATCGTGGTGGCAAGGGTGTCAAGTGCTACAGGATCATGGAGAAGAGCGGTAACCTCGTCGGTGCGAAGATCATCGACCAGGCCGGACAGATCATCATCATGACCACCTCCGGAATCATGATCAGACTCGAGATGACCGACATCAGGATCATCGGACGTAACACCACGGGTGTTAAGCTTATGAACATCGATGCCGACAGTGACGTTAGGGTTGCAAGGTTCGCAAGAGTCCGTGAAACGGAAGAAGATGCCGAGACAAATGTTGCAAACGCAGGCGAAAAAGCATCGGACAACGTGATCCCCGAGGGTGAGGACTTTGAGGATGACGATTACGACGATCCCGACAAAGCGATCCTTCATGAGTCGGAAGATGAAGAGGGCGGCGACGCGACCGATGATGAATGATTCACATTTGTAAAACATACGGGTGACGGTATTCACCGTCACCCGTTGTGGTTTATTCTATTGATGTAAAAAGTGACGGATTCATCTGCTTCGTATGTATGAAAAAACAAAATGGCGCCACCTGCCACGAAGAAACTTTCCGAAAACGCTCGCCAAGAGCGCTCGCGGTGATTTTTCGCTTCGCGCCCCGCGTTCTTGTGAACGCTCGGTCGGAAAGTTTTTCGGTCGCGGTGTCGCTGAGTATGGAAATACATGACATACGAGCAGATGAATCCTGTATACCGGAATATATGCAGAAGAGAATAGAATAATGGTATAAATGCAGAACAAAAAACAGTCTAAGAAAATGGAAGGATATGTCGTTCATATGAAAGAAATAGAATGTAAAAAAATAACAGAAGCGGTGAAAGGGCTCTGCCTCGCGGCGAATACCGTGCTCGGGGCGGATGTGGAGAACGCGATCAGGACCGCAGAGAAAGAGGAGACATCGCCGCTCGGAAAGAAGGTACTCGGACAGCTGACAGCCAACCTTGATATAGCAAAGAACGAGCTTATCCCCATTTGTCAGGATACCGGTATGGCCATTCTGTTTGTCAAGGTCGGACAGGAAGTGCACGTTACGGGAGGGAATCTCACGGACGCGATCAATCAGGGCGTTCGGGAAGGCTACACCGAGGGGTACTTGAGAAAGTCCGTAGTGTCCGATCCTCTTTTGAGAGTAAATACGGGAGACAATACTCCGGCGATCATACATTATGATATTGTTCCCGGAGATAAGCTTGATATCATGCTCGCGCCCAAGGGCTTTGGAAGCGAGAACAAGAGCAAGCTCTACATGCTTACGCCGGCGGACGGAAGAGAAGGTGTTAAAAAGGCGGTTATCGACGCGGTCACAACGGCAGGACCTAATGCGTGTCCTCCCATGGTTGTCGGAGTCGGTATCGGCGGGGATTTCGAGAAATGTGCGATCCTTGCCAAAACAGCGCTCACAAGGGATATCACGACCTTCTCCGAGAAGGAGCATATAAAAGAGCTTGAGATCGAGCTTACAAATGAGCTCAACGAACTCGGGATCGGACCCGGCGGAATGGGCGGAGTCACAACAGTTCTCGGTGTGAATATCGAAACATATCCGACGCATATAGCAGGGCTTCCCGTAGCGGTCAATATATGCTGTCATGTCAACAGACACAAGAGTATTTCGCTGTAATACGGAAAAGGGATACGGGGATGACTGAAAATACTTCAAGAGAAAAATACAGAATAATAAGGATCCTTCTAAGGGTCCTTATTGTCGTTTCGATCATATTCGCATGGGGACACTCCCTTCTTCCGGCGGAAGAATCATCAGAGGAGAGCGGATTTGTGCTCGAACTGTTAAAACCGATACTGAGCGTGTTTCTTCCCGAAGACATGATAACCGGATTGTTTATCAGGAAGCTTGCTCATTTTTGTGAATATGCGATCATGGGCCTTGAAATGGCAGCGTACACGGCGCTTATTATCCGAAAGAGAAGAGTATTCACGAAGGAAAGCGGAAAGGCAGACAGGAAAGAGATCTTAAAACTGTCGATCAACACGTTGTTTTGCGGATTGGCGGTCGCCTTTATTGATGAGACTATACAAATATTCTCTCCCGGCAGAGGACCCGAAATTGCGGATGTTTGGCTTGATATGGGCGGTTTTGTATGCGGAGGGATCGTGGCTGCGCTGATATGCCTGATTATTTCCAAGCGTGCCGCAAAGTAATATCAAAAAGATATAACAGATATTAAAACTTGACAGGGGTACTAGAGATACTATATTATTGGTGCAAGATATATAACTGAGACGAGGATAACCAGATGAGAAGAAAAGAAGGATTCAGCCACAGCGAGGAACAGATACTCAATCTTTTATGGGAAAAAGGAGAACCATTGACCATAAACGAAATTGAAGAATTGTGCATAGAAGAAAAGTTGAGTCGAGTCACGATTTTTAAGGCCGTGCAATCGTTGATAGATGCCGAACTCTTGAATGTTAACGGATTTGCCAAGTCGACAAAAACTTATGCCAGAAAATTTACGCCCGCAATTACAAGAGAGCAATACGCAGCCATGCTTTTGGAGACAAAAGGATTTTCGACAAAAGATATGGGCAATGTTGTAGTAGCGATGCTTGGAACGGGTAAATCCGGAAAGATCAATAAAAAAACAGGCGAAAAAGCAATCAAAGAGCTTGAAGATATAATCAGTCAGATTAGAAATATGGGGAAGTAATCAGGAAGATATATACTGTTAATGGGAAGAGGGGAGAATGTTGATAACACTCAATTCAATTGTTATGACGATTTTATGCAGCACTATACTGATAGTGCTGCTTTCGTTGTTACGAATGAATCTGCGATTCTTAGAAATATGCAGTGTTTCCGGAATAATAATACTATTTTTGGCATGCATGGCAAGGCTTGTAATCCCCATAGAGTTTTCCTGGACAAAGGTTGTTCAGATTCGTGCGGTGTACAATCCGGTCATGTTGTTTTTTCTGAAAGAGATACCTCTTTTCGGAAATATAAAAATGGAAGTCAATGAATTATTGTTCGTTGTATGGATCTTAGGCTCCTTGATAGGGAGTGTGCATCTCATCAGGAAATATCTTGTTTTAAACGCAAGTTTTTCCAAGCTGTGCTGTAACCCGGATGAAAAAGCAAATCAGATTATGTTACAAATAATAACAGAATACAAAAACAAAATACATCCAACCGTGTTTAAAAGCGATAGAATAAACACTCCCGTTGGATTTGGATTGATAAAAAAACAGATCTTCATTCCTGACCGAGAATATGATGATAGCGATCTAAAATACATATTAATGCATGAATACACACATTTTCGGAATAGGGATACATGGGTTAAACTGCTTATAAATATCATTTGCATATTGTATTGGTGGAATCCGTGTGTATATTTGCTTCGCCGGAAGCTGGACGACTGTTTCGAAATACGATGTGATAAAAGAGTGGTGGAAGAGATAGGAATTGACCAAAGCGCAGAGTATTTGGCTGTTATTCTAAGGATCTTTCAAGGGGTGGCACTAAATGAAGAAAAGAGAAAGAGCACAGCGGTAAATATTTTGCCTTCAAGCCTATCCAAGTTGAAGGAACGATTTACAATTGTGGCGTCTTATAAAAAAAGAAAGAGAAAAGCTATCGGCATATTTATTCCGATAGCGATAGTGACAGGTTTGATTGTGCTGTCCTATTCATTCATTTTTCAAGCGGGATTTGATGTGCCTCTTGAAGAGGTAGAAGATCGTCCGGGAGCGTACAGCATTGACATTAACGACAGTTATTACTATAAAAGCGAAGACGGAAAGTATTACATGAAGACATCCGGAGGGACAGTAGTAGAAATAGATGAGCAATACGTTGAGAAATTAAAGGATGTGGGTTTTCCGGAAAGGGGAGATATAGAATGAAAAAGAAAATAAAGCTGATATTACTGCTCTTAGTAGCAGTGCTGGCAATAACAAAACAAGAAACGAACGTTGTATGGGGAGCAGAAGAAATAATAGAAAAGACGGACGAGGAAGCGACTCGTGGGGATGAAATAATCATAAAATACAGGATTTACAACGGAATAATACAATACAGACATTGGAATGTAACCAAAAACAGATGGGTAGAACCGGATTGGATCAACCTTTAAACATAATAAAGCCTGTTGAAATAATATAATACTTGTTGACACGTATAAGAGTAACGTAGAAAAAGGATTGTTGTGTAAGAAAGATAGGGGAACTCCTTTCATAGGAGATTAAGCGGGGCCGATTGGTATAATAAACTTATAATCAATCTAATGGTTGACGCAACGTTATGCACGGTGTATACTCGAACAAGGAAACGTTTCTTACTAAAACAAAAAGGAGTATACGATGAAAAAAGTATTCAAATACCTGATATTATTTGCATTGGTTTTTTCGATGACCATTCCTTCGAAAGCAGCTGAAGAGGTATTAGAAAGGCCTGCGGAAACACAAGATAGGCAATTGTGGTATGACACAATATACTACCCCATTACACCAGAGATGGAAGAATTCAAAAAATATTCTCTTTCAGAGCTTCAAGCAATGTTAAACCCGCCTCAAGAAATATTGGATTCAATTTCAAATGAAGAATTGGCCTCTTTGATGTTGGATTATCCTCTTTTAAAAAATTTGTTTGCTTTTGATGATCCTAAGCAAGCTATACAGGCACTCGAAAAATCTTGTACCGTTTTTTCCGAATTATTATCAAGAAAAGATATGATAAGTGTTTTGCTCCGCGAGTATAAAAGCAGAGCTTCCGATGTCGGTTTTTTTACAAAAAATAAGAGCATTGATATAATGGATACGGTTTTCGAAGAGATATTCATGGAGTACTTATTTATTGTATATAAAGATCAAATATCAGAAGAGGAACAACGTGATTATATTGAGTACAAAAGCAGAAGAGAAGATAGTCTAGAAATAGTTAAGAACAAAATGTTGGGAGAAGAATCTTTAGACGATTCCGCGCGTGCATTTACAGATGATGTATTACTTGACGTAGAGCATCAAGGCTTGAACAATCAAGCATACGATTTCCTTAATTATGGTTTTTACGGAAATGGGACATATTGTACAAGAGGCTACTATCTGCCATTTCCATACAGTATGACGCATTATTCCAATTATGAATTTGGAACGTATTATATTTACACGTTAAGCGCGCCGTGTTTAAGATTTGTTAGCAATGATTACAGCAATAGTGTTAGAGATTTCATGAATACTATTTACAATAACTATAATGGATTCTGTTGGCTTTCAGACGCAACAACAAAATACAACTGCCACTCTTATGTATGGTTACTAAGGGATACACAAAACAATAAATATTGGTTGGGAAATCCGGCTGGTATATATAATGGGTATACAGAAGTGAATACAAACGGAAGTGCTCAGTATGGAGATAGAATAGTGATTTTTGATAGTTCTGATAATCCGGTTCATTCGGCGTATGTAACCACAGGAAACTACTATCTTGGGTCTATTCGAGTAGAATCTAAATTAGGTGCTGAGGGATTATATAATACTACTTTAGCTGATTTAATGGCATTATATCAGGGCGCAAGGTATCGAGTCTATAGATGATAAGGGAAAAACAGGACAAACACGTGTTACAGAGAAAAAGAAGATGAAACAAAAAGGTACGCTAGTAAGGTTGCTTTTATGGCTTTACTAGTGTACCTGAAATATAAGAGCGGTTTTCTTAATTGAAGGAATAAGCGATTAATATACATATCTGGTATCATAACGTTAAGCAAGGCTCATAAAGGGAGAAACGGTGAATAAAGAAGGAAGAAAAAAAGCATTTGTAGGGATTATTACTATTGGAACATTTATCATAGCGGTTTTGATATATAGCTTTATCTCGGATAAAGGAGTATCGTCCACATATCCGGGTATGGTTCTTTATTTTGGTGAAACAGAGATACAATGGTCTGAAAATGTATTATTACATATTGATCGAAATTACAAGACAATAGAAGAGATTACTAAGACAGATGCCAAATTTAGCACATCCGGTTCACCTTACAAAAAATCCATGAATTCATGGGAGGAATTAGTGCAATTCTTGGGATTTGAACCATGGAATCCTTTGGAAGGACAAAAATGGGTAACAACCGGAAGTTACAGAGGAAACAATCTAACGGAGTCAGGAGAACTAAAACATTGCATGTTTGATTGCAGTGTGCCGAATAAAGGGAGTATCTCACATGCACATGTTCAAAGCGGTTATTATTGTGGTAATGTGAGGATTACTATGACTTCATATTTTGGAAATAATATGCTTGAACTACAAAAACAGGGCATACATTTATGTGAGGAGATAAAAATCATTACCTCTTCCGAATTATCGGAGAGCACGTTTGATTGTTTCCTTGTAAAAAAGAAACAACAGGGCATCTCATCTATAGAAATTGTGATTGGAAAAGATGATCAGAAGATATGTGTGATTAATATGGAGACAGAAAAAGATCCGGAAGAATTAAAGACAGTATATGAAAAAATAAGAGAGCTTCTCGGGATAGAAGCTGAGTTTGAAGAAATAATATGAGCTTAGTCATTATTGTTTAATAGATTGCTATATGAAAGTGAACACAAAGATGAAAGCTTACATGATAAAAGGATGGGAAGAGTTTCAAATACATTGCCTGGTCCTTATTTGGGATTGATAGAGGAAACAGATGAAATCAAGAATTCTTTATTTTGTCGTGACACTTGCGGTAATGCTTTCAATTGTTGCATGCGCCGGACAGGAAAACAATAACAATAAACCTTTACTTTTTTCTCAGGAGAATAAAGTATCATTTGAGGATCTTATAAAAAACAGCAATGTCGCAATTATAGGAGAATACATTGATACAACTGATTATGAAGAATACTCAGAAGCACGGTTTAAGGTTAAGGAATGTCTTTACGGGGATGTAAGGGACGAAGAGATTTATTTGTTTCTAACCCATGCCGTCAGTTATGTGAGAGAGATAGATTACAAATATGATCACAACGACAGGCAGTATAAAGAAGGAAAAGAGTATATTCTTGTAATGGAAAAAGGGGAATCGATCATGTATGATCATGATCGATATGCGATACAATCAGACCTGTTCTTAAGTGAAGAAGACAATGAGTTTACATTGTATTCAAAACCGATAACTATTCCCGAACACATGGATATTAAAGAGTATATCTGTTCTGTTTATTCTTCTGTATCGCATGAAGAAGCAGATATGACTGTTCAAAAAGACTATGACGACTTGATAAAAGGGCTGGTGGAAGAATCAAAAATCATTGCGGTAGTAAAAGTAAACAGATTGGAGACGGAAGGAAGACTGCATAATGGAAACACGTACAGATGTGAAATCGAAGAATTGATCAACCAAGCGGAGGTAAATACATATAATGACGGGACAATTCTGGTTGTTATCGAAAAAGGCTTAGTTGAGACGGGAAACAAATATATTATTGGATTTAATCCGGTAGAGGAAAAATCGTTGATTTATATGCAAAGCATTCGGAACGGAGTGTGGCCGGAGGATTCAGGAGCAATAGGCAAGATAAAGGATGAAATAGAAAGCATAAAACAGGAATGACTCGGAAAAAAGAGAGAGTAGAGCCGGTCTACGGATTAGTAATTCTTTCAGGAAACGTAGAACTCCCGTCAATGGCGGGAGTTCTTCACATTTAGGAAGATATTTAGCAACTTGTGATTATTGACACGTCTTGTGTATGTTGTAAAATAGGCATGACCGGGCGCTTTTGAAGAAAACGCATGGGATCCTGATCTTTTGAGAGGAAAACAGTTATGAACGATATACTTACCAAAATCGGGCAGATCGGAATAGTACCCGTTGTTGCACTTGACAGGGCGGAGGATGCGCTTCCCCTGGGAAAAGCACTGATGGTCGGAGGGATACCTTGTGCGGAGGTCACCTTTAGGACGGCAGCCGCCAAAGAGGCTATACGCATTATGACTTCCAATTTCCCGGACATGCTTGTCGGCGCAGGAACTGTCCTCAGTTGTGAGCAGGTCGATGAAGCCGTGGAGGCGGGAGCGAAGTTCATCGTCAGTCCAGGACTTAATCCCGAGGTTGTAAAGTACTGTATAGATAAAGAGATACCCGTTACGCCCGGTGTTGCTACCCCGAGTGAGGTGGAGCAGGCGATCGGACTCGGACTTGATGTTGTAAAGTTCTTCCCTGCCGAGGCAGCCGGAGGGCTTCCCATGATCAAGGCGATGTCGGCGCCCTATACTTCGATGAAGTTTATGCCCACAGGCGGGATAAACAAGGACAACATCGCGACATATCTGGCGTTTAACAAGGTGCTTGCCTGCGGCGGCAGCTTTATGGTCGATAAAAAGCTTATCGCAGCCGGTCGTTTTGACGAAGTGGCAAGGCTTTCGAGAGAAGCGGTTGATGCTGTGCTTGGTTTCTCGCTCGCTCATATCGGAGTGAACTGTGAGGATGAAGCGGAAGCCATGGCAGACGCGGAACGATTCGATCTTCTTTTCGGTTTTACAAAGAAAGACGGGAATTCGTCTGTCTTTGCCGGTTCGGTTGCGGAGTTTATGAAGACTCCTTACCTCGGCGCAAAGGGGCATATTGCGATTGGGACTACAAGCGTAGAAAGGGCGGTGTTCCACTTAACTCTTCGCGGAGTGCAGTTTGATATGGACACAGCCAAGTACGACACTGCAGGAAGACTTAAAGCAATCTACATGACGGACGAGATCTCGGGATTTGCGGTACATCTCGTGCAGAAGTAATTAAGGCAACAAATATGACTATCGTGAAATAATCGGAAAGCATATTAAGACAATGGTGCAGGCAGATCAAACGTAAAAACGTAAAAACGGTCAAAAAAGACCAGAAAATATGTTAGCGTTTGTTCCGGCGGCTGATTGGAGATAAGATAACCATTAGATTCAAGGAAGGAATAAAGACATGAAAAGAATAGTTACATTCGGTGAGATAATACTCCGGCTTGCACCCGAAGGGTATTACAGATTTATTCAGGCAGAGAAATACGGTGCCACATTCGGCGGCGGTGAGGCGAACGTTGCGGTTTCGCTTGCGAATTTCGGAATGGACGCAGCGTTTGTTTCGAAGCTTCCCGCACACGAGATCGGTCAGGCAGCGATCAATTCTCTTCGCAGGTACGGTGTGGATACGGATGACATCGTCCGTGGCGGAAACAGAGTAGGAATCTACTACCTTGAGAAGGGAGCAAGCCAGCGCCCCTCGAAGGTTATCTACGACAGAGCAGGCTCATCGATCGCAGAAGCTTCGGCTTCCGATTTCGATTGGGATGATATTTTTGAAGGAACCGACTGGTTCCACTTCACCGGGATCACACCCGCGCTCGGCGACAATGTTGCAGACATCTGCCTCGAGGCATGTAAGGCGGCTAAGAAGCATGGCGTTACGATAAGCTGCGACCTCAATTACAGAGGAAAGCTCTGGAGCAAGGAAAAGGCAGGCAAGGTAATGGCAGGCCTTATGGAATACGTTGATGTCTGCATCGCGAACGAGCAGGACGCGGACGATGTATTCGGGATCCGCGCCGACAACACGGATGTTACTTCCGGCAAGATCGATGACGCCGGATACGTTGAGGTTGCGAAGAAGCTCACCGACCGCTTCGGATTCAAGAAAGTAGCGATCACGCTCCGCAGCTCGATCTCCGCAAACGACAACAACTGGGGAGCACTCCTCTACGAGGACGGCAAGAGCTACCGCAGCAAGAATTACGCGATCCATATCGTTGACAGAGTCGGCGGCGGTGATTCCTTCGGAGCAGGACTCATCTATGCAAGCCTTTCGGATTACGATCCGCAGGCAGTCATCGAGTTCGCCGTTGCAGCAAGCTGCTTAAAGCACAGCATCGAAGGTGATTTCAACATGGTTACCGTTGATGAAGTCAAGAAGCTCGCCGGCGGTGACGGCTCGGGTCGTGTTCAAAGATAAGTGATACTGTTGGGTCCGGCCCCCGGGAGTGGTCCACCGGGGACGGGGGCAATGTCATTTAGATAGAAAAAAATTTAAGAATAGTGTATCATTTGAATCACGATAATTCCAGACACAATACAGCCAGTTCTCGGGTTTACGGTCAAAAATTCTATTTTTGAAAAAGGCAAACAGACAGTCAGTGGAGGCT
>JAFRSH010000004.1 GCA_017427685.1 Lachnospiraceae bacterium | reverse complement strand
TGAAGCTAGGCTTTAGCGTATCACATTTGCAGAACATACACATATTCATTTCCTCCTTGTTTTAAGATCTTCTTCGAATTTTATAGTATTGGGATAATAGGCAGTAATAATATACGCAGTATTTCCATCACTTCCCACGACCGCGTGAAGTACTTGTCCGCGACTAATGCACCCATATATTAAGCAGCTGGGGCACGGGTAATCATCAGGGTAGTTTTATCGCTCATATTCAACGGGATCGGTAAGTCCGTTAAGCCTGAATGCTTCCATGCGGTCCCTGCATGTTCCGCACAGGCCGCAAGCCTTATCATGTCCCTCATAGCAGCTCCACGTGAGCTCGAAAGGAACCCCTATCTCCGTTCCCATCTTAACCACCTGTGCCTTCGTTTTGTCTATGAACGGCGCAACTATCCTTAACTCGTTGCCGCTTCCGATATAGATAGCTTCGGAAATAGCCTTATTAAACTCAATACTTGTATCGGGGTAAGCATTCCCTGCGGCATCGTCGGCATGGGCGCCGTAATATATCTCCGAGCAACCGTGGCTGAGTGCTATGGAGGCGGCCGAAGACAGGAAGAGGCCGTTTCTGTAGGGTACATACGTATTGACCGGTTTGCCGTTTGTCTTCTTCAACTGCTCCGCATATTCCTCATGCGGGATGTCTTCCTCTGCCCCCTCGAGCAACGTACAGTTGCTGTCCTTAAAGATCTCGCCCAGGTCGAGAGTGATCCTTTTAACGCCGTAATGATCCGCTACCTTCTCGGATGCTTCCATCTCTTTCTTGTGTTTCTGTCCGTAGTATATGGACAACGCCAGCACTTCCTCCGGCCCATACTTCTTCACGGCCAGTCCGAGGCAGACCGAGCTGTCAAGTCCCCCGCTAAAGAGCACTAATGCTTTCATTTTATTCCTCCGGGTTCCTCAGTGAATCATATAACATGTCTCCCGAAGCGATCTTGTAGCCGTTGAGGAAATCGCGGGCCATCATGCGCTTCTTGCCCTCTGCCTGAAGCTCGTTTACCTTGAGGCTTCCGCTGCCGGTTTCGATGAAGAGACCCTGCTTCGAAGCGTTCACCCTGCCGGGGATGAAGCTTCCGTCGAGGCTCACATAGCTCACGTCACAGTCGTAGAACTTGATGAGCTTGCCGTTATGATACGCATATGCGCTCGGCCAGGGGTAGAGCCCCCTCACCATACGTTCGAGCATAGCAGCGTCCTTTGTGAAATCAAGCGCCCCGAAGGACTTGTCGATCGTGGTAACGTAGGTCGCTTTCGCTTCTTCCTGAGGAGTCCTCGTCGCGTTTCCTGCCTCGATCGCGTCAAGCGCTTTAAGGAGCAGCGGACCTGCCATCTCTGCGAGCTTCTCCGTGAGGCTTCCCGCAGTTTCCTTGGCATCAAGCGGTGTCTTCTCCGTCATGATGATATCGCCGGAGTCGAGTCCTTCTGCCATCTGCATCACGGTGATACCGGTCTGTGGTTCCCCGTTCAGGACCGCCCACTGGATGGGCGAAGCGCCTCTGTAAGCGGGCAGGAGCGACGCATGAAGGTTGATACAGCCGTGCTTCGGAAGCTCGAGTACATCCTTCTTCAGGATCCTGCCGTAAGCCATCACGACTATGATGTCCGGCTTGATCGCCGAGAGCTCGTCAAAAAGCAAGGAGCCCGATCCTTTCTCGGGCTGCAGTACTTTGATCCCGTGCTCGAGAGCAAGCTCCTTGACGGGTGAAAAATGAACGCTCTTGCCTCGACCGCTCACCGCATCCGGACGGGTCACGACCGCCTCTACGGAGTGTCGCGAGCCTAAGAGCGCAGCGAGCGCGGCTGCCGCTATCGCAGGAGTTCCCATAAAGACTGTACGCATGTTAAAAACCTTTCTTTATCTGAATACGTTCGTCCTGCCTCGTATATCTTTCCAAAAACGCTACGCTTTAATTGTTTTTGGAAAGATATACGGTCGCGGACTCACTCATATACTTTTTAAACCTCGTTATATCACATAGTACTCACATAAACAGAGACATTGTATGAGGTACTGCGGATTATTCTTTAGTTGCATTTACATCCCTTACAGGCCCCTCAGCTTTCTCAACATAAAGGTGTCCGTCGAGATGGTCGTTTTCATGCATGATAGCGCGCGCGAGGAGGCCTTCGCCTTCGAGCTCGAACTCTTCCATGTTCTCGTCAAATGCGCGTACCACCACGTGATCGGGGCGTGTTACGGTCGCTGTCTTGCCGGGGATCGAGAGGCATCCTTCGTCGCCTGTCTGCGATCCCGAGGTCTTGACTATCTTGGGGTTGATGAACACGAGCGGTTCGTCACCCTTCTCCGAAACGTCGATAACAAAGATCCTCTTGAGGATTCCGATCTGGGGTGCGGCGAGCCCGACTCCGTTCGCTTCGTACATCGTGTCAAGCATGTCGTCGATCAGCTCCAGTATCCTCTCGGACACTGCCGCTACGGGCTTACACACCTTACCAAGTATAGGATCTCCTTGTACTCTGATTTCTCTAAGTGCCATATTATCTCCTTACACATTAAAACTATACTCCACTCTGACTCCCTCAAGTACAACCGCCTTCGCCTTGTCCCTGAGCTCGTCTCCGAGTGCACGCAGTCCCTTTCCGTCGTATGACTTGACGTAGATGACCATGTGGAACACATCCTTGATCTTGTAGAGCGACGCCTTCGCGGGTCCTATCACCCTGAATCTCGACTTGTCCTCGTAGAGTCCGCGGACTACATCCGCGAGCCTACCGGTAGACTCCTCAAGCGCCTTCTCGTCCTCGGACGAAACACTCACCGCGAGCATGACTCCTGCCGGCGGGTATCCCATCGCGATGCGGTACGCCATCTCCTCTTCAAAGAAGCCTTCGTAATCCCTGCGCGCCGCGCTGATGATCGCGTAGTTCTCGGGGTCGTAGGTCTGGATGACGACCATCCCCTTCTTGGCGCCTCTGCCCGCTCTGCCCGACGCCTGCGCGATCAGCTCAAACGTCCTCTCCCCGGCTCTGATGTCCGGCGAGTAGAGCGACAGGTCCGCGAGCAGTATCCCCACGAGCGTAACGCCCGGGAAATCGTGCCCCTTCACTATCATCTGCGTCCCGAGAAGTATGTCCGCCTCGCCTCTCTCGAAGGCCTTCAGCGTCTCGTCCATGCTTCCCTTGCGCCTCACGGAGTCCGAATCGAGCCTCAGGATCCGCGCCTGCGGCCAAACCTTCCTGAGCTCTTCCTCGATCTTCTGCGTCCCCGCGCCGAACGTGCCGATATACCGCGACCCGCACTCCGGGCATGTCGTGGGCCGCTCGATGTTATAGCCGCAGTAATGGCAGATCATCCTGCCGTCCCCGTGCAGCGTCATCGAGACGTCGCAATGAGGACATTTTATAACGGTTCCGCATTCCCTGCAAGACACGCTTGTCGAATAACCCCTCCTGTTGAGGAAAAGCATGATCTGCTCTTTACGCGCCAGCCTGTTCTCGATCTGTTCCCGTAACGTATATGAGAACATGGTGCGGTTCTTCCTCTTAAGCTCCTCACGCATGTCAACGAGGCATACGTCGGGATGCACGGCACCCGCTGTTCTCCCCGTGAGCTTGAAGAGCCTCAGTCTCCCCGCCTTGGCCATCGCAAAGCTCTCGAGCGAAGGCGTGGCGCTTCCGAAGATCACGCTCGCACCCTCGAGGGCACCCCTCTCGAGGGCAACCTCACGTGCGTGGTACGTGGGCGAGGATTCGCTCTTGTAGCTTGTCTCGTGCTCTTCGTCGATGACGATCAGCCCGAGCCTTTCAAACGGTGCAAAAAGTGCCGAACGCGGTCCGATCATGATGTCGGTCTCGCCGTTCTTGGCACGCATGTACTGGTCGTAGCGCTCACCCTTGGAGAGACGGGAGTTCATGATGCTGACTCTGTCACCGAATCTCCTGATGAATCTGCTGACCGTCTGATATGTAAGCGAGATCTCGGGTATAAGCATTATAGCCTGCTTGCCCGATGCAATGCACTCGCTGATGATGTTCATGTAGATCTCTGTCTTGCCGCTGCCCGTCTCGCCGAAGATCAGGTAATCGCTCCTCAGGCCTGCCCTCAGGTCCGATGTGATGCTGTCGATGATCTCCTTCTGACCGGGTGTGGGCTGTGGCGGTATATCCCTCTCGGTGATGTCCCTGTAGGGACCACGCACCTCGTCGATCGTCGTGATGCGGATGAGGCCCTTCTCTTCCTCGTCCCTGAGGATCGCGGCCGTGACCTTCAGTTCCTTGAGTGCGTATGAGCGGTCGAGCTCGCCCTTCGTAAGGAGCGCCTCGTAGAGTCTGGCACGGGCTGAACGCTTCTTGGCAACCGCTTCGCCGAGTGCAGCCTCGAGGATCTCTCTCGAGCAACCTGCGGTGATGGTCGAAACCGTCTTGTTCTCGATCTTGTCCTTGACCGGCACGCAACACCTGATCGCCTCGTTCATCGTGGAACCGAACTGCTCCTTCATCCACGCCGCGAGCACGAGCATCTTCTCTTCGATCTCGTTGCTCTTCTCGCAGATCCCGCCGATGTCCTTGATCCTGTCGTCACAGAGAGCCGCCCTTGCACGCACGCCGATCACGAATCCCTTTATCACCCTGCCTCCGTTACCGAACGGAACCATGACGGGCGTCCCCGGAACAACCTTGTCCTCAAGGTCGGCGGGGATCCTGTATGTATACGGCCTGTCAATAGACTTGACCGAAAGGTTTACGATAACGTCTGCGTACAATTTATCTCCTCTGCATAAGCTCTGCGATGACCACCCTCTCATCAAAAGGATGCTTCACTCCGCAGATCTCCTGGTAGTCCTCGTTGCCTTTGCCGGCAAGAAGGACGATATCGCCCGGGCGACCGTTCTTTATAACGTAATCAATGGCTTCACGCCTGTTCTCGATGACTATGTACTCGCCCTTGTCTTTCTTGACTCCGACAAGTATGTCCTCGATGATGTCGGCGGGCTTCTCAAATCTCGGGTTATCCGATGTTACGACCGAGAGGTCGGCAAGTCGCGATGAAACTTCACCCATCGTGTAACGCCTCTCCTTGGACCTGTTTCCTCCGCAACCGAAGAGGCACACGAGCCTTCCGGGATCATAAGCGCGGAGCGTGAGAAGCACGTTCTCAAGCGCCATGGCGTTGTGCGCGTAGTCGATGTAGAGCGTGAACTCGTCCGATACATGCACGGGCTCGAGTCTTCCGCAGACAGAGAACGAAAGGAACGCTTCCCGCATCGCCTCCGCTCCCGCACCGAGGTACGACGTCACTGCGATCGCTGCCGCAGCGTTTGCCACGTTGTATCTTCCGGGTATGTTAAGCGACATCTCCTCCTCTTTGCCCGAAGCGAGGTCGACCTTGAAATCGATACCGAGCTTCAAAGTTCCGTCTTCCTTCTTCTTGGTGAACTTGAGGTCCTTAGCGAATGTGCACTTCTTAAAGAACCCTCTTTCCTCTGCCGAAGTCTTCGCTGCAGCCGCAGGATCCGCGCTCTGAAGCATGGCCTCCTCAGTATTGGCACCGCCTTCGACTCCGAAGCCTTCGCAGTCGTCCGCAGTAAGTGTCGAAACCTTGTTTATATCAAACTTCTCGTCCCAGACCTTGAACCTCTCGCGGGGATCTTCCTCACCGGAACTACCCTGACCTGCCATGCCGGGAAGCCTGTCCTTAATGTCAGCGGCTTCGAGGATGTCGGCGAGGTGCCTGTCACCCACAGCGAAGAACGCGTGTCTGCAGCTTCTGAAGAGGATGCTCTTGCAGTAGAGATACTCCTCGAAGCAACTGTGCTCGCCCTCTCCGATATGATCCTGCTCGAGGTTGAGGAACGCCGCGCAGTCGTAGTCGATACCGTAGACTCTGTTCTGCATGAGGCCCTGTGAGGAAACCTCCATCACGACGCTGTCGCAACCCGCCTCGACCATCCTTGCGAAGTTCTCATGTATGATGTACGACTCGGGAGTCGAGTTCCCGAGGTCGATATGAGTGTCACCGTAAGCAACTCCGATCGTTCCGATAACGCCGCATTTGCGTCCGGCCTTCTCGAGGATGCTCTTGATCATGTACGAAGTTGTCGACTTGCCCTTGGTGCCCGTAAGCGCGATCGTGGTAAGCTTCCGTGCGGGGTAGTCGAAGAAGGCCGCCGATATAAGCGCTAAAGCCCTTCTTGTGTCGGGTGTAACAACCAGAACACAGCTTTCGGGTACATCCACCTCATGCTCTGCGATCACTGCTACAGCGCCCTTGGCGGCGGCTTCCGCAGCGAATTCATGGCTGTCGTTCTTGGCGCCCTTGATGCAGACAAACAGGCATCCCGGGCCGATCTCTTTCCTCGTGTCGTAACAGATCGATGTCACGACCGGGTCAAGTGTCGAGGAGACTCTGCATCCCCTCAGGTCCTTCAAAAGATCAGAAAGTAATTTCTCTGCCATAATTAACCCCCCATCCAAATCTAACTTGTACTAACACGCAAACAGGAGGCGGTCTCTCGCCTCCTATTCAGAGAGTGTGTGATCAAAGTCTCAGGACAGAAGCATGTCGTAGACTTCCTCGTACTGCTTGGAGGAATTGCTCCACGAATAGTCCTCTGCCATCGCTCTGTCGATGAGCTTGTTCCACTCGCGCTTCCTGTCGAAGTAGACGCCTTTCGCGTAGCGGATGCAAGCGAGCATCTCGTGAGCGTTATAGTTTGCGAACGAGAATCCCGTTCCGCTGTTGTTAAACTCGTTGTAAGGAATGACCGTATCCTTGAGGCCTCCCGTTTCCCTGACGATCGGGATCGTGCCGTAACGCAGGCACATGAGCTGGCTGAGTCCGCAGGGCTCAAAGAGCGAAGGCATAAGGAACGCGTCGCACGAAGCGTAAAGTCTGTGCGAGCGGTCGTTCGAGTAGAAGATGTTCGCCGAAACTCTGTCGGGGTACTTCCATGCGAAATGTCTGAAGAGGTTCTCGTACCTCTCTTCGCCCGTACCGAGGACAACAAGCTGGGTGTCCTCCGAGCAGATCTCCTCGATAACGCAGTCCACAAGATCGAGACCCTTCTGGTCCGTAAGTCTTGAACAGATACCGATCATGAACTTCCTGTCGTCACGCGCAAGTCCGAGCTCTTCCTGGAAAGCACGCTTGTTCTTGATCTTCTCCTTGCGGAATGTCATCGCGTTGTAGGTCTTGGCGATGTAGGGGTCGTTCTCGGGGTTGTACTCTTCGTAATCGAGACCGTTCACGATACCTCTGAGGCGGTTGCTCTTCGCACGCATGAGTCCGTCGAGACCTTCGCCGTAGAAGGGGATCTTGATCTCTTCGGCATATGTATTACTAACGGTCGTGACGTAGTCCGCGTAGACGATACCGATCTTGAGGTAGTTCGCGTCACCGTAGGCTTCCATCTTATCCGACGTGAAGTAGTAGTCGGAGAGACCTGTGATGTCCATAACCGTTTTCTTGTCCCAGACACCCTGGAACTTGAGGTTGTGGATGGTCATGATGGTCTTGATGCCGCGATAGAACTCGTTCGCCTGGAAAACGTCGTTGAGGTAAACGGGCACGAGGCCTGTCTGCCAGTCGTTGCAATGGATGATGTCGGGTCTGAAGCCGATCGACGGAAGTGCCGAAAGCGCAGCTCTGTCGAAGAAGGCGAACTTCTCGATGTCCTCGTAGATGTTGCCGTAGGGCGCGTACCCGCTGAAGTAAAATTCGTTGTCAATGAAATAAAACTTGATACCCTCATACTCGAGCTCAAGCACTCCGACGTACTGCCTCCTCCATGCAAGCTCCATGTAGAAGTGTGTAACGTACTTCATGGCATTCATGTACTCGGGCTTCATGCACATGTACTTGGGAAGCATGACTCTCACGTCATACTTTCTCTTATCAAGATACTTGGGGAGCGAGCCCACTACATCCGCAAGTCCGCCCGTCTTGATAAAGGGAACACATTCCGAAGCCAGAAAAAGGATATTCTTCATAAGTCAACCTCTTTATTGTTTAAGGAATAGCAACTCGTAGTTCTTTCTTCCTTGAATCAGCCAATTGTTTGAGCTCTTTCGCGCCTTCCTCGACGGTGTGCGTGACAAGCGTACCGGAAAGCATCCTGGTGAGCTCTGAGTAGATACCCTGCTCGTCGAGCGAAGTCACCGTAACGACTGTGGAGTCGCCCTCGACCGACTTCTCGATCAGGATATGTTCGTCCGCCATGGCGGCGATCTGCGACAGGTGCGTGATGCAGATGACCTGCGTACCGGAGGATATCACGGCCAGCTTCTCGGCAACCTTTTGGGCTGTCCTTCCGCTGATACCTGTATCGATCTCGTCGAAGACGAGCGAATCGATCTCCTCGGCATGCGCCATGACCGATTTGATCGCAAGCATGATCCTTGAGAGCTCTCCGCCCGAAGCAACCTTGGCAAGGGGTGCCGGCGCGGCGCCGGGGTTGAGTGAGATCATGAATTCGATCTCGTCCGAACCGCTCTCGCGGACAGTGCCCGCGTCTTTTAGTTCTATGTCAAAGCAAATCCTGTTGAATCCCAGGTCTTCAAGTGCCGTAACGATCTGTGCAGTGAGCTTGGCGCCCTGTTCGTGCCTGAACTTCGAGAGCTTCCCGGCTGCGAGTTCTGCCCCGCGCGCGCACTCCCCGATCTGCTTCTTCAAGCGATCTATCTCAGCGTCGCACTCCATGATCTTCTCGAGTGCTCTCCTGTCCTCGGCGAGGTACGCCTCGATCTCGGAAACGTCTCTGCCGTAACGGCTCTTGATATGTGATATGAGGTCGAGTCGTTTGTCGACCTCGGCTAATCTTTCTTCGTCATCATCGATGTTCTCCGCGACTCTTTCGATGTCGGAGTAGAGATCACCGATCATTGAATCTATGTCGGCAGCCCTGTCGTACAAGTCCTTCAGGTCATCGGACAGGTCACTCATATGTGACAGGAACTTGAGTGCCGCGGCAGATCCGTCTGATGCGCCCGACTCACCGCGAAGCGCTTCACCCGCTCCGAAGAGGTTCTCCTTGATGGTCCTGGCGCTGGCGAGCACCTTGAACTGGGCTTTAAGATCCTCTTCTTCGCCTTCTTTGACAGCCGCTTCTTCGATCTCACTGATCTCAAACTCGAGTCTGTCAACCTCTCTGGCGCGGACTGCTTCGTCCGTGGGCAGTGCTTCAAGCTCCGCCTCGTACTTCTTCTTAAGTGAAAGTTGCTCCGAGATCTCACCGAGCAGCTGCGTCGCCGTGGGGCCGCAGAACCTGTCGAGGATCGCGAGCTGGCTGCGACTGTCCGCGAGCGATCTGTGCTCGTCCTGACCGTAGATATCGATCAGGGCTCCCGCTACCAGGCGCGCCGTCCCTGCCGAAAGCGTCTCACCGTTGATACGTGTGACACTCCGGCCGTTCGTCATGATCTTGCGCGATACAACGACGGTATCGTCACTGAGGTCGATCTGCTCCTGTTCGCAGAGCTTCCTCGCTTCTTCACCGATGTCGGTGAAGGTCAGCTCACACAGCGCCGATTCGGCACCCTCTTTGATGATGCCCTTACCGGAACGCTCTCCGAGCGCCGTCATGATCGCTCCGAGGATGATCGACTTACCGGCTCCGGTCTCACCCGTGATGATGTTGAGACCACTCTCGAACGTGATGTCCGCTTCGTCTATCAGAGCGAAATTTCTAACGTGTAGACCGCTAAGCATAAACTCCCCCTTCTACACAAACTCCTAAGGGACATTTTATCATAATAGGCACTCTCATTCAAGATTTCTTCAAGTCCCAAACACTGATGTAAGGGTTACCTTTAGTCCGCGAAGATATCGTTTAGTCTCTCGATACCGGCCTTTTTGTCGGCCACGACGATCACCTTATCACCCTTAGTTATGATGCTGCTGCCGTTCGGTATGATGAGTTCCTCGTTGTGTATTATAGAAGCGATGATGATGTTCTTCTTGAGCTTGAACTGAGGATCGCAGAAACGCTTGTCGAGCCCCTTAAAGCCCTCGTCAGCCGAGAATTGGAGTACCTCGGCCTTGTTGTCCGCAACCGTCGCGTACTTCTCGATCTCGTTCTTCTCAGCTCCGACCTCGCAGTTCCTGATGAAACGGATCAGCTTGTTGACCGAGATCTCGGAAGCCGAAAGGGTGATGTCAAGGTTGACACGGTGCAGGAGTTTGAGGTGCTCGGGCGCATCCACACTCGTGATGACCGAAGGCACGTTCCTCGACCATGCGTAC
Source organism: Lachnospiraceae bacterium (assembly GCA_017427685.1). Classification (GTDB taxonomy): domain Bacteria; phylum Bacillota; class Clostridia; order Lachnospirales; family Lachnospiraceae; genus RUG11977. The sequence continues at coordinate 111,720 of JAFRSH010000004.1, read as the reverse complement.
ATGCTCGTAACCATGTTCATCTCGTCGCTCGTTGTGAGCGAAACCAGAGCATCCATGGAGCCTATGTTCTCAACCTCGAGTACGTCGGCGAGCTCGCCGCTTCCGAGTGAGACATTGACCTCGGGGTACTTCTCCATGAGTTCGCGGCATCTGTCGATATCCGACTCTATAAGCGTTACTTTCTTCTTGTCCTTAACCAGCATGTCTATGAGGTACTCGGCCTCGATCGTGCCGCCCACGATCATGACCTTTCTCGTCTTCTCCCTGATGATGCCGATCCCCTTGAGTATGTCAAAGAGGTTCTCCCTGCAAGCCGCAAGCCCGATTATATCTCCGGCCGCGATCGTGAACTTGCCGTCGGGGACGATAAGCTTGCCCTCACGAAGAACAGTGCAGATCAGCAGGTCGGAACCAAGCTGCTTCTTGACCTCGAAAAGCGTCTTGCCTTCGATCGGCGAGCCCTCTTTGATCGTCACGGAGACCATCTGCATGCGTCCTCCGAAGATGCCCTCGGGCTTCACGATACCGGGCAGTCCGATGCTGTTCGCAGCCTCGTCCGCGATGTCGTACTTGGGATTAAAGACGTAGTCGATGCCCTGCTCCTTCTCGAGCAGCTTCCTCTCTGCGGCGAAATCGGGCTGGAACACGCGCGAGCAGACCTTCAGCGTGCCGACCGACTTGGCCTGCATACAGCTGAGGATGTTCACCTCGTCGACGGGCGTGAGCGCAACGAGCACGTCGGCCGTGTCGGCTCCCGCCTTGAAGAGCGTCTCCTTGGAGGCACCGCTTCCCACGATACCGCTAACGTTGTACTTGTCCGTAACCTCGTCAACGATCGACTTGAACTTCTCGACGACAGTGATGTCGTAGTTCCTCTCCGAAAGGGCTTTGATAAGTGCGCAGCCGGTTCTTCCGGCACCGATGATGATTATCTTCATGTTCAATCCTTCCTGTTCTTTATCATGCGCGCGGTCTTGTGCTTCTCAAGCGCGAAGTAAACCTTCTTGACCGTAAGTCCCTGGACGAGCACGGTGAAGAAGATCGTTGTGTATGTAACGTTTATAAAGATGTCGTAGACTTCCTTCGGCAGGTACTCTCCCGTTCCGAACGCGAGCGCCAGCGACAGGCCTCCCTTAAGGGCGGACCATGTCATGAGGGTAACATATTCGGGTGCAGAGTAATTTCCGGGGATGTTCTTACCCGTGAGGATACTGCTCACCGAAACTCCGAAGGCTCTGGCGATGAGGTTAAGGATGATCGCAGCCGGAAGTATGATCCAGATATACGTGCTAACCTCGATGTGCAGCAGTAGGAGTCCTATCATTACGAAAAGGATAGCATTTAAGAGGCTCTCGACGATATCCCAGAAGTCCTTGTAGAGCTCCCTGCGGTCGACCACGGCCACGCGGCGCTCCATCTTGTTCATGGCGTATGAGAAGTACATTCCGCAGACTACGGAAGCGATAACGCCCGAGAATCCGAGATGCTCGCAGATGATATAAACAAGGGAAACGTCGAGCAGCGAGATGAGGATGTACTTGATCGGATCTCTGGTGGCCTTCATGAGCCTGAACATGATGAAGGACACAACGAGAGCTACGACCACGGCACCGAGTATCTCGCGCCCCATGAGTACGAAGAAATTGCTGTCGTCGCTGTGTACCACGAGCCCTCTGACGAAGATAAAGAGCGTTACACCCGTTCCGTCGTTAAAGAGCGACTCGTTCTCGATGACCGAGCAGACGTTCTTGGAAAGTCCGATCTTGTTGAGGATTCCGGTCGCAGCGATGGGGTCCGTGGGCGAAACGACACATCCGAGGAGGATGCAGGTGATCAGGTCGAGGGGCAGGTTGAAAATGATTGCCACCAGATAAAACAGAGCTCCGTAAACGACCGAGGATATCATGGTCGTAAGAAGCGCAAGAAGACTGATGGCACGCACGTTCTGCCTGAACTTGTTCATGTTCACCTTGCCTGCTCCCGAGAAGAGCATGAAGCACAGAACACCGTCCATCAGGTAGTTCTCAAAACCAAAATCACCGAGCCCCTCAACAAAACTGTCGAGTGACTCGATGTTAACGATCTTACTGACAACAAGAAGCACAGCCGATATCACAAGTGAGAACATGATAAGCGCGATGTCCGACTGAAGATGGAAGAACTTCTCGTTCAGGATCCCGATTACAACTATCAAAGCAAGTAATATGATCAGAAAAAGTAATATGCTCATAAGGTATGGCCTTTCAGTTTCTCTGAACTATTATACTGCTTTTCAGTCAAAAATCAAAAACACTTTTTTCTGTCGATCCAGCTCTTCTCCCTCGCGCAGATGTGCATCTGGAAGGTTACGGGCGGGTTCGCGTATTCCTTCGCGAGCATCATGAGCCCCATGAAGAGGCCGCCATAAGTGGATCTGATGCCGTACACTCTCGAGTCCTCCGCCGAGTTTACGACCTTCACGAACTGGAACGGCGAGTGACAGTGCGCGATGTCTCCGATCTTGCCCGACATCTCGTCAAGCGCCTTCTTGACCTTGGCCTTGTCGATGCCGACCTCCCTCGCTATGGTGTCGATCCCGGCGTACTCATCGGGTGTGAGCGAGTAAAGGTACGTGATGATCCTCACGTTGTCCTTGTCCGAAAGTATCTTGAAGAGGTCCGTAACACGGTCCGTGTCGCGAAGCAGATCCTCGAACACGTTCTTGTCCTCCGGGCTGTTGAGGAACAGGAAGAAGTCGTTGTCCTCTCTGTGGCCCATATACGTATATATGACATCGTCGAATACCGCCGAAGCCATCTTGGGATCCTCGATCCGGCAGTAAGGCGGCTCGTAGAAGTTGCGGTTATTGACCCAGCTGCCTATCTCTATGGCCCAGAGGATGTCCTTGATGAGCTTCGCGAATTCGTAGTGAGCGTTCGACTTGCCAGTCTTCTGGAACTCGTTCACGCAGCAGTCATAGACCTCGTTGAACACCTGCTGGTTGAAGGGAACCTCTTCTTTTCCTCTGCCGTAGAGCACGTCGATAGAGACACCGAAGTAGTCCGCAAGTGCAGGTAGAAGATCTCCCTCGGGATAACTGCCGTTTTCCCACTTCGAAACAGCCTGTGCGCTTACTCCCAGGCAGGATGCGAGCTGTTCCTGTGTGACCTTCTTCTCTTTCCTGAGTTTCTGTAAAGTTGTAGAAAATATCCTGTTATCCACTGATCTTCTCCTTTTTGATGCAAATCCCCCCGAAGCGGGGACATGGCAGAACTATTTCTGCGGTCCGTTGAGTTACTCAAATCATAGCCTGTCTGCTGTTGAGAATCAATACACTTATTCTACAGACTCTTAAGAAACAATAGAAAAAGCTGTGATTTTCAACCGACAGTTGAAAATCACAGCTAATATCCACTTTTATTAGACCTGCTTATTGACCTCTACCGGGGATCACTCATCCCAGTTGTGATAAACGTTCTGAACATCGTCATCGTCATCAAGGAGATCGAGTGTTCTGTTGATCATCTTGATGTCGTTCTCATCGGTAAGTGTTACGTAGGTCTGAGGGATCATAGTAACATCTGCCTCGAGCATGGGGATCTTGGCTGCCTCGAGAGCCTCGCGAACTGCCTCGAAATCAGCGGGTGCGGTGATAACCTCGTAGGAATCCTCTTCATCCGAGAAGTCCTCTGCGCCGGCGTCGAGAGCGAGCATCATAAGCTCGTCCGCATCCATCTCGCACTCTTCCTTGTCGATGATGATCTGACCCTTCTCGTCGAACATGTAGCTGACGCAACCCTGTGTTCCTACACTTCCGCCGCCCTTTGTGAAGGCGTTACGAACGTTGGCTGCTGTTCTGTTCTTGTTGTCCGTAAGAGCTACAACGATGATGGCCGAACCGCTGGGGCCGTATCCTTCGTAGGTAACCTTTTCATAGTTAACGCTTCCGACATCGCCTGCTGCCTTCTTGATCGAACGCTCGATGGTGTCGTTTGTCATGTTGTTGGCCTTTGCCTTGGCTACCACTGCCTTAAGTCTTGAGTTGTTGTTGACATCGGGGCCGCCCTCTTTAACTGCTACCGCGATCTCACGACCGAGCTGGGTGAATATTCTTCCCTTAGCTGCGTCGTTCTTCTCTTTCTTGTGCTTGATATTGGCAAATTTTGAATGTCCTGACATGTCTTTATCTCCTTACTTTTTCTCATCCGGTTGATTCTCGAATCTTCAAATATCGATTCAATATATTACAAGAGTGCGTCTCGGATTACAATACCGTCTTTATCGCGTCTCTCTTATTATATCCTTTATCATCGCAACGATATGCGCCGTGTCGGCTCCTGTCTTGACCGCGCACATGATCGTATCGTCTCCCGCGATACATCCGACCATTCCGGGAGGGTGCAGCTCGTCGATGGCGGCTGCGACAGCCATTGCCATACCGGCCACGGTTTTGATCACAAGTATCCTGTGAGCTGTGTCCATGGATACGAAACCGTCCGAAAGAACTCTTTTATATTTGCCCTGCGGTGAAGGCGGCTGCGGGGTTTCACCGAGCATCGCGTACTTCTGCCCCCCGTCGTGGGTTGTTACCTTGGTCAGCTTGAGCTGTCTGATGTCACGTGAGATCGTAGCCTGCGTTACGTTGTAACCGGCCTTGGCGAGGAGCTCGCCGAGCTCTTCCTGTGTTTCGATCTCGTGCTTGCCGATCAGCTCGATGATCTTCAAGTGTCTCTCATTCTTCATGAGCGAATCCCTTTACCCTTTCCCGGTCGGGTTGTCACCCGAACCAAACTTCCTGTCAAGGACTCCGAAAAAGCTTGTGTTCTCAAACCTGACGAGCTTCGCAGGCTTCTCATAGCTGCTGATCAAAAGCTCATCGTCGGAATCCATCGTAAGAACGTCCTGTCCGTCAACGGTTATAACGGCTGTTTCACCTGCCGAGCCGTCTTTGGCATTGATCATGAGGCTTATCCTGTCCTCGCTGCCGATCACGATACTCCTCGAGTTAAAGGAGTGAGGGCAGATTGGTGTGATCATCATAAGCTTCGCGGCCGGAGTCACGATCGGACCGCCTGCCGAAAGGTTGTAACCCGTCGATCCCGTGGGTGTCGACACGATCACGCCGTCACCGAGAAACGAGCTGGCTTTGACGCCGTTAACTTTTATGTTCACCGAGATAAGTCTCGAACGTCCGCTTCTTGTAATGACTATATCGTTGAGTGCGAGCAGTCCTTTGACTGCGTTCTGTCCGGGCAACTCGGCTCTGAGTAAGAGCCTGTCTTCAACCGTGTATCTGTCGCTTAGGATGTTCTCGATCGCACTGTCTATATCGCTTCTTTCAACCGCCGAAAGGAACCCGAGCATCCCCAGGTTTATCCCTGCGACGGGGACCGATCTCTCGCACACAACTCTGGAGGTTCTGATGAGTGTCCCGTCTCCTCCGAGTACTATGCAGCACTTGCACGAGGAGTCAACAGGCTCAAGTCCGCGAAGTATCTCTGCGGAGTCACCCTTGAAATCGATGTCCGTGATCACAACACATTCGTGACCCGCATTCCTGATGCGTTCGGCGATCTCCGATGTGACTTTAAGTCCCTTGTCTTTTGTTGCATTCGTAACCAGACAGTACTTATCCTTCACGACTCCTCCTTCTCTTATATATACCCCATCTGTTTTAATACGACCACTAATCATCCCGATTAATACATTGTTTTACAGTTCGGTGTGAGCCAGTTTTTGCAACATTCTTAATCGTTTTTTGTGACCTCAATCGTCATAGTCAGTATGTTGTTTTACGGTTCTGCATGCGCCTGCTTTACAACATTCTTAATCGTTTTTTGTGACCCTCAATCGTCAAGGTCGATATGTTGTATTACAGCTCCGTATGTGCTTGCTCTACAACACCGTCTATTATTTTTTTAATCTTTGGATCTAATTCAAATCCTTCTTCGGATCCGTTTCCAACAGTTCTATCTCCGGCATCCGACAAAACACCGTCTTCTGTCTCTGCGGCATGGTCCTTTTCCTGCTCGGAAGCGCTTTCATCCGAACCTGTATATGCTTTATTCACCTTAAAGAGTGCGAGGTATTCGATATTTCCTTCGGGACCGCGTATCGGTGAGAAAGAGAGCTCACAGAAATCAAATCCGTGCGAAGTTGCGTAAGCGATGACCTTGGTGATGACCTCCACGTGTGTGGAGCTCTCGCGCACAACTCCCTTCTTTCCGACCTTCTCTCGTCCCGCCTCAAACTGGGGCTTGATGAGAGTGACTATGCTTGCTCCCTCTTCGCAAAGCTCTCTCACGGGTGAAAGAACCTTGGTCAGTGAGATGAACGAGACATCGATTGAAACCGTCTGTACCTTCTCGGGGATCTGATCGGGTGTCACGTAGCGGATGTTCGTCTGCTCCATCGACACGACCCTCGGATCGCTCCTGAGCTTCCACGCGAGCTGGTTGGTACCCGAATCTATCGCATATACGCGGACAGCGCCGTTCTGAAGCATGCAGTCCGTGAAACCGCCGGTTGACGAACCGACATCCATGCAGACCCTGCCTTCGAGCGGAACTCCCCAGAGTTCGACCGCCTTCTCAAGCTTGAATCCGCCGCGGCTGACATACTTGCTCGCAATACCCTTGAGCTCTATCTCAGCTGTCTCGGGAACCATGGTACCGGCCTTGTCCTCACGGACGCCGTTTACAAACACGTTCCCGGCCATGATGTAGGCTTTCGCCTTCTCTCTCGAATCCGCAAGTCGCCTTTCGGTGACGAGCACATCAAGTCGTACCTTACCGGCCATATTTGATCAGTCCTTTATCTGTGCCATAACGATATCGGCTGCGGCAGCAACTGCCTTGTCGATGGCTGCGGGGTTCTTGCCGCCTGCCTGAGCCATGTTGGGACGTCCGCCTCCGCCGCCTCCTACGAGTACGGCTGCCTCTTTGATGAGATTACCTGCGTGAGCGCCTCTTGCAACTGCACCGTCTGTAGCCATAGCGAGCAGGCATGCCTTGCCGTCAAACGCCGAAGCAAGGAACACAACACCTTCACCGATCTGAGCCTTGAGCTTGTCGCCGAGGTCTCTGAGGCCGTTCATATCAACGTCCTTAACGCTTGTGGAGATCAGCTTAAGGCCCTTGCAGTCGATCGTCTTGTCACTCATGTCACCGAGCTTAGCGCTGTTGACTTTAGCCTTGAGCTTCTCGTTCTCAGCCATAAGCGTTTTGATCTCTTCCTGCATGGATGCGATCTTGTTCGGAAGCGAAGCGATATCCGACTTGGCTGCTGCTGCGGCTGCGTAGAGGATATCCTCTTCCTTCTGATAATGCTCGGTTACGTGTCTGCCAGTGATGGCTTCTATTCTTCTGACACCTGCAGCTACGCCCGATTCCGAAAGGATCTTGAAGGCTGCGATGTCGCCTGTGTTCTTAACATGTGTACCGCCGCAGAGCTCCTTGGAGAAGTCGCCCATCGAAACTACGCGGACAGAGTCGCCGTACTTCTCTCCGAAGAGTGCCATGGCGCCTGTTTTCTTAGCTTCTTCGATGCTCATCACGTCGGTCGAAACCTGAAGATCCTTCTCGATCTGATCGTTAACGATAGCTTCAACCTGTGCGATCTGCTCCTTGGTCATTGCCTGACCGTAGGAGAAATCGAAACGTGTTCTCTCGGGATCCTGGAACGATCCTGCCTGATGTGCGTCGTTTCCGAGCACCTCACGGAGTGCTGCCTGAAGGAGGTGTGTTGCCGAATGGTTCCTGCAGGTCTTTGCACGGTTCTCTTTATCAACATTGATCGAAACCTTGTCTGATTTCCTGAAGCTTCCGGAAGCAACCTTGCCGACATGAGCTGTTCTTCCGCCTGCTACATGGACAGTCTCCGTAACAACGAACTTGGAGCCGTCATGCCCAAGGATCTCGCCGATATCGCCGACCTGACCACCCATTGTTCCATAGAATGTTGTCTTGTCAGTGATGACAGTTGCTTCGCTGCCTTCCTTGATCTCATCAACGAGTGCGCCGTCAGATGCGATCGCAACGATCTGTCCGTCACATCCGAGTGCGTCGTAGCCGAGGAAGGTTGTGGTAACAGACTCATCGAGCGAATCAAACACGCTCGAGGTGTCCTTCTGTGAGAAGCTCTTGCCGCGTCTTGCAAGCTCCTTCTGATCGTTCATGGAAGCCTCGAAGCCCTTCTCATCAACTGTGAGGCCTTCTTCGCCTGCCATCTCGATCGTGAGCTCAAGCGGGAATCCGAATGTATCGTAGAGGTAGAATGCCTCTTTGCCGTTCACTGTCTTGTCACCCGACTCCTTCTTGGTCGAAAGGATCTTGGTGAGCTCCTTCATACCGTTCTCAAGAGTGCTCTCGAAACGCTCGATCTCCTTCTTAAGCTCGTCGAGCACGAAGGAACGTGCTGTAACGAGGTTAGGGTAGCTCTCGCTGTAGATCTCGTCGATGTAGATAGATGCGCACTTGATAAGGTCGTCTCTCTTGATGCCCACAACACGTGCGTGTCTTACGGCACGACGGATGAGTCTTCGCAGAACGTAGCCGGGGCCTGCGTTCGAAGGTGTGAGTCTTGCCTCGTCACCGATCAGCATGACTGCTGTTCTGATGTGATCGGCAATGATCCTCATCGATCTTGTGATCGCGGGATCGGTGTCGTATGTCTTGCCGCTTGCTTTCTCGATATAAGCGATAGTGGCAGCGTGAATATCTGTCTTATAAACGTCACTGGTTCCGTTAAGGAATGCGAGGTTTCTCTCAAGTCCCCAGCCCGTGTCGACGTTCTTCTTGGCGAGGGGTGTGAGTGTTCCGTCCTGGTGCTTCTCGTACTGCATGAACACGTCGTTACCGATCTCGGTGTACTTACCGCAGTGGCATCCGGGGCCGCAGTCAGGGCCGCAATCCGGAACATCCTTAACGTAGAACATCTCGGAGTCGGGACCGCAGGGTCCGAACTCGAGTCCCCACCAGTTGTCCTCGGCGGGAAGGTAGAAGATACGATCCTTTCTGAATCCGGAAGCGATACGACACGCAGCGCCCTCTTCGTCACGGGGTGCGTTTTCATCGCCTGCGAAAACAGTTGCAGCGAGATGGTCAGCATCGAAGCCGAACACTTCGGTTAAGAGCTCGAAGCTCCACTTGCAACGATCCTCCTTGAAGTAATCACCGAGTGACCAGCTTCCCATCATCTCGAAGAATGTTCCGTGGCTCTGATCGCCGACGGAATCGATATCGTTGGTACGCACACAACCCTGGATGTTGCAGAGTCTGGTGCCGAGAGGATGCTTCTTACCGAGGAGGTAAGGCATCAGGGGCTGCATTCCGGCTACGTTGAACATAACGCCGGTGGAACCGTCGGACACGAGTGAAACTGCCTTGCAGTCCACATGTCCTCTCTTTGTGTAAAAATCTATCCAAGCTTTTCTGAGCTCGTTCGAAGTTATCTTCTTCATCGTGTATCTCCTGATATTCTATGTTTTATCGGATCCCGAAGCGATGCTGTCGCTTCAGGCAAGTGTCTTAAGGAACGTCTCTATCCTGTCAAGTCCCTTCTTGATGGTCTCAAGCGAGGTTGCGTACGAAAGACGGATGTGTGTAGGGAATCCGAAGTCGCTGCAGGGGATCACCGCTACGTCGTACTCGTTGAGGAGGATATCCGCGAGGCCGAACACATCGTTCACAGCCGTTCCCTTGTGGGACATCTTAAATGTCTCGCTCACATCCACGAAAGCGTAGAACGCGCCGGTGGGCTTGATCATCGAAACATGAGGCATTGCGTCGATCCTTTCGAAGGTGTAGACGCTTCTCTTCTTGAACTCTTCCTTCATGGCAGCAACGGTATCCTGAGGTCCCTTAAGCGCCTCAACAGCCGCCTTCTGGGCGATCGAGTTGGGGTTGCTGGTCTGGTGGGACTGGATGCTTCCCATTGCCTTGGCGATCTCCTTAGAGGAGCCGGTGTAACCGATCCTCCAGCCCGTCATCGAGTAGCTCTTGGCCATACCGCTGACGGTGATCGTCCTCTTGTATATCTCATCACCGAGGGATGCGATGCTCACGAACTCCTCGTCTGTGTAGACAAGGTTCTCGTACATCTCGTCCGCGATGCAGTAGATGTCTTTCTTGATGACCACATCGGCAAGAGCCTGAAGCTCTTCTCTCGAGTAGAGCATACCGGTGGGGTTGTTGGGTGTGTTGAGCACGAAAGCCTTAGTCTTGGGAGTGATGGCTGCCTCGAGCTCTGCTGCGCTGATCTTGTAGCCGTTCTCTTTGCGGCACTGCACATAAACCGGAACGCCGCCCACGAGCTTGATCATCTCGGGATATGAAAGCCAGTAAGGTGAAGGAATGATCACTTCATCACCGGGATCAACGATCGCCGAGAAAACGTTGGTAAGCGAGTGCTTTCCTCCGTTGCTGATAACTACCTGTGAAGGCTCGTAATCGATCTTGTTGAACTTCTTGAACTTCTCGCAGATCGCTTCCTTGAGTTCAACGATTCCCGAAGCTGCAGTGTACTTGGTAAATCCGTCATTAATGGCCTTAACCGCGGCGTCGCAGATATTCTTCGGTGTGGGGAAATCAGGCTCTCCCGCTCCGAAGCTGACAACGTCTCTTCCGGCTGCTCTAAGCTGTTTTGCCTTGTCACTGATGGCAAGTGTCGATGAGGGCTTAACCCCCGCTGCTCTTTTTGACAATTCTAATGACATGTGATACACCCTTTCTCCATCCCTTACATGGATGTTTATTACTTAATAATTATGCATTAAAAGCGTATAATCGCTTTATTTTACTGTATATGTCATAAGATTACAACAATTTTTTTCTGTTATTAATGAACCGTATTCATAACCGTTGCATAATAATTCATGATGAGACAACATTCTGTAACGCATATTGTCCCTTACATGAAATTTTCCCCGTACACATTTCGTACGGGGAAAGCTTTGTTTTCATTTTGCGTAATCGGTTACTCTTGATTCCCTGATGACATTGACTTTTATCTGTCCGGGGTATTCAAGCTCTGCTTCGATCTTCTTGGAGATGTCGCGTGCAAGTAATACCATGTTGTCATCGTTTATCTGTTCGGGAACGACCATAACTCTTACTTCTCTTCCGGCCTGGATGGCGAAAGATTTCTCGACTCCCTTGAAGCTTCCGGAAATATCCTCGAGCTGCTTGAGCCTTGTTGTGTAGGTCTCAAGGGTCTCTTTTCTCGCTCCCGGTCTTGCGGCCGAGATAGCGTCTGCTGCCTGAACTATGCATGCGATAAGCGACTGGAATTCAACATCGCCGTGATGTGCCTCAACGGCATTGATAACGATAGCAGATTCCTTATACTTCCGGCAAAGGTCGACACCGATCTGAACATGGGTTCCTTCCATCTCCTGATCGATCGACTTACCGATATCATGCAAGAGTCCGGCACGCTTCGCAAGTCTCACGTCAAGGCCGAGCTCTCCTGCGAGCTGTCCCGCAAGAAGTGCAACCTCAACAGAATGCTTGAGTGCGTTTTGACCATAGCTGGTACGGAATTTCATCTTACCAAGAAGCTTGATGAGTTCGGGATGAATATTGTGAACGCCTGCTTCGAGTGCTGCGTTCTCTCCGGCTTCCTTAATGGACTGTTCAACTTCTTTTCTGGCTTTCTCAACCATCTCTTCGATTCTTGTGGGGTGTATGCGACCGTCCACAATCAGCTTCTCGAGAGCGATCCTTGCGATCTCTCTTCTGATGGGATCGAAACCTGAAATAACAACAGCCTCGGGTGTATCATCGATGATAAGATCGATGCCCGTGAGTGTTTCAAGGGTACGGATGTTGCGGCCTTCACGACCGATAATACGTCCCTTCATCTCATCACTTGGTAACTGGACAACCGAGATGGTAGCTTCTGCGACATGATCCGCAGCAGTCTTCTGAATTGCGTTGATAACTAATTCCTTAGCCTTCTTGTCTGCTTCGTCCTTTGCTTTCTGCTCAAGATCCTTGATAAGAACAGCGGTTTCATGCTGTACTTCATCTTCGACTGTCTTGATAAGATATTCCTTGGCTTGTTCGGAGGTCATTGACGAGATCTTCTCTAATTCCTGGATCTGCCTGTCACGAGCTTCTTCCTGTTCGCCCATGATTCGCTCAAGCTCCAGTTCCTTAGCGGCGATCTTCGCTTCTTTCTTTTCCACGGCTTCGAGCTTGCGGTCAAGGTTTTCTTCCTTCTTTAACACGCGCTGTTCAAAATGCTGAACCTCAGCATTTCTTTGTCTGATCTCTTTATCGAGTTCTTTCTTTGCGCGGATGGATTCTTCCTTGACTTCAACCAAAGCTTCACGTTTTTTGGCTTCGCCGGCTTTAGTGGCTTCGTCGATGATCTCCTTTGCTCTGCTCTGTGCAGATCCGATGGTCGCTTCATCTTCCTTATTCTTACGGGCGATAACGACCTTCGAGGCGATCAGCCATGCTGCCACTGCTCCAACGAGGAGACCGCAAACGCTGCAAATAGCGTAGATCAAGAACAAGTCCCTCCTGGAAAATATTTTGTTGTCATCATAGCATCGCAACCATCCCCACCGCTTGGCAGTACAGTTGCCTCCACTACAACATTTTTATTCTATATTTAATATTTAGGGGTGTCAAGCGAAAAATGTATTTTTATTCGCTCATCCATCTGTTCGTAAACAGACTGCAGGAGATTCATAAGCTTTTTGCATAAGAAAAGCTTCCGGATCTTTCCGGAAGCTTCCAAGTGACGAATAGGGGAATCGAACCCCTGTTTCCGCCGTGAGAGGGCGGCGTCTTAGCCTCTTGACCAATTCGCCATCTCGCTGTGCTCTCGCGTCAGCAAGTAGTATACTATCATACCCGAATCAGGATTGCAAGACTTTTTTTTCGAGATTATACTCCGAGATCAAACATATCGGAAAAAGAGATCTGATCCGTGTCGGGCAGTTCGTCGAGAAGGCCCAGTCCGCTCATGAGTTGGACGATCGTGTCGCTGACCTTGCAGCTCCTCTTAAAGTCGTCTTTCGAGAGGAACTTTTTCTTTGAGGCGGTGTCTTCTATCATCTCGGCAGCCTTCTCACCGAGGCCCTGCAGGGTGACGAGTGACGGCATGAGTGCCCCGTCGACGATGGTGAAGTGGCGGGCCTTGGCTCTGTAAATGTCTATGGGCACGAACTTAAAGCCTCTCGCGTAAAACTCAAGTACGAGATGCATGTCATCAAGCTCTTTGTCGTCTCTGGCGGTCCTGTTCACCTTCGGAACGCTCTTGTTGAGAGCGAGTCTCCTCTGGAGTTCTTCCTTGCCGAGAGCCATCTTCTCGTAATCGAAGCCCGTGGCTCTGATACTGAAGAATGCCGCGTAGTATGCAAGCGGATAATAAACCTTAAAGTGGGCGATCCTGAACGCCATGACCATATATGCACAGGCATGAGCCTTCGGGAACATATACTTGATCTTCTTACAGGAATCCATGTACCACTGCGGCACGTCGTTATCGATCATCGCCTGTTCCATCTCGGGCGTGAGGCCCTTGCCCTTACGTACGGACTCCATGGTTTTGAACGCAAGTCCGGGTTCGATCCCCTTGGAGATAAGGTAGATCATGATATCGTCACGGGTACAGATCGCGGTCTCAATGGTGCAGTCGCCGTTCTTGATGTAGTCGCTCGCGTTGTTTGTCCACACGTCCGTTCCGTGTGAAAGACCCGAGATCTTTACCATGTCGGAGAATGACTTCGGCTTCGCTTCCTTGAGCATCTGCATAACGAAGTTGGTTCCGAGCTCGGGAAGCCCGAGACTTCCGAGATCGATACCGTCGATATCCTTGGGATCCGCGCCGATCGCTTCGGTCGACGCAAAAAGCGAGATTACCTTGGGGTCGTCCATGGGGATGGTCTTGACATCCACACCCGTGAGGTCCTCGAGCATCCTGACCATGGTCGGATCGTCGTGCCCGAGTATATCGAGTTTCAAGAGGTTGTGGTCGATCGAATGGTACTCAAAATGCGTGGTGATGATCGGGCTGCTCATGTCGTTCGCCGGATGCTGCAGGGGCGTGAACGAGAAGATGTTCTCACCGTGAGGGAGCACGACGATACCGCCGGGGTGCTGTCCGGATGTACGTCTGACACCCACGCATCCCTCCGCGATCCTCTCCTTCTCCACGCTTCGCAGCTGTATACCGCGCTCTTCGTAGTACTTAGAGACGATGCCGAAGGCCGTCTTCTCGGCAAGCGTACCGATCGTTCCGGCACGGAAAGTCTGTCCCTGACCGAAGATAACCTCGGTGTAGTCGTGTGCCTTACTCTGGTACTCTCCTGAGAAGTTAAGGTCGATATCGGGCTCCTTGTCGCCGTAGAACCCGAGGAACGTCTCGAATGGGATGTTCTGTCCGTCCTTGACGAGCTTCCTGCCACAGACGGGGCAGTCCTTGTCGGGAAGGTCAAATCCCGACCTGTTCGAGAACTCCTTGCACACGTCCGAATCGAACTCGCTGTAATGGCAGTCCGGGCAGTAGTAATGCGGAGAAAGCGGGTTGATCTCCGAGATTCCGGCCATCGTCGCAACAAAGGACGAACCGACGGAGCCACGGGATCCCACGAGATAACCGTCCTCGTTTGATTTCCACACGAGCTTCTGCGCGATGATATACATCACGGCGAAGCCGTTCTTTATGATCGAATCAAGCTCGTGCTCAAGTCTCGAGGAAACAGCCTCGGGGAGCACTTCACCATACATCGAATGTGCTTTGTTCTCACAGATCTCGCGGAGCGTCTTGTCCGAATCCTCGATAACGGGAGGACACTTGTCGGGACGCACGGGCTCGATCTTCTCTATCGAATCGAATATCTGATTGGGGTACTCGACAACCACTTCGTACGCACGCTTCTCACCGAGGTACGCGCATTCGCTGAGCATCTCGTCGGTTGTATGAAGGAAGAGCGGTGCCTGGTTGTCGGCATCCTTAAAGCCCTTCGAAGTCATGAGGATCCTGCGGTAAACCTCGTCCTCGGGATCAAGGAAGTGCACGTCGCATGTAGCGACACAGGGCTTATTGTCCCTGATCGCCAGATCCGAGATCTTCATGTTGATCCTCTTAAGGTCGTCAAAAGAGTTGACGTCGGGGAAGCGCGGATCGTTTATCATATAGGCGTTATTGCCTACCTGCTGGATCTCGTAGTAATCGTAGAACGAAGCGATCCTGTCGATCTCCTCCTGCGGCTTGTTGTGCACGATCGCGCGGAAGAGCTCTCCCGCCTCGCAGGCCGAGCCGACGATTATCCCCTCCCTGTTCTCGCGCAGGAAGCTCTTGGGGATCCTGGGGTACCTGCCGAAGTACTTGAGGTGCGCGTACGAAACGAGCTTGTAGAGGTTGACGCGACCCGTGTCGTTCTTGCACAGCAGGATTATATGATGCGAAGGCATGTGGCGGATGTCCTCTTCGCTGTAGGTTCCGTCCTCGCCCCGCGTAAAGGTCTTGCCCTTGTCATCGGTGACGCTGTCGGTCTCGTCGTCGACGATGTAGCCCTCGCATCCGTAGACGATCTTGAATTCCTTGGCAGCTTCCTGGAGTTCCTCGGGTATCTTCTTCTTGTCATGAAGCGCGTGGAACGCCACCGGGAAGGCCTGCACAACGCCGTGGTCGGTGAGTGCGATACCGCGGTGACCCCACTCGAGGGCGCGCTTAATAAGGACATCGGGCGGGATGACACCGTCCATGTCGCTCATCTGTGTATGTGCGTGAAGCTCGATACGCTTCACCTCTGCATCGTCACGGCGCTTCTTCCTGAAGTCCTTGATCGACCTGATGCCCTGAACTGATTGAACCGTGACCTCTTTATCGTAGGAATCGTAGTCGACGATTCCCTTGAGCATGATGAACTTGCCCTTCTTGAGCTTCGAGAGAACGGCGTCCTTGTCATCGGGCGAGAGGAAGATCTTGCCCCTGATGGAATCCGTAAAGTCCGTGATCGCGAAGTTCACGAGGATCTTGCCCGTCCTGGTCTCGCGGTCCTCGCATGCTCTGACCATACCGCGCACAACGACCTGTCCGACCGCCTCGGCAAGCTCCGAAAGCTTGATGGGCTCACCCTCAAAGTTCCTTCCGTAGAAGATATCGGGATCCGGAGGCAGTGAGTTCTGGCTCTTCCACTTGGAATTTGCTCCCTTACGCTTATAGTCCTTGCCCTCGGCTTTCCCGGCTTTCTTGTCGGGTTCTTTGGGCTTTTCTTCGCTCTTATTGTCCGCAGGTGCATCCGCGGGCTTGGGAGCCTCTGCGTCTGCCTTGACCTCCTGTGCCATGGAGAAGATCTCGGATGCGGCGGGTGCGGTAGCTACAGCCGAAACGGGTGCGCTCTCCGGCTCTTCGTCCGGGAGGAGGTCGTCGAACCAGTCGTCGCCTGTCGGTGCGAGTGTTTCTTTCTCTGCCTCCTGTTTCGCTCCAGGAAGCTCTTCTCTCCTGATCACGCGGACCGTCTCGTCGCGGCGCGATCTGTCCTTCGGAGCATCGTGGTACTTAAAATCAACTTTGACATCGATCCCGAAGCGTTCCTTCCAGTGATCGATGATCATGCCCGCAAGAATACTCTGCTTCTCGCGCGCGATGTAGTTTTCCTCGATGTCGAGTGTGATAACGCTGTCCTGTGCACTGACCTGTGCGTTCCTGTAGATAGTGGCGAGAAGCGCACTCTCCACGGCGATCTCCTCCGCCATGTACAGCCTGTACTTCTCCCACATCGCCTTAAAGTCGGTGTGATCTTCAAAATCGAACTTGACCTTGAGACTGACGAGCCTGCCTGCCTTTGAGAATACGGAATCAAAAAGCGCCTTCTCCATGGAAGCGATCTGCAGACCGGTGATGTACTTGTCGCTGACGGCATGCACAACAACCTCATCCGCATCCGGGAGCGCCGTAACGGAGCTCACCGTTGCTTTGGAAAAGACGTTTCGTAATTCTTTATCAGTCTCCAGTGTAGGAAAAGCATCAAAGAACAGCATAAGAATCAAGCTCCTTCTTTAACTCACTGAGGATCATGTCTTCGGGCACCTTCTTAAGGATCTCGCCGTGTCTGAAGATAAGTCCCTCTCCTTTGCCGCCGGCAACACCCAGATCTGCTTCTCTCGCTTCTCCGGGGCCATTAACGGCACATCCCATAACAGCAACCTTGATGTCGAGGTCGTAGCCCTCACAGAGCTTCTCAACCCTTGTGGCAAGTCCGACCAGATCGATCCTCGTACGTCCGCAGGTGGGGCAGGCCACAACGTCGATCCCGCCTTTCCTGAGTCCGAGTGTCTTAAGGATCCTCTTCGCTGTCACAACCTCGAGTACGGGGTCAGCGGTAAGGCTGACTCTGACAGTGTCTCCGATTCCGCGTCCGAGGATCATTCCGATACCGACCGAGGACTTGATGATACCGCAGGTCGGAGTTCCTGTCTCGGTGATACCGACATGGATCGGATGGTCCGTCGCTTCCCTGAGGAGCTCATGTGCCTCGACCGACATCATGGTGTCGGAGGATTTGATGCTGATGACTATATTTCCGAAGTCAAGATCCTCGAGGATCCTGACATTTTTGAGTGCGCTTTCCGCAAGTCCGCGTGCGGTAACTCCGCCGTATTTGGCAACGATCTCTTTCTCGAGGGAACCGCTGTTGACGCCCACTCTGATGGGGATACCCCTGCGGGAAGCCTCCTTAACGACGGCCTTGACATTGTCAAGTGAGCCGATATTGCCGGGGTTTATCCTGATCTTGTCGGCACCGTGCTCCATGGCCATGATAGCCAGCTTGTAGTCGAAGTGTATGTCTGCAACAAGAGGGATACTTATCCCCTCTTTGATAGTGTCTATCGCTCTCGCGGCAGCCTCGTCGGGAACCGCGCATCTGATGATATCGCAACCCGCTTTCTCAAGCTCTTTGATCTGGGCGATCGTAGCGGCTGCGTCGTCTGTCCGTGTGTTGGTCATGGACTGGATAGCGATGGGGTTGTCCGCTCCTATCGCAACACTTCCTATCCTGACTTCGTGTGTTTTCATCCTGTCCATTTAAAACCCCTTTATGTCCGGTATTTGCCCGGCCCCAACCTAGCTTTATCCTTTTGCGTTCGAACGGCACTTCTCCCGTCCGGGTCACGTGAAGAGTCTCACGATATCCTTAAAGAAGATCAGAACCGTAAGTACCAGTAGCAGTATCACGCCCACAAGATGAACGATACCTTCCTTCTCGGGCGGGATCGGCTTGCGTCTCACAAGCTCGATCAGCGCGAAAAGTATCCTGCCTCCGTCGAGTGCGGGGATCGGAAGAAGGTTCATGACTCCGAGGTTCGCACTCAGCACTATGATCCAGTTGATGAGGTTCATCACCACGATGAACGTGCCCTGATCCTCAGTAGCTTCAATCGTGTTGTCGAGCTCCTCGACGATCCTCACGGGACCGCCCACATCATCAGTTGAAAGCTTGCCCGTGAAGAGCATCACGAGGCTTTTGAGCGTTCCGACGACGTTATAACGAAGCTCGTAATATGAATACTTGATAACAGCGAGTCCGTCGAGTTCGGACCTGTAATTACTGTTGAATGAGAGACCTGCGTCATAGTCCTCGATCACCTTGGGAGTGACGAAGTAATCATGTACCGTGCCGTTTCTCTCGACCGAGACGCACACAACATCTCCCGTGAAGGGATGGATCCCGATATAGCTGTTGAGGTCCTTGCCTGTGGCGATCTTCTCACCGTCCATCGCGACGATCACGTCGCCCTGTCTGACGCCCGCGGCGTAAAGTGCGCCGTCTGTGTTGATAGCCGAAACAACCGCCCTGTTGTCGTCGAGCATGTACGAGAAGCCGAGCCTGTAGAGTCTGTTATACGCAGGTGTAACGGTAGCGATGTGCTCCTCTCCGTCTCTTTCGTATGTGATCTCGATGGGACTGCCGTCGATCGGGTCGTAACGAAGCTCGACCGCAAGCTCTCTTCCGAGATGAACAGACATATCGTTGTAGCCCGTGATGACGTCGCCCACACGGATCCCTGCCTCATAAGCAGGACCGTTCTCGGCAACCCTCGTAGCAACGGGCGAATCGTAGCCCACGAATCCGATAACGATCAGACTCACCAGGAACGCGAGGATGAAGTTGAACACCGGTCCCGCCACGTAGATACAGAGCTTGATGAGTGGTTTCTTGCTGTTGATGGTCCTTTCGGGATCAACGTCCGGGTCTTCGGGAGATGCCATCTGACATGCTCCGCCGAAGGGCAGAAGCCTGATCGAGAAAAGTGTCTCTCCTTTTTGAAAGCTGCACAGCTTGGGTCCGAAGCCCACGTAGAACTGGGGCACGGCCACGTTGTACATCTTGCACATAAGAAAATGACCGAATTCGTGAAAGATGATTATCACGCCGAGAAGAAGTACCCCGACGATTATACTTACAACTGTACTCATTAATTACCGCCTGAATGCTTATTTCAAACCGACGAGCTTTCCTGCAAGCTCGAAGGTATTTGCCTTAAGTTCGAATATCTTTGCGAGTGAGGGTTCCCTTTCAGCCGGGATCTCTCTCATGCACTTTTCTATTATATCATATATTCCGAGGAAACCGATCTTTCCCTCAAGAAATGCTGCGACAGCTATCTCGTTGGCTGCGTTGAAGACCGTGCACATGCCGCTTCCGCCCTTGGCTGCTTCCATACCGAGAGGCAGTCCCCTAAGGACGTTCATGTCCGGGCTCTCGAGCCTGATCGCGCCGAGCTTCGCGAGATTCATGCGCTCCTTAAGGGGAGTCTCGAGTCTGTTCGGGTAGTAAAGAGCGTGCTGGATCGGAACTCTCATATCGGGAGGCGCGAGCTGTGCCATGATCGAGCCGTCGATGAATTCCACTGCGGAGTGAATGATGCTGTCGGGCTGGATGACGACTTCTATATCGTCGACCGCAACATCAAAGAGCCAGCGTGCTTCCATCACTTCGAGTGCTTTGTTGACCATTGTAGCGGAATCGATGGTGATTTTTTTGCCCATCGCCCAGTTGGGATGACAGAGCGCGTCAGCCGCAGTGACAGTCCTAAGTTCATCGTAGCTCTTGGTGCGGAAGGGTCCGCCGGACGCTGTCAGGAGTATCTTCGCAACTTCTTCTTTCTTGCCACACTCGAGGCACTGCCAGATCGCCGAATGCTCGCTGTCGATGGGACGGATGAAGTGCGATTCGTTCCACTTGTGTGTGGTGATAAGGTGACCCGCGCAGACCATCGTTTCCTTGTTGGCGAGCGCTATATCGCATCCCTCGTCCATGGCCGCAAGAGTCGGCTCGATACCGATCATGCCGACGATAGCCGTAACCACGAGTGATCCGGGGCCGCCGCAGACTGCCGTTTCGCAGAGGCCTTCCATCCCTGTGACTATCCTGACATCCACGTCACTGAGTCGCTCTTTAAGGTCCTTAGCCGCGCTCTCCGTGTACATGCAGCAGATCTCCGGTTTAAACTTCCTGACCTGCTCTTCCATGAGAGCGACACTGCCGTAAGCCGCGAGGGCCTTAACCTTAAAGCCTCCGTGTTTCTCGATTATCTCAAGGGTCTGGGTTCCGATCGAGCCCGTCGACCCCAAAATGATTATATCCTTCATACAAACCTTCATCCGATAAACTTAAGCAGGAAGTAAATGATGGGAGCCACAAAGATAACGCTGTCAAACCTGTCGAGGATCCCGCCGTGACCGGGGATGAGCGAACCGTAATCCTTGATGTCCTTGTTGCGCTTGATGGCCGAAGCAGCCATATCGCCGATCATCGAAACAACCGAAGCGACAGCGCTCACTATCGTGAAGAGGAGCACGGGGTTATCAAACACCTTCGAAAGGTCATCCTTAAAGATCAGTGAGTAGATAAATCCGATAAGCGTAGCTCCGATCACTCCTCCGATACATCCCTCCACAGTCTTCTTAGGTGAGAGCACGGGTGCGATCTTGTGCTTTCCGATCAGGATGCCGGTGAGGTAAGCCATGGTGTCGGCTCCCCACGAGCAGATGAAGATAAGCCAAACGCTGTAGGCGCCCGCGTCACTGATCCTGAGTCTGTAGATGTACGAAATGGTGAGTGCCACGTAGAAGAATCCGAAGAACACCATCGTGATCTGTTCGGAATTAAACTTGGGGAATGCAAGCACATAAACAGCGAGCAGTATCACCGTGAAAACTCCGATGATCACGGGGAGTGTCCCGCCGACTGCGCTGCAGCCCGTGATGATCCCGAAGTCCTGCGTGCATTCCATGACCGAGAAGTAAAGCGCCGCCGCGGCCAAGTATCCCACGACACCTGCCGCACTTTTGTTCACCCCGACCACTTTGTAGAGTTCGAAGAGGCCTATAAGCGTTATAGCAAAAAGAACCCCGAAAAGTACGTAGCCTCCGAAGATCATGGAGAGTACGGTGATGGTCATAAGTATTACCGAGCTTCTGAACCTCACCCAGAAAGAATGCTTTAATCCGCTGTCTTTATTCTTCATTGCGACCCCCAAAACGTCTGTCTTTTTTGTTGTAGTACTCGATTGCCTTGATGAGCTCCTTCTTGTCGAAATCGGGCCAGAGCACGTCCGTGAAATAGAGCTCCGAGTAAGCCGACTGCCACGGGAGGAAGTTCGAGAGCCTGATCTCGCCGCTCGTGCGTATCACGAGGTCGGGGTCTGGCATCCCGGCTGTGTCGAGGTACTGTGAGATCGTCTCCTCACTGACCTCTGACTCAGAGATACGACCGCTCTGTGCGTCCGCCATCATCTTCTTAAAGGCTCGCACGAGCTCGTCTCTTCCGCCGTAGTTGAGAGCGACGGTGAAGCACAGTCCCGTGTTCCCGGCCGACTCGCGCGTGAGCTCCTCGATGCTGTGGCGGAGGTCCTCGTCAAGTCTCGTTACATCACCGATAACGCAGACCTTCATGTTGTTCTTCCTGCTACGCTCAAGGCAGTTCTTCATGTACTTGCGGAGGAGGTCCATAAGCGTTGCGACCTCACTGTCCGACCGCTTCCAGTTCTCGGTCGAGAACGCATATACAGTCAGATACTTGATGCCGAGTGACCACGCGTCGTCGCAGATCTGCTCGACCGTCCTGCTGCCCGCCGAATGACCGGCGCTACGGGGCAGGAATCTCTTCTTGGCCCAGCGCCCGTTGCCGTCCATGATTATCGCGACATGCTCGGGGACCTTGAGCTCGACTGTCTCATCCTTTTTCTTCCTGGCCATGTTTTACCTCTAAACCCTGACAGGTTCAAAAAAACCGGTCGGGAATGTTGCCACTCCCGACCACCTTTTCACCTATTGCGGGGTATCATACTGTCATGATCTCTTTGCTCTTGCTTTCGATCATCTTGTCTACGTCACCGACGTTCTTCTCGGTGATCTTGTTAATATCGTCCTCGATCTGCTTCTGAACGTCCTCGGAGATCTCCGAAGCCTTGCCGAGCTTCTTGGCGAGGTCGTTGGCATCACGTCTGATGTTACGGAGAGCGACCTTGGCATCCTCACCCTTCTTCTTGATGTCCTTAACAAGCTCCTTACGTCTGTCCTCTGTGAGCTCGGGGAATACGAGTCTGATGACCTTGCCGTCGTTGGTGGGGTTGATACCGATCTCTGCCATGTTGATGGCCTTCTCGATCTCTTTGATCATCTTGGACTCCCAAGGCTGGATCTGGATGATCCTTGCTTCGGGTACGGAAACGTTAGCCACCGCATTGATGGGTGAAGGTGTTCCGTAGTAGTCAACCTTGATCTTATCGATAAGATGGGGATTTGCACGTCCCGCTCTGACCGATGCGTACTCCTCTGAAAGCACGTCGATGGTCTTCTTCATCTTCTCTTCAAATACTTTAAATCTCTCGTCCATGTGTAAACCTCCTCATTAATCAGTCAACCGTAACAACGGTTCCGGTCTTCTCGCCGGCTGCGCTTCTGATGATCGAATTCTCCTCGTTGAGCGAGAAGATGAGAAGCGGCATCTTGTTCTCACTGCAAAGTACGGCGGATGCCGCATCGATAACGCCGAGTCCTTTGGCAATGACCTCCTTAAGGGAGATCGTGTCGTACTTGACTGCCGTGGGATCCTTCTCGGGATCGGCAGTGTAGACACCGTCGATCGACTTGGCCATGAGGATGCTCTCACAGTCGAGCTCGATCGCACGAAGCGCACAAGCCGTGTCGGTCGAGAAATAAGGATGTCCCGTTCCTCCTGCGAGGAAAACGACTCTTCCGTTCTCAAGATCCTCAACAACATCGTCCTTGTTGAAGAGCTTGGCGATATCACCGCAGATAAACGGAGTGTAGACCCTGGTCTTAACGCCCACGGTGCGGAGTATCTCGGACATGAACACGCAGTTCATGACGGTTGCGAGCATGCCGACCTGATCTGACTTGAGTCTGTCGATCCCGCCGCCGGTCCTGCCTCTCCAGAAGTTGCCTCCGCCGATAACGATCGCTACCTGGGTTCCGCTCTCCACAACGCTCTTGATCTGTTTTGCAACAGCGAGACAGGTCGCGTCGTCAAAACCTGTCTTTTTTTCAGCGGCGAGAGCCTCGCCGCTGAGCTTTATCATAATTCTGTTAAATCTAGCCATGTATCGGATCCTCTGTCTCTATCATTCAAAGATGTCGTCTACGCTGACAGATGAGTAAACAAGTGAGCAGAATCCTTCGAGGATAGCTCCGTTGTTCATCTGAACAGACTTAGCCTTAACATTACCCTTGATGATCGCTGTCGAATCGATAACGATAGGTCCCTGGATATCAAGCTCGCCCTTAACGGCGCCGGCGACAACTGCCGAACCTGCTTTGATATCACCGACAACAACTGTTCCGAGACCGACTTTAACGGTTCCTTCGCTGTCGATGTTGCCGTTGAGTCTCTTAGCGCTGACAAAGACGTCGGATGCTGTGGAGTTACCGGCCACGTTACCGGAGATGGTAAGCTTGCCGACACATTCGATGTCACCGTTGATGGTACCCATGACGTTCAAAGAGCAATCGGAAATGATCGAACCGTTGATGGTTGTTCCCTTGGTAATAACGGTAACCTGGTCGTCGTTCGCACCGCTGCGTGCGGGTGCCTTGGGAGCTTCCTCCTCAAGATTCTTGAACGCGCTTACCGCAGGCTCCTCGACTGCTGCAGGCTCTTCTATCGCTGCGGGCTCCTCTAATACGGGAGCTTCCTCTGCTGCCGCTGCCTCGGGCTCTGCCGCAAAAATGTCCTCTGCGGGGAGTTCCTCGGGCTCGGGCTCTGCGATCTCCTCGGGAGCTGCCGAAGCGTCCTCGATATCGTACGCCTCGTCTACGACTGCGATGTCGTCACTGTCGCCGTTGCCGTCAAAAAGGCTTTCAAGCAGAGAAGCATCAACGTCCTCATCTGTAGAAACATTCACAAGATCGTCGACATTGTTTTCGGCGTCTCCGTTAATATCTTTGAAAAAACCCATAACTGCCTCCTCTAAATATCATTGTAAACACCAATCATTATATTATATCCTTCAAAAATTGTCATCATTTTATTTAATATAATATGCGGCTTGCCCCGAAGAGGTACAAGCCGCATTGCTTTAACGCTTATGTGGCAGATCAATAGTGTCCGCCGCCACCCGAAGATGACCTTCCGCCCGACGAGTGCGAAGAACCGCTGCTCGACGAGGACTCTCTCTTGACTCTCGAAACAGTCTTGTAGAGGAAGAAGTCACGTGAATTCCTGAGGTTGAAGCTTCCGGGAACGATGTAGTCCGAAGCCTCGGTCTTGACCGCAACGCTCTTGAGCTGTGCCTTCAAAGCACTTGCCCTGATGAGACCGATGATAAGTCCGATCACGAGCGAAACTACGATGATGAACGCAAGGTCCTTGATCCACTGGGTCTTAAATCCTGCAAGCAGGCTTTCCATCTCGTCCGCGAACACGCCTACGGCATCACCGTAACGGTCTGCTGAGAGGTCACTCTTCATCTCCTCAAAGATCGAATCATACTTGCTTCCGATCGTTTTCTCAAGAGCACCGAAGCCCTGGATACCCCACGATCTGTCCGACTGAACAAGCGCGAAGATCACACCGTCGTCAGAGTACTCGTATGCATTGTAGAACTGGTGAGCGTACTCGTTGGTTCTCCATACCTCATCCTTGTATGAATACTCGGATTCGATGGAGCTCGGCCTTTCCCAGTCAATGATAACCGCAACGTCCACGCCGTATTTGTTGCTGATGTTCCAAAGACGCTGTTCGAGTTGTTCTTCTTCGCTGTCATCGATAGCGTCGGTGTAGTCGTAGATCCTGTAATTGTCCGAGCAGCCCTTTCCGACCTTTTCGGATTCTTCCGCGGCACTTACCGGGGTCGATCCGTCGACGAACATAAAGAGACATGCCGCCACCATACAAAGAGTGGTAAAGATTATTGCTTTAATGTCTTTCTTCATATCTTTACCCCCTTTCACAGAATCCCGAGCAGCTTGAGTGCATACCAACCTGCCGCGATGATGACCGTAGCGATCCCTGCCGTGGAGAAGAGATACTTCTTGTAAAGTCCCTTGTCACAAGGAAGGTTTCCTACGAACTTGCCTGTCTGTCCGTTCATGGCGAACACATACTTCTCTCCGTTCCATGTGGTGTTGAGGATCCACAGAGGAAGAAGTGCGTAACGTGTCTTGCCGTTGCTGAGTCTGATGTTGTTGGCCTCGGTGGTAAGAGTCGTGTACTCTGCTGCCGTTGCCTTGAATGCCGCCTCTGTACTGTTACGGATCCTCTTGTTAGCACGTTCGATGGAATCCTCTGCGGAGACGTCGTACTTGTCTGCGCAGTATCCTGCGAGGTAAGCCGACTGGAACTCAACTCCCTGCTTAACATCGAAGGGCTCAACGGAATCCATGAGAGCATCGTCCATCTTCTCGGATCCGTCAACGGGAATGTTGGCGAAGGACATGTTACCCGAGCGGAGAACTCTGTAGTAGCTCGTCTCGGTAACATCGTACGATCCGGAGGTGTAACGGCGAACCTTGGTTCCCTTGAAGACCATGTTCGCATCAGCATCCGAATCAAAGATCCAGAAAGGCACGTAAACGCCCTTGATCTCATCGATATGATTCTGATCCTTAAATACTTTGGGTAAAAGCTTCTTGCCTGTAAGATGCTTTAAGAAGCCTTCCTTTGCGGCTTTCTTGTCAAGCTTGAAAGGAATAACGAAATCAGGCTTAAGACCGCCCACGAATCCCGCCGTCATAACGATCGGGTTGTCACAGAAAGGACACGACGAAGCGGTTGTTGTTGCGTCAAATGTGATCTTTGCTCCACAGGACTTGCACTCGTAGCTGACTACTCCCGAAGCCTCGCTGTCGGACCATTCCGAGCCGGCTTTGGTATCCCATGAGAGATCATCGTTCACGGTATCTTCGGAAATGGCTTCGTCCATTTCCTTAAGTGTCTCCATCTCAAATTCGGTATCGCAGTAGGGGCACTTCATCTTGCCTACGGTACTGTTGTACTCTATCGCACCCGAACAGCACGGACACTTGTATTCAAGTAATGCCATGTCTATCTCCTCTTTTCAACATACAATCCCGGGTGCTCCTGTCGGAACACCCGAGGTTTATATAGCGTGATCGGTTGTGTGAGCTTATGCTCTGGGTGAACCGCAGTTGCTGCAGAACTTGCCTGTATTGACTGTTCCGCACTTGCAGGTCCAGTTTCCTGCGGGAGCGGGTGCGGGTGTACCGCAGTTGCTGCAGAACTTACCGGTGTTGACGGTACCGCACTGGCATGTCCACGAACCTGCTGCGGGAGCTGCGGGTGCGGGAGCTGCTGCCTGTTGCTGCTGTCCCATAGCGAAGAGGTTCTGAGCGTTCACACCGCCTGCCTGAGCTGCCATTCCCATGCCCATGAAGCCTGTCATAGCGCCTGCAGAGTTCTTGGCTGCATCCTGCATAGCCTGGCTCTGAGCGCCGACAAGTGTAGCGGCTGCCATGGTAGGATCGCGGTAGATAGCGTTCCTCTGTGCCTGACGGATCATCTCCTCGTCCTGAGGATCCGCATTGATCGAGTTGATATTGAAGGTATGAAGTGTGATACCACGGTTGTTGGTCCACTTCTCAACAAGAACTTCACGAAGAGCCTTCTCAAGCTCAAGTGTATGACCTGCGATCGAGCTGTAACGGATGCCCTGATCGGAGATCTTGCTGAATGCGGGCTGAAGTGCCGCAAGGAGCTCGCTCTTTAACTGAGCGTCGATCTCTGAACGGTCGTACGTGTTGGTCACGTTACCGCAAACGTTTGTGTAGAAAAGAAGCGGATCTGTGATCTTGTAGGAATAAACGGCATTACATCTCATCCTGATGTCGATATCAAGACCGATGTTCGTGTCAACCACTCTGAAAGGAACAGGGCTGGGAGTGCCGACCTTGTTGTCGATGATCTCCTTGGTGTTGAAGTAGTAAACTCTCTGATCCTTGCCTGTGTCACCGCCGTAAGCGAAACGCTTTCCGAAGGTCTTGAACGACTCGATGATGCTCTTTCCGAGGCTGCCCGCAAAGATGCTGGGCTCGGATGATGTGTCGTATGTGAACTCGCCGGGCTCTGCGCAGAACTCAACAACCTTACCCTGATCAACGATGATCATACACTGTCCGTCTGCTACACAGATTCCGCTGCCGTTGCTGATGATGTTGTCGCTTCCCTTGGTGTTCGAAGAACGGGATCCGATCATCTTCTGGCCTTTAACAACAAGGATATCCTTGTCGATCGCCTCGCAATAAAAGAATTCTTTCCACTGATCGGCAAGAACGCCGCCGGCTGCTCCGAGAGCTGCTTTAATAAGTCCCATGTGTATACTCCTTTCGATTGTCCTTTTAAAGATGCCGTCAACGCCGGCACCAATCATTATTATATGTTTTTTCCGTGCTTAACGCAATATAAACATGCTTACACAAAAGACGATCAAAAACCTTAGGATCTGCGAAATACGATACCGTAAATCGCTCATTTCCGACCTTGCATCAGAAATGAGCGATTAGGGGATTTATTAAATATTCAGTATCTGATCAGGGCATGATCTCCTCTGTGCGGTAAATATACTTAACTCCCTTCTTTTCGGAAGCTTCCGACCCGTCACCGGATGTATCGGTGACGCCCTCAAGAACCTTAACACGTTCCATCAGGTCGCTTACATCTCCGTCAAGTACAGAGACGATCTTCTGTACTCCCTGTTCGTTAAAATCATTCATTCCGTCAGCCAGTGTCTTGGAACCGTCCTTAAGCTGTGTTACGCCGGTACCGAATGCTTCAACACCTTTTTCGAGCGTACCTACACCTGTACAGAGATCCCCCGCACCCGATGCAAGAGCTTTGGTACCGTCCTTTAACGTTGCAGCACCGCTCTTTAACGAGTCGGCACCCTTAGCGGCTTCCTCAACACCTGCCGTATAGGTTTTGAGTCCCAAGTAGAACGTATTGTAATTATCGAGAGATGCTTTGAGTCCGATCACTTTCTTTGCTCCTTCCGAAGCAGCCGCAAGCTCACCTTGATCCTGTGCATAAACAATTGCTTCATCGAGTGAAGCGATGACCGAATCAAGAACTTCACCGTAATTGTCGACTGTCATCGCGGGAATATCAAGACCTGCTGCCGCAAGCTCGTTCTGAGCTGTCGCGAGAAGGCTTTCAAAAACCTGCTTGGCTCCGTTGTTTAAGGTTTCGTTGTTTGAAGTGAGTGTCGAAAGACCCGACTCAAGATCCGTTGCACCCTTCTTCAAAGCTCCCGCACCCTTATCAAGCTCTTTTGCACCATCTTTAAGGTCTTTTGCACCTGCGGAAAGAGTTGCCACTCCGTCAGAGAGAGCCGATGTTTTTTCAAGCAGCGTGCAAAGGCCGTCATAAAGTGTCTTTGATCCGTCCGAAAGCTGATCTGCAGCTTTAGAAAGCACATCGATCTGGTCTGTGGGAAGATCGAGTGATGAAAGCTCGGAAGAATTCAGGCTGTCAAGCATGTCGTTTGTCACAAGGGAAAGCGTCATGTTAAGCTCAAAATTCTTAACATCCGCACTTATCTCGAAGTGATCGGGGATTTCGATCAGATCGCTTCCGACTCCGAGTGCATCCGAAAGACCCGGGAATGCAATTCCGGCCGCAATATAGCGGCTGCCGTCATCAAAAAGCTTTCCGTTTGTAACTGTTACATTTTCGAACACATCGTTTTCGAGTACCATTCCGGTAATGACTGCGTAAGGAACGTTTATTCTTTCCTCTTTTCCTCCTATTACCACATCCGTATACTCATCGTTTTTGTAATCATATCTTATGACTACATGTCCGCTCTTTCCGGCGATCTCCTGCGGTGATACGGGCTGTCCGTCAAGTGTATATCCCACTTTGATCGATACGGGAAGCTCACGTCCGGTACAATCCTGTCCGTCAGAGATCACTTTATTTACGGTTCCGTCGGCACCTGATATTACATAAACCGTTTCACTTTCGTCCGCGGTTCCGGTAAGAGCGGATGTTAAAATACTTTCGGTACCTGCGTTTACCGTTTTGTCTTCTTTATTGTCTGTTTTCTCTTCCGCGGTCACAACGGTTTCCGCCGGAGCGAGCTTTCCGGCTTCGGACCTGTTTTCGGCGAATGCATAAACAGCTGTGCCGGCTCCGAGTAAGAGTATAACTGCTGCCAGTGTTACAACTGTGATTTTTGCTTTATTCTTCTTCATGATAAGAACCTCCTTGTGTTATCAAACCGTACGTTCGTTATATGATGCTTTTTGTTCCTTATTGCCGCTTATATGCGTCATTCCGACGGTTGTCTTACAAACTACCCTGTCGAAAAGCATAAGCAGTGCCGGAAGGATGAAGATTACCATCAACATGCTTATGACCGCACCGCGGGCAAGAAGCATACACATCGAACTGATAATGTCGATATCAGAGTAAACCGCAACTCCGAAGGTTGCCGCAAAAAGTCCCATTCCCGATACTATGATCGAAGGGATCGAAGTAGCAAGCGCCGTATGAACCGCGTTCTTTTTGTTCGCTCCGCCGATTCTCTCCGTCTTGTAACGTGTAGTCATGAGTATCGCATAATCAACCGTTGCTCCGAGCTGTATCGTGCTTATACAGATAGGTGCAATGAAAGGCAGGCTCTCTCCGAAATAGTGAGGCAATCCGAGATTGATGAAGATAGCGAGCTCTATTACAGCTATAAGTACGAACGGAAGGATTACGCTCTTTTCAACAAGAGCGATTATCAGGAAGATAGCAGCGATCGATATAATATTTACAACCCTGAAATCATGATCTGTAGTCTCGATCATATCCTTCATACAGGGAGCTTCACCGATGAGCATTCCGTTCTTGTCAAATTTTTTTAGAATCTGACCGAGACTGTCGATCTCACGGTTGACTTCATCACTCGCAACCCTGTACTCGGAGTTGATAAGGAGCAGCTGCCATTTATCTCCTTTAAGCAACGATCTTACCGACTTAGGAAGGATCTCTTCGGGGACCTTTGATCCGAGAACCGATTCAAGCCCGAGAACATATCTTACGCCGTCAACGTCTTCCATTTCTTTTATCATTGAGCGGACATCGCTGTCGGGAACGCTGCTGTCCACAAGTACCATGTGCGTTGACGCGATATCAAAGTCTTCGCTCAGCTTGCTGTTCGCAATAACATATTCCATGTCTTTCGGAAGCGAATCTCCCATATCGTAATATACTTCGTCGTTAGTTTTGCTGTATCCGTAGTATGCGGGAACCATAAGCACTGCAAAAGCAGCAATAAAAACAGGGAAGAGCTTCAAGAGTCCGCCCACAAATCCGTCCATATGGGGGATTATCGAGCGATGACCGGTCTTTGCAAGCACCTTGTCAAACACAAGGATAAGTGCGGGAAGAACCGTAACACATCCGACAACTCCGAGGATAACTCCCTTTGCCATTACGATTCCGAGGTCGCGGCCCATCGTGAACGACATAAAGCAAAGCGCGATAAAACCCGCAACTGTTGTGACCGAACTTCCGAGAACGCTTGTAAAAGTGTTATGTACAGCAACGGCCATTGCTTCCTTCCTGTCTTCACAGGTTTTAAGCGATTCGTTGTAGCTGTGCCAAAGGAATATCGAATAATCCATTGTCACCGCAAGCTGAAGAACTGCGGACAAAGCTTTCGTAATGTACGAGATCTCACCGAGAAAATAATTCGTTCCGAGATTGAGAAGTATCATCATTCCGATCGAAGCAAGGAAAACGAAAGGAATGATCCAGTTGTCGAGCAAGAGCATCATTGCAAGAAGTGCAAGTGCAACCGCGATGCCGACATAGATAGGCTCTTCTCTTTCGCAGAGTTCTCTCAGATCGGTAACAAGCGCCGACATACCCGAGACAAAGCATTGTTTTCCTGCGAGAGCCCTGATCTCTTTGATCGCATCCATTGTTATATCAGCGGATGTCGAGCTGTCAAAGAAGACTGCCATCATTGTGGAATTATCCGTGTTAAATGCGCGGTATAACTTTTCAGGGAGCATCTCCATCGGAACCGACAGATCTGCAAATGTGTCGTACCATACAACACTCTCCACATGATCAACCTTTTCTATCTTCGCCTTAAGTTTGGCGACATCATTCGGAGCCATATCCTCAACGATTATGAAAGAGAACGCTCCTTTTCCGAACTCATCCATGAGTTCCTTCTGCCCTTTTACCGTATCCATGTTTTCCGGAAGGTAATCAAGCATGTCATAATTAACTCTTGTTGCCGCATAACCGAGCACCGAAGGCACCATGAGAAGTACCGTTATTATCAGTATCGGAATACGGAATCTTACGATAAATCTTGATAGTTTCACGTTAAGACCTCCTCTTGGAAGTGATTGTTGTTTGATTTCTTTTTCGAATACAGTAATAATCCCGCATTGTGTTTTTATAAACGGTCACATTCCGTGCACGTGTCTGAAAATGCGACACGCGTGGGGCATCTGTCTGAATTTGCAGCAAAAAACACCCTGTCTGCCCAATAAGGTAAACAGGGTGCTTTGTTTTATTATCGATATTTAATTGTTCTCCCTCGCGTTACAGTAAGAGACAGGGATTGTATTTCATTTTGTCATTTCTCGCACCTCGCGATCATCTCTTCCGCATGACCGCGTTTCAACTCACATAAGCGTTTAAATGATTCTCTGATGTCATCTTTCATTCCGTTTTCCATCCAGGCCATGACCTGCCCGAAGCACTCGCATTTATAATACTGAAAAATGATCCTTCTGTCGTTTTCGTTAACCTGAACTTCTCCGAAAACCGTCTCGCAGTACTTTGCTATCGCATAATCACAGGCTTCCCAAAGATAACGCTCATATATTCCACGGTCTACCGATCTGAAGATATGAAGTATCGCGCTTTTATAACTTTCCGCAAAAGCAACTACCGCAAGCAGGCTGTCTTCGAGAGAAGAAAAAGAAGGATACTCTTCTATGATTTTGTCGAGGCTTTCCTTTATCAGTTCCTCGAGAAGTGTGGGAAGGTCCTGGTAATGATAATAAAACGAATTCCTGTTTATCCCGCATCTCGAAACGATCTCCTTGACCGTGATCTCGTTATAAGGCTTTTCTTCGAGCAAAGTGACAAATGTCTGCTTTATGGCATTTTTTGTAAAATTAGCCAAGCCGGCACCTCCTCCCATCATGTGTTTTTTCCGGTTCCGCTCCTCCATCTTATCAAAGAGGCTTCGTCATGTCGAGTTTTTGTTTTGGGTTGAAATCCACAGATGATATATAGTAGAATACTTATGCTGTGTTTATTTTACCCGCAGTGAAAATTAACGGCTCTTATTTTGCGTTTTCCGCGAAATAAAGGAGAGCCTGATACATAGTCATGTATTGGGCGAGGAATCAGAAGCGGTTAAAAAACCGCTTCAAACGAAATAAGGAAGAAAAAGGGGTCAAACTATGGGAAAAAGATCTGTAAAAGAAAACAAAAACATTTATCAGGTAAGTCGTGAGAATCTGGAGCTGACGAGGGAAAAAGCCTCGGATCTCATGGTCTTCATGTCTGCGGACAGGATCGAGAAGATCGAGAGTGAGAAATCTCTTCCTCATCCCGACGAGATCCTTGCGATGGCCGACGCGTACAAGGCTCCCGGTCTGTGCAATTATTTCTGCTCTCACGAATGCCCGATCGGCATGAAAAACGTTCCCGAGGTCAGACTCAAGGATCTTTCGCAGATCGTGCTCGAGATCATCTCCTCACTCAACCACTTTGAAAAAGAAAAAGACAAACTCATCAATATCTCCGTTGACGGTGAGATCACCGAGGAGGAGTATGATGAATTTGCCGTGATTGAGAAACATCTCGACGATATCTCGCTTTCGGTACGTTCCCTCAGGCTCTGGGTTGACCAGACGATCGCGAACGGTCACATAGATAAAGCCCAGCTTCAGGAAGCGAGGGACAAAGTACGCGGTTAAATTTCCGGTCAGATCTGCTTTCTGACTATGGTGTACTCGTTTCCGGCACGGTAGTAAGGACATCCCGTCCTCGAGTCGCCGGCCATACGCGCGTAATCGTCCTCGTCGATAAAGCTTTCGACGCAGTAGTACTCACCGTATTCGTCATCATATTCATAATACATGCACCCGTCGCACGAGGGGTGCATGATCTTTTTTTCTTTAGCGTTTTTGTTCACTTCTAGATACCTTTCCGGATGTCCCGCTATTTGAACTCGTAGATCAGATTGGCCCCGATATAAACACTCACAAGTGCGGCGCTGTAGAGAAGTCCTCCGATCATGTCGGTAAGCCAGTGCACTCCGCAGAAGAGTCTGCAGATAACAACCACCACCGCAAGGAACGCCATGATCGTCGACAGTACGAAGGAGATCCTCCTGTCTTCGATCACCCTTCCGATCGCAAAGATCGCGGGTACAAAGATACAACATGCAAGAAGTGTGTGTGAGGACGGGAAGGAAGACTCGAGCGTTCCGTTCGCCTCGAACACGGGTCTCATGTTGACCGCGAACTTGTCGAATACTACGTAGAGGATGCCGACTATCACGTAGAGCACGCCCATGCTGAGCACGCAGTAGTCTACCTTGAAGATCTTCTTTCTCTTGATGAGCTGGTAAACACCGAGCACGCCGAATGCGGCCGCCGTCACAAGGGCAAGTATCCCGCCGAACTCAGAGATCCCGTAAAGTACGCGGTTGATGGTGTACACTCCAGGAACATCCGAGAAGAACGCCTCGGCAAAAGCAATATTAAGGCCGCCCATTCCAACCAACGACCCGTCCGGTGCGATCGGTCTGACATCGATCCCCGCAACCATGACCGTGAACAGGATCGCTGCCGCCATAAGGCCGATCCCTGTGTAAGTAAACTTCTTTCCCAAACTCATGTTTAACTCCTATTATTATATAAGTTCCGGTACGTACCCGTCTTCAAACAGCATATGCATCGTTCCGCCGAAGATATTGTAGCCGAGCTTCGTGTAGAGCGCCGTCGCGTACGTATTCACACCGTACACGAAGAGCGTCGCTTCCTTGTAGCCCTTGCCCGCGAGGTAGGCGCACACGCGTCTTAAAAGTTCTTCGGTAACTCCGAGCCTGCGGTACTCCTCGATACAGAAGATGTTTTCGGTCGAAACACTCACCGGACCGTTCTCCCAGACCGAAACAGCCGCTACTACCCTGCCCTTCGCCGAAGCGATGAACTGGACTCCGTTCTGTTCCCTGAGTCTGAAGATCAGCTCGTTCTCGCTGTCCGGAACTCCGAACACGCTACCGTTCGCCTCAAAGTAGCCCTCAAGGCCGTCCGCCGAGCCGTCCTGTCCTATCTTGACCGCTCTCACGTCTATCTTCTCGGAAGCTCCCGCTTTGTTTTTGATCCTGAAAGAAAAGTTTCTGTCGCCGTCCTCCGGAACGACCTCCGTCAGATCCTTGCGCATGCGGTACATGAAGTACTGCGCTCTGAACCCGAACGACGAAAGATAACTCATGTACTCCGTCGACGAAGAAGAAACGAACGTGCGGAGGATGATGCGCTTGTCCGGCTCCTCACTGCAGATCCGCCTGTAGTCCGCGATCAGCGTATCTATAAGAAGCGCGCAGACCTCGATCTCGTTCTCGTCCGAAACGGCCTGATACTCCATGTTCAGGTAGCCCGGATGCTCCCTGTCCGCACTGTGGTACGTCGAGGTAGCCATCAGGAAGCAGATCCCCACGGGGTGTCCTTTTTCGAGCGCAACGCTTATGGTCCCGTCCATCACGTCGCCGTGACTGTCGATCTCTTCCCAAAGCGATCTGAAAAGCTTCCTTACTTCCTCCGAAAAGCTCTCGTCATATCTGCATATGTCAATCAATTCTAAGGCCTTTCTGTCATTTGAACGCAAATGTGATCTTCCCTTCCGGTGAGATCTTAAGCTCACCGTATGTACCCAAACCGCCCTTTACGACTCCCACGGGCACTTCTTCGTTGTGACCGTTGAGAACGACGGTATCCATCGGATCGCTGTTTCCCTCGTACGAGCAGATAAAAGCATCCGCATCCGAGATCTGTTGTGCCAGATCAACAATATTCGCAACCTCGCCGGAGCGAAGTCCCGAAACGACTATGACTATGTCGGCGCCTTCGCTTCTGCAGCTGTTGATACTGCCCTGGATCGTGTCCGCAAGGAACGAGCTCGATCTTCCGCAGAAACTGAAAGCGGTACGGCCGTCTTCGATAAAGTACTTGCCGTGACTGTTCTGGATCGCGATGTCCGTAACGGCCACATAACCGATCCTGACACTTCCGATCTCGGTCACATCAAAGCGTACCACGTCCTTCGTGATGTCTTCCTCAAATCCGCTGTAGCGGAAATTACATGACATATTGACAGGTCCGTCGGCAGCGAGCATCTGCCGGATCCCGTCGATCCCGAAATCAAACTCGCCGGCGTTGAGTACGACATGGCTGTAACCTGCGGCACGCATGGCTCTGAGTGTGCTGAGAGCCACATCGAGCGAACCCGACCCTTCCGCGCTCACATGGTTTCCGCAGTCCACTATATCAGTAAGGATATTTGACTTTCTGAGTTCTTCCGCACGGTCAGACACTGCCTTAAAGTCCGCTTCCGTCTTGGCTTCTCCCATGAGATTGCCCGTAAACAGGATCGTGATCTCCTCGTGTCTTGTATCTTCTACCGTTTCTTCCTCGATCACCGTCTCCTCGGGGGCGGCAGGCTCCTGCGAAGAGCATGCGCACGTGAGGACCGCCACGACCGCGAGAAGAAGCGCTGTAATGCGTTTTTTCATGCTGTCTGCCATTAAAAAGCTCTCTTTCCTTGCCCAAGCTTTCACTCGGACATGTTTTACTTTCTTTGCATGCTGCTATGAAGCATGCGTTTCCTTGCCTAAGTTTTCACTTGGATAGTTTTCCCTTATTCCCTGATACAGTATAATGTTCATATCCCTCTTTCACAAGTCCTTTTTAACACGCATCGTTGAAATACGCCAGAAAAGAAACTATAATAAATTACGGGTCAGCAATTGATCCGATCTGCATCATCAACTACTTATCAATATATAAGAGGAGGGGTTACGATGGAAAACGAATATGTGGTTGAAGTTGTTAAGGACAGTTCTTCGGGCGGATTCTTTACCGAGGATTTCCTCGGCTTCCTGTCTGAGAAAGGGACGGACATTCTCCTGAGCTTCCTCGGAGGTCTCGTTCTTCTCTTTATCGGTATCAAGATCTCCAAGAAGATCGTCAAGATCATCGACAAGAGCAAGAGGGTCCAGAAGATCGAGCCGAGCGTCAGGACTTTCCTGCGCAGCGCTCTCACCGTTATACTCTACGCCGCTGTGATCTCCAGCACGGCCATCATCTGGGGTATCCCGACCACGTCTTTCATGACGGTGTTCGCATCGGCAGGCGTGGCTGTAGGTCTTGCCCTTCAGGGTTCGCTCTCCAATCTCGCCGGAGGCATCATGATCCTGCTCTTCAAGCCGTTCAAGGTGGGTGACTACATCGAAGGCGCATCGTGCGCGGGTGTAGTTCAGGAGATAACGGTTATGTACACGAAGCTGCTCACCGTCGACAACAAGGTTGTGGTGATCCCCAACGGTACACTCACGAGTTCTAACGTAACCGATTTCTCAACTATGCCCTTAAGACGTGTCGATCTCACGATCAGCGCTTCCTACAGTGACGATATAGAGAAGGTCAAGAGCGTCATCCTCGAGACAGTCAGAGCTCACGAGCTCGTCCTTGCTGATCCCGAGCCCTTCGTTCGTCTGTTTGCCCATAAAGAAAGCTCCCTTGACTACACCGTGAGGGTATGGACCAAGGGAGAGAATTATTGGACTGTTTATTTCGATCTGACCGAGAACATCAAGAAGGCCTTCGATGCACAGGGCATCTCGATCCCGTTCCGTCAGCTCGACGTTACGATCAAGCAGTGATCAGCCGGCTCCGAGCCTTTGTCTTTCGACAAGCCCGGCGAACACGCCCTTGCGTGCTATGAGCTCGTCGTAGGTTCCTTCCTCGGCGATCTTGCCGCCGTCGAGTACTATGATCCTGTCGCACTGTCTGATCGTCGACAATCTGTGTGCAATCACGATCCTGGTGCACTTCATCTTGTCAAGTGCGTCACTTACACTCTTCTGAGTGATATTATCAAGAGCCGATGTTGCCTCGTCAAACATAAGGATTCCGGGACGGGGAGCAACGGCTCTTGCTATTAAGAGCCTCTGTCTCTGTCCTCCCGAGATCGTGCCCGAACCCTCGGTGATGATCGTGTTCATGCCCATGGGCAGGGCCCTGATGTCATCAGCTATCCCAGCGATCCGCGCAGCCTCCCAAAGCTCTTCTTTGGTGAGCCAGGGTGCCGAGATCGTGATGTTGGAAGCTATATCCCCCGCAAAAAGCTTGCCGTCCTGAAGCACGGTGCCGATACGCCTTCTGAGGGACTTCGGATCGAGTGTTTTAAGGTCTCGTCCGTCGTAGTAGATCGCGCCCTTCTGGGGTCTTTCAAATCCGAGCATAAGCCTGAAGAGTGTGCTCTTCCCGCAGCCTGTCCTGCCGACGATCGCAACGTACTCGCCCGATCTGATCTTAAGACTCAGGTTATCGAATATCAGAGGCATGTCCTCACTGTAGCGGAACGTTACGTTCGAAAGCTCTATACCGCCCTGAAGCCTTGTTACCATGGATTTGTTCTCATTGACTTCGGGTTCTGCCTCAAGGATGGGCTTCAGTAGCTCAAGTGCCGGTCTGATTCGGGCGATAACGGGAGAGAGTCCCGTGATCGAGTGCACGGCACCGCACAGGAGTCCGTAGACAGCTAAGAAGCTGAAAAGTCCCGTCACCCCGAAGCCTTCTCTTTCTGCACCCGCGAGCACAAGTACAAGCCCGACAAGAGAGATCACGGGTGAAAGTACCACGGGAAGTCTGGTTATGAAAGGCGGGTTATAGGTAAGTCCGGCCGTTTCCGCATAGGCGTTGCCCCAACGGGCGAAAGCCCTTCTTTCGGCGCCGGAAACCCTGATCTTGCTGACACCGCCGATTATCGCGTGGCTGATGCCCTTCTCTTCGACATCGAGGAGCATCCTACTCTTCGAGAGCCTGTTCCCGACAAGGATCGACATCAGGCCCGCAACAAGCTCGAGGAGCACGATCCCGACCACGGGAAGTGCGGCCGAGGGTGCGATGACGAACATGGCGATGATGTAGATCACGCTGAGGAAAACACCGATACCGCCGGCAACGGCGAACGTGACGATATTCTCAGCGAGCGCTCCGGCTCCGGAAACTCTTCCGACCAGACCGCCGACGCTGTAATTCCTGA
The DNA here is from genome assembly GCA_017427685.1 of Lachnospiraceae bacterium. Lineage (GTDB taxonomy): Bacteria > Bacillota > Clostridia > Lachnospirales > Lachnospiraceae > RUG11977. The sequence continues at coordinate 72,944 of JAFRSH010000004.1, read as the reverse complement.
AGAAGCCCGCAGGCAGCGACAAAAGTCTCATCAGGGCTGCGGCATCCACCGCGCCCGAGATCCGTGTTTTGATCCCGGCTACGAGGAAATTCCTGTAAAGTCCGCACAGCACTATCATGACGCTGATGCACAGGAAAAGCGGAGTCGTGATCATGGCGATGTGGGTCCCGGCTCCTTCCGCCGTCGCGCTGATCAGGTTACCAGCGAAATAGGGTATCAGAAGGCTCAGCCCACCGATGACGAGAACCGAGAGCAAGAGTCGCGCGTAGTCAAAGCCGTTAAGCTGTTCCTTGATAAAGGTGTAAAACTCGCCGACCCCCATCTTCCTCATGGGTAACGGTCTGTAGAACGCAAATGCGTGTGTATCGATCAGGCCTTCGGTCCTGCCGGTGATCTTCACCGTTTTGCCCGTCACTCTGTCGAAGAAGCTGTAGCCTCCCGCCGCGCGCGGCAGAAGCGCCACTACTGTTCCGTCGTCTTTCCTGGTGCCGAGGAGCGCTCCGTGTCCGGCCTTGCGCCAGCCCTTCTTGAGCTCGACCTCACGGCGCATGATCCCGTAGGGACGCATCAGGAATTCAAGTACCTCGTTCATGTCCTTCATTCCCGCAGGTACTTCTTTAGGTCTGATGTGATAGTATCTGAGGATCTCTCCGACTGCGTCGGTCGTCACCTGTCTGTCGTCGTAAAGGGCTCTGCTCATGCGTTTGCCCATGACGGCACCGGCAATCTGTCTGAAGGAATCTTCAAAGACTGCCTTATCCGCTCTTCTGCGGTCACGAATCTGTTCTTCAAACCAACCCAAAGCTTTCCCCTTTACTCACTGGTGATCAACTGCGTGTATGCACCCTGTTTTGCCATAAGTTCATCATGTGTTCCGCGCTCAACTACTTTGCCGTGATCGAGGACGATGATCTCGTCGCAGTCCCTGACGGTGCTGAGGCGGTGGGCGATCACGATGCATGTGATGCCGCGGTTGCAGACCGCTTCGACGACCTCGTGCTCCGTCCTCGCGTCAAGAGCTCCCGTCGCTTCGTCCATGATGATCATTGTGGGATCCTGTGCAAGGACTCTGGCGATCTCGAGTCTCTGGCGCTCGCCTCCCGAGATGTCCCTTCCGCCTTCGGAGAGGACGTAGCCGTAGCCACCTTCACGCTGCATGATGTCCTCATGGATCTGCGCGTCTCTGGCCGCGAGTATCATCTCGAAGTCCTCGATGGTTCTGTCCCACATCTTTATGTTGTTCTCGATAGTATCGTTAAATAGGATGATGTCCTGATCCACAACGGCCACAGATCCGGTGAAGACGCTCCTGTCGATCTGCGAGATCGGCTTGCCGTCGAAGAGAATCTCTCCGCTCCAGGGCTTGCAAAGTCCGCTGATCAGCTTGGCGAGTGTGGACTTGCCGCAACCCGATGCGCCCACGAAAGCCACACGCTGTCCCTGCTTGAGCTCGAGATTGAAATTCTCGATAAGAGGCGGTTCGTGCTTGGAGTAGCCGAACGATACGTTCTTCATGGTGAGCGCGCCCGTAAGCTTGTCGAGCTCACCCTCCGGGCTCTCCTCAGCTCCGTCCCCGGGCTCCGTGCCGCTGAGAGCGGTGTCGTCACGGAACTCTTCCTGCTCCGTGTTCATGACATCATCGATCCTGCCCGAATCGGTGTACATCTCATCGATCGTCTGTGCCCCAAAGGCCGCCTTCTCCGAAGGGCGCAACATAATGCCGGCAAATCCCTCAAAAGCGAGGATCGTTCCGGGTGTGATGTCCCCGCGCAGCACCAGTTCCACGCCGAACGCAAGGATGAAGACATTCAAAACGCTCTTTATAAGCTCGGGAACAAACGAAAGAACGATGCTGAGCCTCGATAATCTCACGTTGTTCTCCGTCACGCCGGCTCTGTATCCGGCCCATCTTTCGAAATAACCGTTCTCGGCGCCGCTGCACTTGATCGTTTCGATCATTTCGACAGCTCCGACCGTGGCCGACAGAAGCCTTCCTCTGTCGCGCTGAGCCGTGCGCACGGTGTTGATCCTCTTCTTGCCGATGATCTGCGTGAGGAAAAGGTTGAGAACGATCGCCGCAAGTATCGCGGCAGCAACAGTGACGCTGTACGGAACCACGAACACAAAGGCAAGGATAGCCACGATGCTGTTCATCGCAAGAGGGAGCATAACGCTTATAACCCCTCCCGTGACTTCGCTGACACTTTCCTTCCTGCGCTCAATGTCTCCGTTCATTCGAAGCGCGAAGAATTCTATGGGTAACCCGAGGACTTTCCACATAAACGTTGCGGTGGCTCCGGTCGCGAGCCTGCCCTTGGTTCTGAGGACGTACACAGCCGCGATCCATGAGAGCACGAGCCAGCCGGCGCACACAGCGGAGACGATGATCAGGATCGTGCTCATGAGCTCGGGTCGGTCACCGACGATCACGCGGTCCGTGACGGTTTGTGTGAGTTTTGCACCGAAGAATTCGGGGATCAGCGGCAGAAGCACCGCTAAAGCAAGTAAGAACAGCGACTTTTTGACTCTGCCGAAGCTCCTCTTTACAAAAGAGAGCAGGCTGTCATGGCTGCCGCCCGTTTCGAAGCCGGCGCCGGGTTGCATAAAAAGAGCAACCCCCGCAAACGCTTCACTGAAGCGCTCCATTCCCACTTCGTAAGTTCCGTGGGCGGGGTCGCAGATAACGACAGAATCTTTCTTGAAGCCGCAACAAACGACGAAATGATTGTACTCCCAGTACAGGATGCAGGGGAAAGCACCGTTCGTCCTCAGATCCTCGGGGGTGAGCCTGTAGCCCTTCGCTTCCATGCCGAACTTGCGGGCTGCGGTCATGACGTTGCGCGCGTTCGAACCGTCACGTCCGACGCCGCACTCCGTTCGCATCTGCTCAAGCGGGATCCACCTGCCGTAGTATGCCATGACCATCGCAAGGCATGCGGCGCCGCACTCGAGTGCTTCGAGCTGCATGATCACAGGCACCTTTGCCACTCCGCGACTCACGGGTGACTTTGTCTTTCCCTCTCTCATCGATTCCCCTCTTTACTCAGTCAAATGCGAGACATCCATGCCATGGCAAGCTCGGGCCACATCCCGACATCCGCGAACATCTTGACGGGATCGCCGGGGAATACGGGACGGCTCTCGCCATTCTGTAACTCCGGTGCGGCCGAATCACCGGCGAGACCTTCATCGGCTCTCGCTTCCCCGGTGACGGGATCGGGGAACTGCTCCTTGAGTTCCTTGACCCTGCGCTCCGAGACGTCGATACCTCTGCCCGCTTTGACAGCTTCAACGGCGTACTCGACCTGTTCCATGGTGAAATCGGGCATGTTGCCCTTAAAGAAATCCGCATTCGGAACCGAAAGTCCGTGGAAACCTCTCGGGAATACGTAATGAGCGAAATAAACACCCTTCTCTTTCAGCGCTTTGGCGAAGAGGTAGGAATTCTCGACGGGGACAAGGTTGTCGTCCGCCGTCTGCCAGATAAAGCAGGGAGGAGTATCCTCCGAAACGTGCTTCTCAAGTGAGAAATACTCCTTCTCCTTAGCCGGCTCGTCGTACCCGATGAGCGCCTGCATGGAGTAGATGTGGGTGAACTCTCCCATCGTGATGACGGGGTATGAAAGGATCACTCCGTCAGGTCTGGCATTGATAGTGTCGTAGGCGGGGTTAGGGTCCTTAACATCCTTATAATGAACTGCAAGGCTGCCGCACACGTGGGCACCTGCGGAGAAACCGCACATGAAGATCTTCTTGCCTTCGATGCCGTAGACCGATGCTCTGCTCCTGATGAACCTGACAGCGCGAGCCGCGTCGTTCATGGGCTGGAACATAAGCGGTACCGACATCGTGATATCCGATGTATATGTGAGAACAAAGACGTTCATCCCCCTGTCGAAGAACTCGATCGCGGGGATCTGCGCTTCCGAGGGAACGACCATGCAGTATCCGCCGCCGGGCACGACGATCATGCAGTCATGCTCGACTCCGTCCTCGTGAAGGTACGCGCGGATGTTGGGTGTGAATCCGTACGCCGCCTTGTAGTTGTACTCGCCTTCCTGCCATATATTCTCTCTGAAACACTTCATAGCTGTATCCTCTGTCAAACAAATCAAAAGTCGGGGAAACCCCGACTTTTATTTTAGCATATATTCATTTAAAGAACCATAGAAGCATTTATTTAACTATTTCAAATACAGGGATATATTCAAGAGGTGCTTTGACACTTACAGTCTTTCCTCCCTCGATAACATCCTCACATCTATCATATACGTCTCTGTGTGCAAGTTTCCACCGCCCCGCCGGAAGGTAAACCTCGCGCTCGAATTCGTTGTAGTGCAGGATCGGTGCCACAAGGTACTTCGGACCGAACATATACTGATCCGAAATCTCCCAGCACTTGGCGTCTTCGGGGAATTCGTAGAACATCGGCCTTATAAGCGGTGATCCGTTAATGCTTGCCTCCTCGTAAAGCGACTTGATGTAGTCATGCATCCCGATCCTGATCTCGTAGTACCTGCGCATGATGCGGTAATTGTCCTCACCCTAGCTCCAAAGCTCGTTGGGCTGTCCGGTGTTCATGTAGCCTCCGCCGCGCTCCCTGTCGTCAAGTCTGGGGATCGTGTAGGGGCCGCGGTCTCCGTGCATTCTAAGGACTGCCGAGTAAACCGCGAACTGGTACCAGCGGATGAGAAGCTGCCTGAACTCCGGATCCTCCACATCGTCTGTCATGAAACCGCCGATATCGGTCGTCCACCAGGGAATGCCCGCGATTCCGATGTTGAGTCCGCCACAGATCTGATCCCTGAAGGCTTCGAAGGTCGAGGGGATGTCACCCGACCAGACCACATTGCCGTACTTCTGCGAGCCCGCCCATGCGCATCTCAAAAGGTTTACAACGGGTTTGTCAGACTCCTTCGTCATCGCATCATAAAAGATACGGCTGTACATCTGGGGGTACATGTTGCTGATCGCAAGCGCCGGGCCGTCGCAGTAACGGTAGTGATCGAAATCATAAACGGTCAGATCGGGCTCGGAGTTGTCGAGCCAGAAGGCGTCGATCCCGAGATCGTAGTAATTTCTCTTGCAGATCTCCCACACGTACTTAGCTGTTTCGGGGTTGAAGGGGTCGATCTCGACGCAGTCTCCCTGGAAATCGTAAGTCTGAACCGCACCGCGCTCTGTCTTCATGAGGAGACCCATCTCGGTCATAGGGTAGAAATTCTCGCTTCTTCTGTCGACCGAGGGCCAAACCGAAACGATGACCCTGATACCCATGGAGTGAAGCTCGTCGACCATGGCTTTGGGGTCGGGCCAGTACTTCGGGTCGAACTTCCACTCGCCCTGAACAGTCCAATGGAAGAAGTCGATGACGATCTGGTCGATCTTGATTCCCTCCGCCTTATACTTTCTCGCAACCTCAAGCACTTCTTCCTGAGTACGATACCTGAGTTTGCACTGCCAAAGACCCATCAGGTCTTCGGGGAATTCTCCGGCTCTGCCTGTGACTGCCGTATAGTTTTCAAGGATCTTCTTCGGGGTGTCGGCAACCGTGATCCAGTAATCCATCTCCTTCGTAGCGGATGCGATCCACTCGGTGTAGTTCTTTCCGAAGGTCACCTTGCCGACCGCAGGGTTGTTCCAGAGGAAGCCGTATCCGAGGGATGATAGTGCGAAAGGAACCGAAGCCTGCGAATTACGCTGCGCAAGCTCGAGGATACAACCCTTAAGCTCCATGCTCTCCTGCTGGTACTGCCCCATTCCGAAGAGCTTCTCGCCGTCGTTGGCTTCGAACTTGACATTCAGGGAGTACTCGCTTCCGCCGATCACACCCTTCCACTCGCGGTTAACGATCTTGAGACACCTGCTCTCCTTAGAGATCGTGCCGCCGTAGAAACGGAAGTACTCCCTCAAGATCAGCCTGTCATCCCTGTAGAAGGTGATGATGCCCGCGAAGTTGACAACAGCCTTAAGTCTGCCGTTGGTGATCGTGGCAAGGGGCTGCTTCACAGTGGAGCCGTCCACATTTTTGATCTCTTCTTCCGAGAATGCGATCACAGGGTCGGACTTGCCGGGATCTTCGGTCAGTGCCCAATCCTTACCCGTGAAATCACGCTGCATGGTGGCTCTGATACGCAGTGAGTCCTTGCCCCACGCCCTGATCTCGAGCATTTCACCGCCGTGGTAACATAAAAGTGCTCCGTTCTTTTCTTCGAATCTCATGCCTTCTCCTCTACAGAAGCGGTTCTCAACTGCTTCTGATTACTCTTAGTCTGATTATGTAAGAAGTGTGGGGTTTTGTCTATAATCTTTTATGTCATGGAAAATATCATTTTTTGTTCAATAAATAACCCGCACCTTCGGTGCGGGCTATCCAATAACACTTTTTCGATTGATCCTCGGTATAAAGATTGTAACAACGACATAAACATGAAGAGCCGGTATCTCAGTACCAATCAACAATTACGGTATGGTATAGGTCTTAGAGCATTTCTCATCCCACTTAAATCCCCACTTGACACCGTTCACGGTTGTTTCAACATTGTCGATATCGTAAGTGTAGGTCTTGCCGGCTTTGAATGCACTAAGATCAGCTTCAAAGTAGATAGGGTCCTTGCTTAAGTTGAATGACGAAAGAGTGAACTTAGGGTTACTCTTACCGTCGGGCTTAACTTTGAGGTTGCTTAAGGTCTTGCTGACACCACTTAACTTCTTGTACTTACTTACCGTGTAGTCATTACCATTGAAATGAACACCGGTTATGTAAGCAACACCGGGATCGTTACCTGCACCGGGTTCCCAGTGAGCATAGAAGTAATTGGAGAATGGTTCGACAGGATCGGTATCAGCAGGGTCAGAATCAGAATCAGGAAGCCAGGTATGTATATACACTCCTCCCTCTAACGAAAGGTCCCAGTTTGCCGGATAAGGTTCGTCCTGCACATCATACGCACATCCAAGGTCTTTCAAGTTTTCAATGACCCTGGTGGTTATAGTAATCCTATCAATTCTGGAAAACTTGTCCCATTCACTTATCTTTATAGGCCCTTTGTTTGAAGCGCTATTAGTATAATAATAATGACCTTCACTGTCCTTTGAAACTTTAAACTGTGTAAGGTCATTCTTATTCATGCCAGAAGGTGTCCACTTCGGGTTAGTTGTATAATCTCCCTTAGCTCCTGTATTCCACACGCCCTCTGCTTTTATAGACGTCATCAACTGTATGAGAGCAGGCTCATCACCTAAGAACTTAGCAGTTATTATTGGACTTGAACTATTATTGAAGCCACCGTATATTTCATATGTAGGGTCCTTGACAACTACATCATTCGTGTATGTGTGAGTAATTGTTGTTTTCTTCTCATCTAATTCAACATTACAATCAGTAGGACAATTTGTTAGATCTGTTCCTATTTTGTATTGAATTGCCGTAGGATTTTCAATGGTAGTTACCATGTTTACTTTAACAATCTTATCCCATTTTGCAGGAGGATCTACATTAAACTTATTTGCTTCTGATTTCACCTGTCCAGTACTTTTAGCCGCGTCAAACCATATTGTTTGCTTATCGCCTTTTGACTCCCAATTTACTTCATACTTAGTTTCAGCGATGTGATATTTAATCGTACCAGCCTCATCATCATAGAACTCCCAATTAAATGTAGTCTTAAATTTAATCGGTTCCGAGTGTTCATAAGTTCTAGAAAGCGTTACTTTAAAATTGCCTTTATCTGTGAACTCGCCGATTACTTCATAGTCCTCAACATATGGTAATTTGTACTCATCGGCTAAGTAACAGAAAGGATTATCAAAACCTACATCCAATGCCTGATCAGGATGCGACCCAAATGTCATATCATTAGCGGCCTCAACCTGAATTCCCGAAAACCAACCAACTATAAAAGTTAGTATGATAAAAACACTCGCAAACGTTCTCTTGAGTTTTCCCATAAAGTACCTCCTACTTTAAAATATTAACCATTAGCCGCACATTCCTCAGGAGTAGAATAAGTCGTATGAATGCTAATCCCTAAACCTTCAATGTACTCACGGTTACCATCATTGCTTTCAAAACAATGGTTTCTAAGCATTGTTTGTTCTGTTATGTCAATAACAGAACAACGCCTGTATGCGTAGTATACAGGCGTTGCGCTTAAAAAATTTTATCTAATTATTATACCTTCTCGGATTCCTCGAGTCCCTTTCTCAGCTTCTCACATAAAGGTCTTGAACGCATCGCGTTTTAGGCTTTAACATTCTTTAACCCCGCTCCGTTCCGAATAAATAAAAAATTTAATACGGTTTCTGATTCTCGCAGGGAAGTAAAGCATCGCAACTAAAGACTAGGGTAAGCTCTTGAATGCCGCTGCATTGATACCCATCGGTACATCTGCGAGATCCTTCTTGGTATCAAAGCCACCTTGTTCATTTTGTTATTGGGAATAAGTTCTCCCTAAAATCAAAGTATAAACGACTGTGCCGCCGCCATTTCCTTAAACTTCTTAACACTGACTCCCATTCGCTTAGCTGCTGTTTTGGCGTCAATAATACCATCCTGTACCAAACCGGCCAAGGCCTTTGTCTCACCTTTTGTTTCACCAATGGTCTCGCCCTCTCGGCGGCCCTCTGCCTTAAGGATATCACTCGGTAATTCAAGAATCTTTCCGCCCATACTCTTCGCCATCCTTTCTCTCACGTTTTCAGATCTTCTGCACAAGTACTCTATAATTCGTTTTATGTAACCCGCAAGATTAACATAGAGTTCGTTTCTGTTTTCTCCTCTTAGTTCTGTGAGCCTTTCCGTAAGACTACCGGTTTCTTGTATAAGTATCTGAAACTCAGGATCTTCCGTATCATCACGTTTAATAATTTTTTCGTAGCGGATCAAATAAAACGGTAACAGCATCAAAAGGTGCTTTTTGAACAGCTCATCCAGCTCATATGATTCTACTTCGAGCACCTTCGGTTTGTAATCGTATACGAAACCGTCAGGAAATCTGACGCGAAGAATCACTCTGTGTTTATCGACATCCTTACCTTTCAGATATACTACACAGGATCTCGGATAATCGATCTCTATCACACCGTCTATCAACTTTCTTGATTCAATTGCGATGACCGTATCGTACTCGAACATACGAATGACCATTACATCGTCATCATTGCTTTGACATTCGATATGATATGTAAGATCACGGATCCCGACATAAGCGTCAGTAATAATCTTGTTTCTCTGTAAATGATGTTCGTCCCGTAGCTTTATAATCTTCTCATCTTCTGAATAATCCGTTCCGAAAGCTTCGTTGATAAGCGGTATCAGCAGTTCAGGCATTCTCTCACAAAGTGTCATGAACACATCGTCAAAGATAGTTGAATCTGCCCATTTTTTCTCGGAATCGACCACACATTTCGTTATGACCGGTCCTGTCTTTTCCTGATTTCTTGCTCTTGTCGGCTTTTTCGTCATACACTGTAACCTCCGTATCACTTTTAGAGTTTGAATAACGAAGAGATACAGGCGATTTGCCGGTAGAAATACTGAGAAGAGGAGCTTTCAATAATTCTAAGTTCATTATAATATCGCTATCGTTATTCCACAAGCATCTCTCTGAGAAAAGGGAATGAAATTGAAGGGAGCTTCGTTCTCCCTGAGAATCACATAAAACCCAAACAATTCGCTCAGAAACGATAAGACGTAGGGTGGTTTACCCTACGTCCGAATCATAACATGCAGCTGCTTAAAATGATACTTGGAATATTGCACAAAAATCAGGGGTGCGATTTGTGCAATATGAACAAAACAGAAGTCACCTGTTTTTTCGCATAAGCTTTCCCACAAGCGAGATTGCGGGTCCTAAAAAGATTGCCATAAGGATCACACCGATAACAGGGACTCCGCCCGCAATAATACCGGCACCTATCGCAGCAGCATCCCAAAGTATCCTGACTGTCATTGCGAGGAGCTTTTTCCCTCCTGCAACCTTCTCGCCGATCAGGATAGGGATCCCGTCGTAGGGCGCAACACCCATATCGGAATTGATGTAAACTGCCGCGGAAATGATAAACCCGAAAAGGGTCACAAAGAATATCGCCCATCTGCTGATCGGAGTCGTAAAGGTGTCGGCCGGAAGGAGCCTGCCCCAGATCCAGTCAAAAAAGTCCACGTAATAGCCGATAAGCACCATGTTAAAGATCGTTCCGTAACCGATAAGCGACCTTTTGAAGATCAGTACAACGACCAACATAACGATGTTGATGATGAGCTGCCAGTTTCCGAGGCTGAGCCCGACGGCACGTGACGCCGAGAGGTTCATAAACGTTGCCGGATCAGTTCCGAGGTCGCAGAGTACAAGGAACGACAAAAAGAAACCCATTCCGAAAACTGCTACGAAACAGGTTATGATCTGCCTGGGTTTCCATTTGAAATTAAAGTCTGTCTTCATAATTATCTATTTCCTTCATATTTCTCCATAATTGTCATATTCTTTCATATTTTTACCATATTTCATCATATTTCATAATTGCCATATTCTTTCATAAACCACAATCAGCTCATAGTTTGTGCGCAACTTAAGACGCAGGGCGGTCAGCCCTGCGTCCGGATCAATACGCTAAACTTTTCACACACTATTTTATGTTATGTATATGATGTGATGATATTAGCGAATCTGGGGAGCGCGAGCGAAACATATCCGTGTTTCGAAGATTCAATAATCCCTCTTTTGATAAGTCTGTCACGGTATTTCGAAAACGATGTTGAATTCATCCCGACTTTTTCACAAACTGATTGAACTTTCGCTGTGTTTTCGCCGATTGCCAGCGCTATTTTTTTGTCCTGTTCGGACATAGACTCCCAAATCTTTTTATATACGAAATCATCCAGCATATCGTCAAAATCCGACAATATCCTTTCAAATGGTAATTCATCTCCATATTCATAATATAGAAGTCCCAGCGCTTGAAAAGCGAATGCATATCCCTTGGTTATGATTGCGAGCCTCCGGGCTGTTTCATCATCGGTATCAAAGATTCGCTTGTACTGCTTTGTTATTTGATTTATGCTTAGCGGTTCAAGTACGATCTTGGGCGTTCTGAGCAAAAACGTAAGAGCCGGATCATTTTGAATTGCATATATATTTTCATACAATCCCGTCATAAGCAGATATACCGGGTAGTTTTTTCTTATGAGGATCTGAAACTCACTTGCGAAAGAGCGCATGTACTTGTTATGTTGAACCTCATCAATGGTGATAAGCAACTTCTTTTTCTTATCTGCAAGATGTCGGAGCATCTCCTCAATAATGCCAATTTCGTTTGGTGCTTCACCTCCATTAATCCCGACACCAAAACCTCCGACAGAGACGCTAAAGCCCGATTTAATAGCGGACGTAGGTCTTTTAAACTCGTTTGAAAGCCTCATAGCAAGATCCTCAATCAGGTTTTCGGTAGAATTAAGATCCACAGTAACCCAATTCTTCTTTGCAGCCAGCTCCTTTTGTGCAGCAGTCATAAGGACAGTCTTTCCGCTTCCGCGAACTCCTTCTATCATTATTGCCTGGCTGACAGGGTTTTCGGCCTCGAAGGTGCTGACAATCGCATCAAGACTCTCGTAACGATTTATGTATTCGTTTGGCTTCCTACCGAAAGTAAGAGTAAAGGGGTTGTCTTTTTTCACTTGCATGTCCTCTCTTTAAATGCGGGTCCTACCCGCGTCTTTTTTCTCGCCACTGTTTCATATCGCTATGATAACATATTCTTTCATAATTATCAATTTCTTTCATATTTCACCATAATTATCATATTCTTTCATATTTTACCATATTTTATCATAATTGCCATATTCTTTCATAAATCACAATCAGCTCAGAGTTTGCGCACAACGTAAGACGCAGGGCGGTCAGCCCTGCGTCCGGATCAATACGCTAAATTTTTTACACACTTGCGACGGCATCCTTCATGGACTTTACGTACTCTCCTACATGAGGAGCAGCGTCTCTGCCGTACTGCTCGATGATCTTGACGATGGCGGAACCTACGATCGCGCCGTCCGAAACACGTGCTGCGTTAGCTGCCTGCTCGGGTCTTGAGATTCCGAATCCGATCGCGCAGGGAACCTTGGTGTTCTCACGAACGACCTTCACGATCGAATCTAGATCGGTCTTGATCTCACTTCTCATGCCGGTAACACCGAGACTGGATACGATATAAATGAAGCCCTCCGCCTCTTTGGCGATCATTGCGATACGTCCCGCCGAAGTGGGCGCGATGAGCGAGATAAGGCTCACGTCATACTTTTTACAGATCGGTGCGAATTCATCCTTTTCCTCAAACGGAAGGTCGGGAAGGATGATCCCGTCGATCCCGACTTCACTGCACTTACCGATGAACTTCTCGGCACCGTACGAGAACACTACGTTCGCGTATGTCATGAACACCATCGGGATAGTAACGTCAGTTCTCAGTTCCTTAACCAGATCAAAGATCATGTCGGTCTTAACCCCGCCCGAAAGAGCTCTCAAGTTCGCTCCCTGGATCACAGGGCCTTCAGCCGTGGGATCCGAGAAAGGGATACCAAGCTCAATAAGGTCGGCACCGTTCTTAGCCGCTTCTCTGACCACCTTGGCGGTAGTCTCAAGATCCGGATCACCGCACGTGATAAATGCGATGAAGGCCTTTTTATTTTCAAATGCGTTTTTAATTCTATTCATGGATGTTCTCCCCTCTTTGCATGCCGTTATGCGGCATGCGTTTCCTTGCCCAAATCTTCACTCAGAGATGTTTTCCCCTCTGTAGCGTGCGATAGCTGCGCAGTCCTTGTCTCCTCTTCCCGAGATGGTGATAACGATGATCTTCTCAGGTGAAAGTGTGGGTGCGAGCTTGATCGCATGAGCTACCGCGTGTGATGACTCGATCGCAGCGATAATACCTTCTGTCTTAGCAAGATACTCAAAAGCCTCTACCGCCTCTTCATCGGTAACGGGCACGTACTCTGCTCTTCCGGTATCATGCAGGTTCGCATGCTCGGGTCCGACACCAGGATAATCAAGTCCTGCGGAGATCGAATAAACGGGAGCGATCTGACCGTCGCTGTCCTGGCAGAAGTAAGACTTCATGCCGTGGAAGATCCCGAGCTTTCCTGTGGCTATCGTTGCCGCGGTTTCAAATGTATCGATTCCTCTTCCGGCTGCCTCGCATCCAATGAGTCTGACATTCTTGTCTTCAATGAAATGATAGAAGCTTCCGATCGCGTTCGATCCGCCGCCTACACATGCGATGACTGCATCGGGAAGTCTGCCCTCCTTCTCAAGCATCTGCATCTTGATCTCATGACTGATAACAGCCTGGAAATCACGAACGATCGTGGGGAAGGGATGAGGTCCCATAACAGAACCGAGGCAGTAATGCGTGTCGTCGATCCTCGAAGTCCACTCTCTCATCGCCTCCGAAACGGCATCCTTAAGAGTTGCGGTACCTGTCTTAACAGGCACAACAGTTGCTCCGAGAAGCTTCATGCGGTAAACATTGAGAGCCTGACGGATGGTGTCCTCCTCGCCCATGAAGACGACGCACTCCATGCCCATAAGTGCTGCTGCCGTAGCGGTAGCAACTCCGTGCTGTCCGGCACCGGTCTCGGCGATCAGACGGGTCTTGCCCATCTTCTTCGCAAGGAGCGCCTGTCCGAGCACGTTGTTGATCTTGTGCGCACCTGTATGGTTAAGGTCCTCACGCTTTAAGTAGATCTTGGCTCCGCCGAGGTCACGGGTCATCTTCTCGGCATAGTAGAGCCTCGAAGGACGTCCTGCGTAATCATTAAGAAGAGCTGTGAGCTCCTTGTTGAATTCCGGATCGTTCTTGTACTTCTCATACGCCTCTTCAAGCTCAATGACGGCGTTCATAAGTGTCTCGGGGATGTACTGTCCGCCGTGTATCCCGAATCTTCCTTTAGGGTTTGTCATGGTGTTCTCACTTTCTATTTATATTCTTCATAAACAAAGTCATCTTCTCTTTATCCTTGAATCCGTCCGTTTCGATACCGGAGCTTACATCCAGCGCATATGGTTCAAGCTCTTCGATCGCCTTCCGTGCGTTGTCCGCATCAAGTCCGCCTGCGAGGAAGAAGGGGCGTCCCACGCTTCCTATGAGCGTCCAGTCGAACTCCTTACCGCTACCGGCTCCCGAATCAAGAAGGATCATGTCGGCAGTGCTTTTTGCAGCTCTTCGCACATCCTCTTCGGATGCGATCTTGAAGGCCTTTATTATTTGACCTCGCATACCGCCTGTACCACAGGCTTCCGGGTTGAGCAGTTCCCTGAGCCGTGCTATATAGGCGTCATCCTCACTGCCGTGAAGCTGAGGAACGTCTATGATCCCTTCATTTACAAGCCCGGCAACAACTTCGGGGCTCTCATCGACGAAGACACCGACTGCCGTGATCCCGGGATCCAGCATGTTCTTTAACTTCCGGGCCGTCTCGGGGTCGACGAAGCGCTTACTCTTCTTCGCGAACACGAAGCCCGCGTAATCGACACCGAGTTCATTCACAGCCTCAATATCTTCCGGCCTTCTGAGCCCGCAGAATTTAACTTTTGTCATATACTGTCCTGTTATCTGTTTCGCATGTTTTACCAGCGCGTATCACATCCACCTATCATGTGCTGCTTCGAAATATGCTCTCACAGAAGACTTTTAAGTTCCGCCAGTTTCGCTTTCTTATCTTCTGCTCTCATAAGAGTCTCGCCTACAAGTACCGCGTCAGCGCCCATATCGCGAAGTCCCTTGACATCTTCTGCGGTCTTCACACCGCTCTCCGAAACGAAGATCGTGCCTGCGGGAACAAGTTCGCGGAGCCTGCGGCTGTTGCCGGTGTCCACGGAGAAGTCCTTGAGGTTGCGGTTGTTGACTCCGATTATCCTCGCTCCGACACTCACTGCGTCCTTCACTTCCGCTTCGTCATGTGTCTCGACGAGCGCCGAAATACCGAGTTCGTCGCAGATCTTGATGTACTTCTCGACCACGTCAGGCGGAAGGATCGAGCAGATGAGCAAAACAGCCGATGCTCCGAGGACCTTGGCCTCGTAGATCATGTACTCGTCCACGGTGAAATCCTTGCGGATGCACGGTACCTTCACAAGCTTAGTGATCTCACGGAGATGCTCACCGCTGCCCATGAACCACTTCGGCTCCGTAAGAACCGAGATACAGTCCGCTCCGGCTGCATCGTAGCTCTTCGCTATCTCCGTGTAGGGATAATCCTTGGCGATGAGACCCTTCGAAGGGGAAGCCTTCTTGCATTCACATATGAATGAAAGGCCGTCCTTCGCGAGTGCCTTTTCAAATGCGAAGTCTCCCTTCGGAAGCGCAAGTGCCTGCTCCCTGATCATCTGGGTAGGGATCGCTTCCTTGGCAAATCTCACACGCGCACGGGCGTTTTCGGCGATTGTGTCAAGTATCGTCATCTGTTGCTTACCTCGATCAGCTTGTTGAGTGTCTCCATTGCCTTGCCCGAATCGATGAGTTCTGCGGCAAGCTTAACACCGTCCTTGAAGGTCTCTGCCTTACCTGCGATGTAGAGGGATGCTCCGGCGTTGAGAAGGACTGCATGTCTTCTGTGTCCGTCAACACCCTTGAGGATCGTGAGTGTGATCGCTGCGTTCTCAGCGGGAGTACCGCCCTTAAGGTCTTCCTTGTGGCAACGATTGAAGCCGAAGTCCTCGGGCTTTATTGTGTAAGGCTTGAGCCATCCGTCCTTGATCTCACAGATGTGCGTCGGAGACGAAAGCGAGATCTCGTCAAGCTTGTCTGTTCCGTATACAACCATTCCGCGCTTTACACCGAGGCTCATAAGAACCTGTGCAAGGGGATTTACAAGATAATCATCATAAACACCGAGGAGCTGCATTGAAGGGCTTCCGGGGTTGGTGAGGGGTCCGAGGATGTTGAACACGGTCCTGAAACCGAGCTCTTTTCTGATCGCGCCGACATACTTCATGGATGTGTGATACTTCTGAGCAAAGAAGAAGCACATGCCTACTTCGTTAAGAAGCTCGATACACTTCTCGGGGCTCTGGTCGATGTTCACACCAAGTGCTTCAAGACAGTCAGCCGTACCGCACTTACTGGATGCCGCGCGGTTACCGTGCTTAGCAACCTTAACTCCGCCTGCTGCGGCAACGATCGCGGATGTAGTCGAGATATTGAAGCTCTGAGCGTTGTCTCCGCCGGTTCCTACGATCTCAAAAATATCCATGCCGGTCTCAACCTTTGTGGCGTGATCTCTCATGGCTGCCGCACACCCTGCGATTTCGTCCGTCGTCTCGGCCTTGGCGCTCTTTGTCGAAAGAGCCGAAAGGAATGCCGCATTCTGAGTGGGCGATGTTTCTCCGCTCATGATCTCGTTCATTACATCATAAGCTTCCTGATAGGTAAGGTCCTCTTTGTTAACGATTTTTACGATTGCTTCTTTGATCATGGTGTTGCTCCTTTCATGTCATATATATCAAAACTCTTTATTCAAAAAGCATTTAATGCTTATATGCCCCTCGATCAGATCGCCTTAATAAAGTTCTCGAGCATTTTCTTTCCGTCCGGCGTAAGGATCGATTCCGGATGGAACTGTACACCGTAGATGGGATAGTCTCTGTGCTTGACTCCCATTACCTCGCCCTCCGTGGTGAGTGCGGTAACGAGAAGTTCTTCCGGGATCGTGTCCGGATCGGCCGCGAGAGAATGGTACCTTGCAACGGGCGCTTCGGCGGGGCAATCCGCGAAGAGCTTGCATCCGTTTGCGAATCTCACTACCGACTGCTTCCCGTGCATGAGCCTTTTGGCATATGTGACGGTCGCTCCGTATGCAGCGCATATGGCCTGATGGCCGAGGCAAACCCCGAGTGTCGGGATCTTGCGCGAAAGCGTCCTCGCTACTTCTATAGTAACGCCCGCATCCTCGGGCCGGCCGGGACCCGGAGAAAGGATTATCCTGTCGGGCGCAAGCTTCTCGATCTCTTCGACTGTCATCTCGTCGTTTCTGATAACACGGATGTCCGGATCTATCTCACCGACCAACTGATAGAGATTGTACGAGAAGCTGTCGTAATTGTCTATAAGCAGAATCATTTGTTTTCCCCCTCTCAACGTCAATCATCGATATCGTTGGCTATCTCAAGTGCCTTAAGTGAAGCTCTTGCTTTGTTCAAGCACTCCTGATATTCCTTCTCGGGATCGGAATCGGCAACGATCCCGGCTCCGCTTCTGACAAAAACCTTGCCGTTCTTCTTGTAGGCGATCCTGATCGCGATACATGTGTCCATGTTTCCTGTGAAATCGATATATCCGATCGCTCCGCCGTAGATACCGCGCTTGTTGTTCTCAAGCTCACCGATGATCTGACATGCTCTGATCTTGGGAGCTCCCGAAAGCGTTCCTGCGGGAAGTACCGCTTCTATTGCATCAAGCGCATCCTTGTCTTCTCTGATCTCGCCCCTTACGGTCGAGCCGATGTGCATTACGTGTGAGAACCTGAGTACTTCGCGAAGCTTTTCAACCTGAACGGTACCGAACTTGCTCACTCTTCCGAGATCGTTTCTTCCGAGGTCAACGAGCATGTTGTGCTCGGCGAGCTCTTTCTCATCGGCAAGAAGCTCTTTCTCAAGCTGCGCATCCTCTTCGGGGTTCTTGCCTCTGGGTTTTGTTCCTGCGAGCGGGAAGGTGTGGAGCACTCCGTCCTCGAGCTTAACGAGGGTTTCCGGTGATGCACCGGCAATCTCCACATCCGTTCCCGAAAAGTAAAACATGTAAGGAGAAGGGTTTATGGTACGCAGGACTCTATAGGTATTAAGTAAACTTCCTTCAAAAGGTGCGGACAGGCGATTTGAAAGAACAACCTGGAAAATATCGCCTTCGCGTATATAATTCTTGGCCTTTTCGACCATATCGCAGTACTCTTCTTTGCTGAACATCGCGGTTACTTCGCCCTGAAGCTTTCCGGCGGGTTCCTGCTTCTTCTCGCCGTTCCTTAAGAGTCCGGCGAGCTCTTTGAGCTCCCATACCGCTTTGTTGTAATTGACATCCGGCTCATCAAGATGGATGTTGGCGATCAGCACGATCTTCTGCTTTATGTTATCAAAAGCGATAACCTTCTCAAAAAGCATAAGATCGACATCCCTGAAGCCTTCCGTATCCTTAGCCTGTGTCTTTGCCTCGGGCTCGCTGTAGCCGAGGTAGTCGTAGGAGAAGTATCCCACAAGTCCGCCCGTAAAAGGAGGCAGCTCAGGGAGTCTTGGACTTCTGTACTTGCCGAGCACTTCCCTTAAGTAGCCTGCAGGGTTGCCTGTCACGTACTTCATCCTTCCGGCATCGAGGACACCGTTCATCTCTCCGCCGATGCAGGTGATCTCCATCTTCGGATCGAATCCGAGGAATGTATAACGTCCCCACATCTCATCAGCCTGTGCCGACTCGAGCATGAACACGTGGTTCGACACATTCTTTAAAACCCTGATCGCTTCGATCGGGGTGATAAAATCCGACATGATCTCACAGCTGACGGGCATCACGTCATACTTACCGCTTGCTGCGAAATTCTCAACTTCACCGAGTTCCGGATAAAACTTCATAAAAGCCTCCTCTTTGCAGTTGATCTATCAACTGCGTTTCCTTGCCCAACACTTCAACGAAGAACTAGGATATAATAATCTCTGCCGAAAAAGAAAAATCCCCGACAGAATAATTCTGTCAAGGACGAATGATCAATATAATCCGCGGTACCACCTTGATTCACGAAAGTCGTGCGCTCAGCAGGATACTAACATATCCCCGACAAGTAACGTCTGTCCAAACGTCGCAGAATACTCGGAAGATCTTTCCTTTGACTGCGCCCTCAGCGGTCCATTTGACAATGTGTTTCTTGCCTGATTCTCAGCAGTGCAGGCTCTCTGTAAAGGCATCAATGCCGTTATCTCCGCGTCAACGGTTTCTTTGTTAAATTATCTGTACTTTATCACTTTAAAACTTCAATGTCAACAGGAAATTTAGCTTCCCGAGGATGTAAGCTGCCGTCAAAGCTTGATCTTCGACAACAGATCCCCTATAGATCCGGGTGCGTAGCGTCTTTCGCCGGTGCGGTCGCGGCCGTCGCTTCTGTCTCTGCCGGAATTCCTGCCGGAACCGGCGTTTTGGCTTCTGCCTGCGGTTGCTGTGCCGCCCTGATTCCTGCCGGAGCCGACCTCCTTCGCTGCGCCGTTACCACCCTGCTTCTTGTCAGCGTCGTCTATCATGGTCAGGCTTATCCTGTTCTTTTTGAGATCAACCTCAAGGACGGTCACCTCGACCACATCACCGACCGAAACGACCTCGAGCGGGTGCTTGATGAAGCGGTCGGACATGCGTGAGATATGTACAAGTCCGTCCTCATGCACACCGATATCGACAAATGCTCCGAAATCAATAACATTTCTAACCGTGCCCTTGAGTCTCATACCGGGCTTCAAGTCCTTCATCTCGAGGACGTCGCTCCTAAGCACAGGCTTCGGGAGCTCCTCACGGGGATCGCGCGCCGGCTTCTCGATCTCGGACATGATGTCCTTGAGTGTTATCTCACCGCAGTCAAGCTCACCGGCAAGTGCGGCAAGGTCTGTGACTGTCTTTCTGAACGCTCTGATCGCTTCCTCGTCCTTGATCTCACAGCCGATCTTCTTAAGGAGCGCTCTCGCCTGAGGATATGACTCCGGGTGTACTGCCGTCGCGTCAAGAGGCTCTTCGCCTCCCGTGATCCTGCAGAAACCCGCACACTGCTCGAAAGCTTTGGGTCCGAGCTTGGCGACCTTCAAGAGCTCCGCTCTCGAGCGGAACCTTCCGTTCTTTTCTCTGTATGCAACGATGTTCTTGGCGATCGTAACGTTTATGCCTGAGATGTACGACAGCAGCGAGAACGATGCCGTGTTCAGATCAACTCCGACTGAGTTAACAGCGTCTTCGACAACGCCCGTCAGTGTCTCCGAGAGCTTCTTCTGATCCATGTCATGCTGGTACTGACCGACTCCGATAGCCTTCGGCTCGATCTTAACGAGCTCCGAGAGCGGATCCTGTACTCTCCTCGCGATCGATGCGGCACTTCTCTGTCCTACGTCAAAAGTCGGGAACTCCTCCGTTCCGAGCTTGCTTGCAGAGTACACGCTCGCGCCCGCCTCGTTGGTGATCACGTACGAAACCTTCTCGGGGATCTCGCGCAGGAGTTCGCAGACAACCTGCTCCGACTCTCTCGAAGCCGTTCCGTTTCCTATCGAGATGAGAGAAACCTTATACTTTGATATAAGCGTTCTGAGCACTCTCTTCGACTCTTCCACCTTGTTGTGCGGAGCGGTCGGGTAGATGACAGTTGTGTCGAGCACCTTGCCCGTGGGGTCGACCACGGCGAGCTTGCAGCCCGTACGGAATGCAGGGTCCCATCCGAGGACCGTCTCTCCGGCGATCGGAGGCTGTAAGAGGAGCTGCTTCAAGTTCTTTCCGAACACGTCGATAGCGCCGTCCTGTGCCTTCTCGGTGAGGAAACTGCGTATCTCACGCTCGATCGAAGGGCTGATGAGACGCTTATAAGAATCGGCGACAGCTGCCTTGATGATCGGGGTTGTGTACTGGTTTTCTTTTGTTATTATCTGTTTTTCAAGGTAACCGATCAGGCTCTCCTCGGGTGCCTTAACGGACACAGTGAGAATCTTCTCCGTCTCGCCGCGGTTAATGGCCAGCACGCGGTGTCCGGCAATCTTCCTGATCTCTTCTTCGTAGTCGTAATAATTCTGGTAAACAGACTCGGCTTCGGGATCCTTGGCCTCGGACTTTATCTTACCCTCTTCCTCGGTGATACGTCTGATATGCTCACGGAAGCGGGCATCATCCGAGATATCCTCGGCAATGATGTCGGACGCGCCTGCGATCGCAGCCGCAGCATCGAGCACTTCCTTCTCGGCTGCTTTGAGGACAGCTTCCTTGTCCGCGGACTCCGGTTCGATCTTGCCGGTGACGTACTTAAGAGCCTCGTTCTCAACAGGCTCCGTTGCGGTCTGGAACATGATAAACTCTGCAAGAGGTGCAAGTCCGCGCTTCCTTGCGGCTTCGGCTCTCGTCTTCTTCTTTTGTTTGTAGGGTCTGTAATGATCCTCGACCGTAACAAGCTTCTCGGCAGCCAGTATCGCTTTCCGGAGCTCATCTGTGAGCTTTCCCTGCTCATCGATAAGCTCGATAACTTCCTGCTTTCTGGCTTCGAGATTACGCAGGTACGTGAGCTTCGTGTGGAGAGCTCTCAGCTTCTCGTCATCAAGACTCCCCGTAGCTTCCTTTCTGTATCTGGCGATAAAAGGGATCGTGTTTCCCTCGTCAATGAGCTTGATCGCTGCCTCAACCTGTCCTCTTTTTGCTCCGATCTCCTCGGCTATGATCGCTGTTATGTCCATCTGTTTGCCTTTCTCTCTTTTAAAGCGATTATCAAACCGCTTTCTGTTTCTCTCCCTTTTTTATTCTCGCGAGTAATGCGACGGATTTATCACCACTTGCCATACGGGCACTTGTCCGCCTTCTTGGCGGCCCTGAGTTCAACCATGCACCCGCATGCGCCGCAAAAGGCGTCCTTCAGGTAACTGCACTCCGTACAAGTGGCGAGCCGTGACTCGTAGACTTCGGCCGTCGCCTTCTCCCCGGCCGGCAGCAGGTCTATAAGGCGCTTGACCTTGGCCTCGTACTGTGCCGGATCGATGTCCCTCAGGAGGCAAAGCCTGCAGGGCTTTCTCACCTGTTTTTCAGTATCATACATCTCTCGTCTTTCTCTCACACACCAATTTCCGGCATGCGTTTCTCTCTTATCTTACCCTGAGCAGCGTTACGCTCCTTGCGGGAAGCTTCACCACGATACCTTCGTCCGTGATCTTCACGCCGTCAAGCTTCTCTGTCGTAACAACCTCGGGCTTGTCAAAGGTGTTGTGGGCGTTCATGGCTCCCGTAACGACCTCGGCCTCCACCGACGAAGCCTTGAGATCATCGAACGCGATCAGCACTTCCCTCTCGCCTTCAAGCGAAAGATTGTTGAGTGTAACGTTTATAGTCCCGTCCTTGCTCTTCGAAACCGATTCCGTGACCTCGGGCACCATGTTCTCACCGAGTCCTGTCTCCGCAACTCCCGTTAAGAAGCTGTTCAGGAGTTCCGCATTCTGATGGTATTTGAACATCCTGAACACGTGGTAAGTAGGTGTCAGAACCATCTTCGGGCCTTCTGTCAGGATCACGGACTGGAGTACGTTAACTGTCTGGGCGATGTTCGCCATGCGGACTCTGTCACAATGCTTATTAAAGATGTTGAGGTTGATACCGGCAACAAGTGCGTCGCGGATCGTGTTCTGCTGGTAGAGGAATCCGGGATTGGTCCCCTCCTCGACGTCGTACCAGCAACCCCACTCGTCAACTATAAGCGCCAGGATCTTCTTCGGATCATACTTGTCCATGATGTTCGAGTGCTTGGTGATGATCTCGTCCATCTTGAGAGTCTTAAAGAGTGTGATGTACCACTCTTCGTCGGTAAAATCGGTCGCGCTTCCCTTGTGATCCCAGTTGTGAGGAAGTGTGTAGTAATGTAACGACAGTCCGTCAAGGTTGCCGTGAAGATGATCATAGCAACGTGTAAAGAGGCGGTTTAATATCTTCTCCGTCCAGTCATAGTCAAAGTCGGAAGGGCCACATGCGATACGCTTGATGGGGTTCTCCTTGTCATACATCTTGACGAAGGACTGATAGCGTCTGTAGACGTCGGCATAGTACTCGGGATGCATGTTTCCGCCGCAGCCCCAGTTCTCGTTACCTACTCCGAACCAGTCAACCTTCCATGCCTTGTCGCGTCCGTTCGCGCGTCGCTCGTTGGCGAGAGGTGACTCTCCTTCGAAGGTCATGTACTCGATCCACTCGGACATCTCCTGCACTGTTCCGGAGCCCACATTGCCGTTGATGTAGGTCTTGCAGCCGAGCTGATCGCAGAGTTCAAAATACTCATGAGTACCGAAGCTGTTGTCTTCGACAACTCCGCCCCAGTTGGTGTTGACCATGCGCTTTCTCTTGTCCTTCGGGCCGATACCGTCCTTCCAGTGGTATTCGTCGGCAAAGCAACCGCCGGGCCAGCGAAGCACCGGGATGGCCATATCCTTAAGGGCGTCGACAACGTCCTTTCTCATCCCTTTGACATTCGGAACGGGTGAATTCTCACCTACATAAATTCCCTCGTAGATACATCTTCCGAGGTGCTCGGAAAAATGTCCGTAGATCTCGGGAGCGATCGTTCCCTTCTTTTCATTCTCATGTACTGTAAGTTTAATCATCTTTTTTACCCTTAATCCTTTATGCTTTACGTCTCAGTACCTCCCGAAGAAATCACCGAGCTTTTTTAAGATATTGTCTTTCCCGATCGATTTAAGCAGATAATCCGCGGGCTTGAGGTCTATGACACTCATAACGCTCTCCCTCTCGCTGTGACCGGTGAGGAACATGACGGGTATCGCTTCTGTCTCCGAATCACTCTTGAGCATCTGCATGACCTGAGGTCCGTTCGCGATCGGCATCTCATAATCAAGGAGCACGAGATCCGCCTTGTTCTTGGCGAGGTAGCTGATCGCCTGAACACCGCTCGAAGCCATCCCGACGTGGTAGGTGTCCTTGAGCCATTCGTAGACTGTCCTCATGTAGGTAATATCATCGTCAACTATCAGGATCGTTTTTTTGCGTCCCTCGCCGGTGTTCTCCTCCATGTATCTCTCAATGCGCTCGATCAGATCGTCCATTACGAGAGGTCTCTTAAATTTCTCGAGCACATAGGTTTCGGGGATAGTCTTTTTAATGCTGTCAAATCCCGAGTCGTCTCCCACGAGTATGATCCCGGCGTTCGTGTCGCTCGCGATGTCCTTGATATACACAAGCGATTTGGTCTTGATCTGTAGTCCTTCGTTCATAAAGAGTATCATGAGCGAGGTATTGCTCTTATGCGGCTCGATCTCTTTGATCTCGTCATGAACAAATACAGCGTCAAGCCCCTTTTGTCCGAGCTTTCCCACCAGACTCTTTGCGAGGAAACTGTCCGTGTCACTGATAACAAGAATTGTTCCTCTGTTTGCCAAACCCGTGTTCATTTTCAAAACCTCCTCAAACACATCAGCGTTTCACAAAGCCTCTTATCTTTGCTTTCTCTTTCAGATCACCGATCTTACCGTTTCGGCGATCCCATCCCAGTCGAGCTGCATCAGCCTTTCTTCGGCTTCCCTGACGATCCCTGCATCCTCCTCTGTGAGCCTGTAACCCTTGAGGTCACGCAGAAGCTGCTCAAGAAGCCCATAGTCCATGCTCTCCGCCAGTGAAACGATAGTTTCAAACGCATCTTTTCGCATATCATCCGAAAGCTCCGGAGCGTCAGCGCTCCCGGCGTCAAACCCTGACAACGCAGCATCAAGAGTTCTGTAATCGTTCAAAAGGCTTGCCGTTCCTTCAAGGATCACCGCCGTATCACGTTCTTTACCTGCCGCTTCAAGCTTCTTTGCCCTGTCTGAGAGCTCCTGCGCCCCGATGATCGCGGCTGAGCTTTTCAAGGCGTGGACCTTGACCGTGTAATTCTCCCAGTCCTCTTCGTTAAAGTATCTCTCGATCTCGTCGGCTTTCTGCCCCGCTGTCTTATGAAATACCTCCAGCACGGACATAAAGCTCTCCTGTGAGCCGCATCCCGACACGCCCTTCGGGACGTCGAGTTCTTCGATCGCAAAGATCCACTCCGGAATAATCTGCG
Organism: Lachnospiraceae bacterium; assembly: GCA_017427685.1. GTDB lineage: Bacteria > Bacillota > Clostridia > Lachnospirales > Lachnospiraceae > RUG11977. Next base: position 48,145 of record JAFRSH010000004.1, on the reverse strand, counting down.
GTCTCTCCGGAGACCCTTCTGCGGCAGCGTCCTTTTCTTCAACGTCACCTTCCGCGTTCGGGTCGTACTTCTCTATTTTATCCTTTGGAAGGTAATTCTTCAACATCTCTTCAAGTCTTCTGCCGTCTATCGGTTTGGAGAGGTAATCGTCGAAGCCCTCCGAGATATACATCTCTCGCGACCCCGAAACAGCGTTGGCCGTAAGGGCGATATACTCAGTCCCTTCCCTGTGATGATCCTGCTTTATCCTGTGAAGCGTCTCTATCCCGTCCATTTCGGGCATCATATGGTCGATGAACATGATGTCGTAATCGGTGGCTCCGGCTGCCTCGATCGCTGCTTTCCCGGATGTAACGGTATCAACGACCACCTGCGTCCTCTTTAAGAGATTCTTTACGACCGCGAGATTGACCTCTGTATCATCCACAACAAGAATGCGCGCCCCGGGAGCATGGAACAGCTCATGGTATTCGCCTGCCTGTTCACTTGCCGATACAAACCTCTCGGTAAGATTGCCCATGGGATCCCATTTTACAACGTCCTGAGCGATCGCGAAAGAGAACTCCGAGCCCTCCCCATAGACGCTGTGTACCTCAAGATCACTGCCCATAAGCGTCAGAAGCTGTGTGACGATGCTCATACCGAGCCCCGTACCTTCGATTGAGCGATTACGCTTCTCCTCGATCCTTGTAAATGGCGTGAAGAGCTTGTCCATGTCTTCTTCCTTCATCCCGATACCGGTATCGGCCACACGGAATTTAAGGCTGATCTGACGGTCAGAAGTCTTTTCGTATCCGACTTCAAGCGTGACCGTACCTGAGTTTGTGTACTTGACGGAATTGGTCAGAAGATTAAGGACAACCTGCTTGATCCTGACTTCATCGCCGTAGAGTATGTGCGGGATGTTCTCGTCGGCTTTCACATCGAGTGCAAGCCCCTTCTTCTCCGCCCTGTCCCTGATCATGTTCACGAGGTCGTTAACGAGCGATGAAAGCTCGTACTGGACAGGGATTATCTCCATCCTGCCTTCCTCGATCTTCGAGAAATCCAGGATGTCGTTAATGAGTGACAGCAGCGACCTTCCGGCGTTTCTGATATCGAGCGCGTAAGCACGGATCTCTTTCTCGCTGCTCTCTCTTATGATCATCTCATCCATTCCGAGCACCGCATTGATGGGCGTTCTGATCTCATGCGACATGTTCGCAAGAAATGAGGACTTGGCTTTGCTCGCATTCTCGGCTATAAGCGTCTGCTCCCTGAGGTCGTCCATATATCTGAAGTGCTCTGTGTCATCGTCCATAACGTAAACGGTTCCGACGACACGCTCCTCGTCATGCAGAACACTCGTGGCGGGAACATAAACGTTGTCGTTGATCCTGATCGGTTCGTGGTTCTCGACAGAGTTGACGAGCATCGTTATGACCTTCCCGGGATCGGTCTTGATCTCCGGCATCAAGGCAAGTGCCGGCTTGTTATAATAGCTGATCTTGTTGTCAACGCTGACGGTTATGATGCCTTCGGAAAGCTCATCGATGATGTACTCCTTGACAAGGGCGTCATGATCGAGAAGCTTATATCTGAAGATAGCGATCAGCATGAAAACATTTGCTATGGGGTAACCGATCATCGTCAGATCGTAGTAATTCGTGAATTCGGGGTATTTGATGACCTGAAGTATAAGCGCTATCGCCTGTATCGCGATCGCGATGCAGACCATGATGAGCCTCTTTCTGGCAAGAAGCTTGCGTTCCTTGAATATCGAAACTATCAGGAGCGTCATTCCGCATGCGACGTACAGGAACAATACTATGTCCCACCAGATATGACCTATACCGTCCCTGTGTCCGAGCACGGGGAATTTGTTGTTGAAAAAGAAAAACAGGTCCTGATAATACAGCCCCGTTTGCCTGGTCGTAAAGACCATAACATAGACGCCGACGTTTATAACAGCCAGAACCGCCTTTAAAACACGGGGGACCATGACTCTGACGAGCTCCGATATGAAGAGGAACAGGGCAAAAACGATCCATATCTTGCCGAAATAAGACAATCTGAGCGAATTAAAGAAGCTCTCCTCGGTCTGCGAGACCAGTTCAAGGAGGTAGCCGACGTTTGTAACGATGGTTGCCACACAACCCAGGAAGAGATACGAGTGCAGCATTCCCTTCCAGTTGGTCATTATCACCCAGCATTCCGCAAAAAGAATGATTATGCTGGCGACCTGAATACCTATTACGATTTCGTACATTGTTTTCTCCGCTTTTCTTCTTTTCTCACGCGTGCTCTCTCAATGAGCCCGACCGACTCGTCAAACGCGTCGTAGATGTAAGGGTCGTCATCGATCTTGCCCTTCTTCTCGAGTTTCTTGATCTCTTCCCAGTTCTTCAAAACTTCTCCGGTGTCCGAGACCGTAACCTCTCCAAATACATGGGGATGCCTGCGGATCATCTTCTCCGTGATTGCTTTGATCACGTCATCGATCGTGAAAAGACCTTCTTCCTGCGCTATCTGCGCATGCATGACAACCTGGAGCAGGAGGTCGCCGAGCTCCTCGCAGAGGTTCGAAGCGTTGCCTGTTTTGTCCAAAATGTTAATGCCGCAGACCACTTCTGCCGCCTCTTCGATGCACGTCGCCTTAAGGCTCGCATGCGTCTGCTCCCTGTCCCAGGGGCACCCGCCTTCTCCTCTGAGGCGGGCGACAACCTCGACCAATTCATCAAAACTGTTCATTTCTGTTCCTTTCCGGATTCCTTATCGGATTTGCAGGGCTGATCCGCCTCATTTATAGTTCTTTACTGCTTTTTCAAAGACCTCACCGACAGGGATGTTCTTTTCCCTGGCGATAGCGGCTGCACTTTCATACTCGGGGTAAACCTTCTCAGTGCCTTTGTAGGTACAGATCTTGACTTCCACGTCTCCGTACTCCGTGGAGACAACCGCCTTCTTTCGGGGCAGGCATGTTCTTTCCATCACCTGTCTGCGTATACCGATCGTGGTCGTGTTCTTAAATATCACGTCCTCCATGGTTGTGATCGAGTCTTTATCGCAGATCACCGTGAGAAGCCATGCGGGGCGATTCTTTTTCATGTAGACCGGTGTATAGAACACATCCCTCGCTCCGGCGCCCATAAGGAGCTCCATGACGAATCCGAGCTGTTCTCCCGTGCTGTCGTCGATGTTGGTTTCGAGTTTCCATACAGAATCTGCACAGGCATCAGCAGACTTACCACCGGCACTGTTATCATCGCTCTCAAACAGTACTGCTCTCAGGATACTCGGGTACTCATAAGCGCGCTTGCCCGCACCAAGTCCGACCTTCAAAGGCACGAAAGATTCGGGGAGCTTGCTGTCCGTCATCACGGCTGCAGCAAAAGCGGCTCCCGTGGGAGTGATCAGTTCGACCTTCCTGTCCGTTATCGACAGAGGGAGTCCGTGAGCGGAAGCGACGTTCATTACCGCGGGTACGGGGATCGGAAGGATCCCGTGAGCGCATCTGACGGTGCCGGTACCTTCACAGATCTTCGGGATCACAACCCTCTCTATGCCGAGGTTGTCAAAGCAGACCGCTGTAGCAACAATATCCGCGATCGAATCGAGTGCTCCCACTTCGTGGAAGTGAACCTCATGTACATCCTTGCCGTGTGCCCTCGCTTCGGCCTCGGCGAGGATCCTGAAGACCTTCCCCGCAAGTGCTCTTGCTGCAGGAGTCATCTCGAGACCGTCGAGGATCTTCTCCACATCCGCAAGGTTTCTGTGGACATGGTGATGCTCATGGTCGTGATGATGCTCATGCTCGTGGTCATGATCATGATGATGTTCATGTTCATGCTCGTGGTCATGGTCGTGATGGTGCTCATGTTCATGCTCGTGATCGTGCTCATGTTCATGCTCGTGATCGTGCTCATGAAGATGCCCGTAAAGGTAATCCATGTCATGGTCGTGGTTGTCATGCTCTTCGTCGAGAACGACATCGAAATCAAAGCACTCGACGGCGTTCTTCATCACACGTCCGGTAACGATCTTAACGCCTTCCTTGCAGAGCCCTTCGAGGGCTTTCCTCATCACGCTTTCGTCAGCTCCGAGGTCGAGCAGCGCTCCGACTGTCATGTCGCCGCTGATCCCGCTGCCGCAATCAAGATATAAAGTCTTCATTCCGATACCTTTTCTTTCTTTGATAGCTGCCCCGCCGGGCACATTTGATCAGTTCACTTCTTTCCCTGTACAGCCAGTCTGTTTATTTGGGCCGAGAGATACCCGGCTCCGTAACCGTTGTCTATGTTTACTACCGCAACTCCGTTGGCACATGAATTGATCATGGAGAGAAGTGCGGAGAGTCCTTCAAAATTCGCTCCGTAGCCTACCGATGTCGGTACGGCTATCACAGGGACGCTCACAAGTCCGCCCACAACGCTTGCAAGAGCTCCCTCCATCCCGGCGATGGCGACCACACAGTTCGCCTTACGGATGGTTTCTGTCTTCGAGAGGAGCCTGTGAAGCCCGCTCACTCCCACGTCGTAGATCCGCTCCACGTTGCATCCGAAGAATTCGGCTGTCTGAGCTGCCTCCTCGGCGACCGGCACGTCAGAGGTTCCGCCGCAGCAGATCGCTACAGTACCTGCCTTCTCCAAGGGCTTTCCAGCCCTTATGATACGGCTCACGGGGTCATACTCCGCACTCGGCAGGGCATTCTTTACAAGCTCAAACTGATGCTCATTCGCCCTGGTGCCGAAGAGCCGCCCCTCATCCTCAAAGAGCCTCTTGCAGATACTCACGAGGTGATCGTCCTGCTTGCCTTCGCAGTATACGACCTCAGGGAATCCGCTCCTCGTGCTCCTGCCCGTGTCAAGCTTGGCGAACCCGAGCTCCGCGTACGACCCGCTCTTCAGGGCTTTCTCCGCCTCTGCGACGGACATCTCGCCACGTGCGACCTTCTCAAGGATCTCTTCCGTTCCTGTCATCTCACATACCTCTTTAATGCGGCTTTCATGTCAGCCTATCTATGATTATCCCATTTCAGCGGCTTAAAAATCAAGTCTCAAATACTGCAAGAAGGAGGCCTTTAACCTCCTTCCCTAAAACATATTCTGATCAAAACTCATTTAACGGATCACTCTTTACCGGTCTCAGCTTCCGCTGTAGCTGTCCCGCGTCCGATAGCTTTCTTAACGACGCCCTTGGGGTCGGCGATAAGAAGTCTTACTACCCAGATAACAAGTCCGAGTGCAACTACCGAAAGTCCAAGGAACGAATCATTGAGCATGTCTGCCGCCTCGGGAGCAAAGAACTCAGCCTCAAGCTCGATATACTCGGCGATCGCATCCACGAACCACATGAGCGAAGCGCCCCAGTACATAAGTGCGAGACTTCCGAGTCTCATGTCGTCATTCTTGCGGTTATACCACTTCACGGTAACCGCTACCGCTGCAAATACAGTAATAAGTAATGTCATCCCGGCGCCTCCTTACATTCTTGAGCCCTTGAGTTCGGGGCGTCCGACGATATAAAGAGCCGTCTTGCTCATAACAAACCATACTGCCGTTACGAGTGCCGCCATACCAACACCGACCGTTCCGATCTCCTGTAGCATCTCCACGGCATCCGCCGAATCGTTCATAGCCGTCAGGAACGGGAACCACGGAACAACCTCTCCGTGCCATACATGCTCAAACGCGAGCAGAGCGCTTCCTCCGAAAAGAAGCTTCGTGAGCCATCCGAGTCTTGTCGACATGGGGATAAGGGGCTTCTCTACTGAAGCATCATGCTTCTCCTCTGCGAGCTTTTCTTTCTTTGCGACCCTCTTCTGAACCACCTTGACTACGATCGCTTCAGCCAACGAAACCGTAAAACAAGCCATTTCAACGCCTCCTCTAATTATTTAACAACCGTTTTGTTTCAATACTATTACTATACACGAAAGACTAACGCATGTCCATGGATTTTTCTTTTCAAAATCCGTCACGCCTTTTTTCAAATCTTGTCAGCCCTTTTTAACGCTTATGTGGCCGACTCGATTATCCCTCCTCCGGCGACGCAGCCTTCTTCGTCGTAGAACACGGCGGACTGCCCGGGTGCGGGTGCTCGGACGGCATCCTCAAAATCAACCTTCGCCCTGCCGTCCTCAAGTGCTTCGAGGGTCGCAGGCTTTGCTTCATGATGGTAACGGATCTTTACGAGGAGAGACGCTTTCTCACCCGGGTTCAGATCCGGCAAACCCATGTAGTTCACATCCCTGCATATGATGCTTTTGTGCATTATCGCGTCTTCTTTACCTACGACAACTTCATTGGTGTCCGGCCTTATCTCGCTCACATATACGTAATACCCGAGGGGTAATCCGAGCCCTCTCCTCTGGCCGACAGTGTAATGGATGATCCCCTTGTGGCGTCCGAGGATGTTTCCCTCTGTGTCGACAAAATTCCCTTCACCGGGAAGGTTTACGACTGTGCCTCCACAGTCCGTACCGGCTCCCTGTTCTCCCGAGCAAAACAAGGGGTTCGAAATGTTCTTCTCAATAAAGCCGGCGTAATCATCGTCCGGTACAAAACAGATCTCCTGTGAGTCGGGCTTTTCCGCTACTTCAAGCCCGATCCTTCTGGCGATCTCACGAACCTCGTCCTTCGAGTAGTCACCGAGCGGCATCAAAGTCCTGGAAAGCTGCTCCTGTGTGAGCTTGTAGAGCATGTAGGTCTGGTCCTTGCGGGCATCGTCGGCACGCTTCACCGAGAATCTCCCGTTCGCAAGCCTGACGACATGAGCATAGTGACCGGTCGCGACGTAATCGGCTTCGAGAACCTGTGCCGCGTGGAGTAGCTTCTCCCACTTGACGTAGCGGTTACATTCGATACAAGGATTGGGTGTCATACCGCGAAGGTATTCGGTGATAAAAGGCCCGGTAACCGCTTCCTTGAACTCGCGGAGGCAGTTGAACGAATGAAATTCGATGCCGATCTTCCATGCCGCTGCCTGCGCATCACTGATCTCGCAGCAGCGACTAACGGATCCGTCATCCGCTTCCCATGTACGAAGCGTCACTCCGATCACTTCGTGGCCTGCTTCTTTAAGAAGGTACGCTGCGACCGCGCTGTCTACACCGCCGGACATGCCGACTACAACTTTTGCCATAAAGAGTACTCCTAAATATACTTAGCTAGTCCATATACACTTCTCCGCGCCGAAATATTCTCCGAGAACGATAACGAACGTCGGTACTTGGAGACCGTATTTCAGGTCTCCTATGTACCGCTACGTGAGGCCTCGAGCGAAAGCGTTTCTCGGAGAATGTTTCGTGCAGGAGAAGCTGTATCGCCTATTTCAAAACTTTTTTTTGAACATCCTCGGCGGTTACGACAATGTAAGTAGCGCCCGCCTTGCGGAGCTCTTCTTCGGAGCCGTATCCGTAGAGGACTCCGATTGAGTCGACCCCGACTTCGACAGCGGCTTCGATATCGTAGAAGCGGTCTCCTACCATAACGATTTCGGCGCGGTCATCGTCCGTGAGGTTGAGGCTGTCCATCGCTTCACGGATGAGCCTCGTTTTGCTCGGGTTTCGGTCTTCCTTCGAGGGTCCGACTATCGCTTCGAAAGAGTCCCTGATCCCGTTGTTTTCGGCTACGACTTCGGCGAGTACTTTGGGTTTTGAGGTTACCATCATAAGCGTGCAGCCGCCGTTTTTGAGATCTTCAAGCATCTCCTTAACGCCGTCGTACAGGGGTGCCTTAAAGATCCCCTCTTTCTCATAGTGTTCCCTGTAGAGCCTGATCGCTTCGAGACACTGTTCCTCGTTCATTCCGTAGCGTTCGTGGAAGGACACGTAAAGAGGAGGACCGATGAACTTCTTGAGGTTCTCGTAGTCCTCATCGATCACACCCATCTTCTCGAGCGCCTTCCGGGCCGATTCGATGATCCCGAACTCGGACTGCGTGAGCGTCCCGTCCAGATCAAAGAACACGTATTTATACTTGGACATCTTACATTTCCTTATGCCGAATGACCGTTACGCAGGCCGTCACCCGGCGCCTTTCATTATTTTCAACCTTATCCTGCTGTCGAGGGAGTTACCGCCCCTACTTGTCTTTTCTCCCGAAAAGCCCGTGCCTTGCCGAGATCGCGTGCTTGGGGCACATTTCCTGACAGCAGTAACATCTGATACACTTTTTGTAATCATAAACGGGCGGATTATCCTTCCCGTTCTTAAAGTCTACCGCTTTCCCGGGTACAGGGCAATGATTTACGCAGATCCCGCACTTAACACACTTATTCTTATCGATCATCGGTCTGCGCGCAAGCTTTGTCATAAAGCCGGAGTAACGCATGAGGAACGTTCCTCTCGGCTTTCCTCTCGGAACATCAAAATTCGGATTACCGAACTTTTCGAACAATTCATTTTTAGAGACAGTTCGGGATCTGCTCGTATCGACATTTACATCATCGCATGTGTCATCAAACGTTTTCTCATTTGTGGGATCACCTTCGTTATTGCCGGGAACCTCACCGCAAACCACGATCTCAATCTCTTCTTCCCTGTCAGTGCCGATACCCATGCGCATGCCCTGCGAATTGGTCGGGATGATCTCCGGATCAAGGTTTACCAGGTAACAAAATACGGTATCGACCGCCACGGGGTCATCCGAAACTATGAGGACGTTCATGGGTGTCGGAGTTCCCGACCCTGGACCGTTGCCCTCCATCGCCATGATACCGTCCATGATATGGAGTCTCGGCTTCGTACACCTGTGAATGTCCGCAAGCATCCTCGCAAACACAGTGTCATTAGGGAACTTTACATGCCCCGCTGCCTTCCTGTAACCACAGATAAAACCATAAACATTCTTAACCGCACCCGTGATCCTCTCAAGCGCGTGGGTCTTCATCTTACAAACGTTTATGATGGCATCACTCTCAACTATTTCCTTGCAGAAGTCAAATTCCTTACAGGTCATACCTTCGGAAAAATCAACATGCTCAGCTTCCGACATAGGCGTCATGCGAGCTCCGAAACACTCTTCATCAATCCCAAGCATCCTGAGCGCGCTTTCGCATGTTCCGTACCCGGGAGAATCGCCGTACTTGACATCCGCGCATCCTTCCTCGTTCAGCAGCCTAAGTACTGCTTTAGCCACCGAAGGATGTGTTGTAACAGCTCGTTCCGGCTGTGCCGCCGACAAGAGATTGAGTTTAACCAGAACCTTTTCTTCGGGCTTTACAAACAGCCCTATCCCGCCAAGCTCGTCGAGCCCGCATTTCAGGCGCTCATAAACCTTTTCCTCGTCGTAATCGTCACACAGTATCACGACAACACGCGACTTTTCAATATCACTCATACTGCATTTCCTTCCTGCATAATTTACTGCGGTATCAGCGGGTATTCAACCATAATGACCAGCTTATCGCCATCCTTATGCGCACTGCAACTTCCGTGCATTCTTTCAGTGAGATTTTTCGCGATCGCAAGCCCGAGTCCCGTGTTACTGCTGCTTCTGACATGATCCTTTGTAAAATATCTGTCAAACAGTCTTTCAGCATCCTCTTCCGTAACATTCGAAGCCAGATTTGAAAACATGAGCCGACATATCCCCGCCGCCGAAACTGTTTTCAAAGACAGCCCAAAGTCTCCCTCCCCATGTGAGAGTCCATTTGAAACAATATTGGAAAAAACGCGGGTAAATGCATCCTTGTCACCCATGACAGGCATAGCTCGATCTTCAATCTCAACGTTCATATCAAAGTTTTTCTTTTCAAAATCTCCGTAATACATCGCAAGAACATCCGTCAGGACACGTCTCACATCCACTTCTTCCTCTGCGAGCGTAAGGGCTCCGGACTCCATGCGGGCATAATAAAACAACTGATTCACAAGATTTTTTGAGGTTTCAAATCTTTCTTCGATAACGTTTATGTACCTGATCTTCTCTTCATCCGTCAACTCTGTTTTTCTCAGCAAGCCGGCATAACCGCCGGCAGCTGTCAGCGGTGTCCTCAGATCATGAGAGATTTCGGTGAGGCTTTCGCGTATCTCACGGTTCATCTGTTCAGCTTTCAACGTGTTTTCACGCAATTCTTTGAGCTCTTCGTTGATCGAGTTCACGAGAGGAACCAGCATCTTTTGTCCTCCGGAATTACGGAGTAGCTGATTCGTGTTTTTCCCCGACAGATCCATGAGCTGCTTTGCAAGGTTTTGCAAGGCAAAACGCATCCTTATGAGATATATGATCATAAGAACGACCATTGCCGAAAGAACAAAAACAGCAACTATCATTACGACTCCTCTATCATTTTAAAACCGATCCCCCAGATCGTTTTAATGTAACCGTCTGCACCACCTGATGCTGCGAGCTTCTTTCTCAGGTTTCCGACGTGCACATTGACCGAATTGTCTTCAGGGAAAGCTTCTGCACCCCAGACTGTTTCAAATATCTTATCACGTGTAAAAACCTGTCCCGGATGACTTACCAAAAGTTCAAGTATTTCGTATTCCTTTCGCGTAAGGTCGATTGTTTTCCCTCTGACCCTGACTTCACGGTTTCCCGGCAGTATCTCAATGTCACGGAAAACTAAAGATTTTCCCGACTCCCGGCTTTTTCCCACCGATGTGCGTCGTAAAAGAGCCTCGATCCTCACAAGGAATTCTTCGGGATCAAACGGCTTCACAATATAGTCATCCGCACCGAGTTTCATGAGCCGTACTTTTGATTCAACGCCGTCAATGGCCGTAACACATAAAACGGCTATGTTCGAGTAACTTCTTATCCTTTCAAGGACTTCATCCCCCGCGAGCCCGGGAAGCATTAGATCAAGCACAACCAGGTCAACACTTTCTTTTTCGAGCACCAGCAGAGCCTCTGTACCCGAAAAAGCGGATACAACACTGTATCCGCTCTTTGAAAGGAGCTCCTTTTCCATTTCATGGATCTCTGTATTATCTTCAACGACCAATATTTTAGACATTATATGCATCCACGCTTTCAACCATGATCATGACTCATCCTTGAAATCCGATCAAAGATCCTTCTTCTTGCCTACTATTATACTCATATAAGTAAGTAAAATACCAGCACAAAAATAGATGATGACCGCGATCAGATAATCCTGTGTCGATGTTTTGACCGATGTCGCCACATCCATCATCGTAATAGGATCATATAGTACGTCTATTTTCGCCAAGCTTGTGATACTGACCGCGACAAGCTGCAGTATCGTTGGTGTAAATATGGATATGAGCATGGTCAGACTTGTCTTCCTTGTGATATTTGCGATGAGGGCCGTAAATGCCACATACATAAAGCCAAAGACAATGATCACAACCAAGAATCTTATCATCATCAGGCCGTCAAAGGTTCCGGTACCGCTTCCGATAAATGTTCCTCTGAGGAAAGCGGCCACATAGGCAGCCGAAGAAATAATCAGAGAAACAACTGTAACAGTCAGAAGCGATCCGAGTATATACGCGGTACGTTTTGTTCCTTTCCCGATTATCTGGCGAATACTAAGAGAAGTATAATCCGATGAGAAAACAAGAGCAGCATATATCCCGACAAGCAACAGGAACAAGCCACCGCTAAGCGCATCGTACGTAGAGGTGAAACCCTCAATCTTTAATTCCGGGTTTGATTGTAAAGTGGTTGTCACTTTGATCAGATCGAATACGGTACTCAGAAGAGCTATCATTAACAAAATGTAGAAGCCCTTTGTCTTAAAACATTTGTACATCTGTGCCGAGATCACATTATGCATTTTGAACACCTCCTCCCATCTTCTCAACGAAATATGTCTCCAGATCCTGTCCCACCGTACCTATGCTTTCCGCATACATTCCTTTTTCTCCAAGTGCCCGGTTTATTTTTCCGCTAAGTCCGGTGTCGCAATATACCATGACTTTTCCTCCGTCGATAACCTTATAATCGTTGAGCTTCATCTCCTCAAGGGTGACTGCGACCTTCCTCGGGTCAAGGCCCTCTATTCTGACGGCTTTGCGTGTTTTTTCAAGAAGTTCCTCGTACGTGATTTCATCGGCAAGCACTCCCCTGTCGATCACTCCGAATCTGGTTGCCAATCTCGCGAGTTCACCAAGAATATGTGACGAGATAAGAAGGGTAACTCCTTTCTCCTTATTAAGTTTCAAAAGCAGATTTCTGATATCGACAATACCCGTGGGGTCAAGTCCGTTTATCGGCTCGTCAAGGATCAGCATGTCAGGATAACCGATGAGCGCGATTCCAATCCCGAGGCGCTGTTTCATTCCGAGAGACAGCTGCTTTGTCTTTTTCTTTTTTGCTTCGGATATACCGACATAGTCAAGGATCTCATCAATATTCTTCTTATCAGTGATACCGAGAAGCTTATTGTAAAACATCATGTTTTCCCATACCGTGAGTTCCGGATAAAGAGACGGACTCTCAATAAGGCATCCTATCCTTGATAAAGTCTTTGTGTTGTCTTTCTCGCCGAAGAATTCATAAGCGCCCGAAGTAGGAGCGGCAACCCCACCGATCATCTTCATAAGCGTTGTTTTCCCTGCGCCGTTTCTTCCTATCAGGCCGTATATATCGCCCTGCTCAATATTCATCGATACATGATCCACTACAGTGTTTTTCCCGTAAACCTTTGTGAGCGAATCTGTTCTCAGTACAGAAGCCATGATTTGTTCCCTCTCTTTCTTCTCGTTCTGAATCTGATTCTACATCCGAATTATAAAAGAGTCCTTTGAAAAGATTAAAGAAAGTATAAAGAATTTTTATTATTTGGTTGCAAAATTTACAAAAAAAGTTTGGGCTAGTTGATTGTAAAACTAACTTCGGGTTGGTCTCTTACAGAAAAGACTCCCCATGGTCAGTGATCACAGGGAGTTTGTAAAACATTCATTTTAAATTCGCACTCAATCTATCCGGTATTCCTCTCGGACCTCGGACTGCATAAATTCCATACTCACCCTTAAGCACATCAAAAGTAAACTTTTCAGGCTTGTACCGCTTCAACAGTTTTATCTTCATAAGCGCTGTGATCGTCAGATTCTCATCCCTGTACCTGTAAGGGATATCTGTCTCCGTCACCTTGCATTTATAGAGGATTGCAGACACGGGTGACCCAACGTACATGAATACCGTATCTCCCGTCTTTATACCCGCCCCCTGCTTCCAGTCGATCTCATCGGTAGTATCAAATGCATGGATGATATCGTAATAGTTCGGATTGGACGGTATGATCCATTCTTTCGGTGGACGTTTCTTCTGCTTTTCCTTGGCAGACGCTGTGGCCATAAAGCTTGCATCCAAAAGATCGAGCACCTGCTTCTCGGGAACCGTCCCGTCAAGCAGAACCGTTACCCAATGCTGCTTATTCATGTGGTAGGCCAGGAATATGCCGGGTTGCTGTATAAGCGTGTCCCTGAAAAGCATATCATCAACTTTGACATTTATAATATCTATCAGTTCAGCGCTATCAAGTCCGAGCTTATCCCCAGAAACGGGAGCCACCAATGCAAACCATTTGTTATTATCCGAATGGCGAAACACCGCATAGTCCGGATATCTCTTCCAAAGGTACTCCGGTGAGCTCTTGTACTCTTTTTTTATGTATGCCAATACAGTTTCTTTCATAAAACTCCTAAACTCCACTGTGAACTCGTAGCAAACTTTTTATGATTATTCTAATCATCCGTCGATCTTACCACATCTGCCTTGAGTACATGTCACTTTGCACAGAGGATCTTCCTCCACAAGATTTCTTTTTGGTCTATGCCGAACTTCAGAATCTTCCACAAAGAATCTACTGCGTCTTCCCCGTAACACTGCATATAAGATATATGCATCTGTTCCGCTCCGTAGAATAGCAGATCGTACTCTTCCCTCGTTATCTCCGTATCTCCATAATATCCTTTCAGGAAGCTTTCGGCCAGATCAATGCGGTACTTCATTTCTTCGGTCTCGTGGTTGAAATCCACAAACTGCATGATAAACGGCCAACCGGCATCCAGATACCTGCTGCCTATACCGGCATCATCGAGATCAATAAAGATCACTTTGCCGTCTTCCCGTATCATGGCATTATGCGGTCCGATATCAGAGTGAATAAAGCACATGTCAAGCTTATCAAAATCAGGGATTGCATCAAGGATCGCATCAAATTCCCTGACAAAGGCCCTGTCTCTGAACCATGCATAGAAACGCTTTTTGCTCGGGTCCTCCGGTGATCTCATACTGTATCCCTGCAGCGCATGCAGTTCTTTTACCGCCCGGCCGAGCCTGTATTCATCCTCCGGAGTCTCCTCCATCTGTCTTCCTTCGATGAATTCCATCAGATAAAAACGAAATCCCTGATCAAGAATATAATACCCACCTTCTTTAAGCGGATAAATCCGCGGCGCAAGGTCTTTTTCATTTCCCAGAAACAAGTGAGCCTTCATATTGCTTTGGACTGTTGTCTCCGGTGTTTTTTCCGGGAAGCCTTTCAGGATAAACCGCCCCGTATCTGTTTTTATTTTATAAACCGGTCTCGGAGAATCCTTATGAAGCTGTTCCTCAATACAAGGATTGCGTAATTCCCAATGTTCTAGAACCGATTTAATCTGAATTTCGTCTTTCATTTTCTACCTCTTCGGGGATGGTCCCTTGGGGACCACTCTGCCGTTCATATTACCCTGTGAACGAAATTTTAAATTCTACCTTGATATTTCCCGCCACATTTGCCTTAAACACTTCCCCTTCTTTCGGGTTTCCGACAACTGTCCCGTAATGAACAGGGATAGCAACGCTCGGACGGATGGTGTTCACCAGTTCCGCTGCCTGCTTTGCATCCATCGTATATGTACCGCCGATAGGAATGATCGCGATATCGCATTTCACAGCCTTTGCTTCGTCAGTTGCGTCAGTGTCTCCTGAGACATAGACGCGCTTACCGTCAATGCTAAAGACATACCCAACCCATCCGGCACTCTTTTGATGAAAAGGCCTGCCGATGTTATAAGCCGGCACCGTATCAAACTCCAGGCTCTCAACCTCCCGGTGCTCTCCGGGCTTAACAGTAACTATCTGCTTTACCTGACCGGCAACCTCAAGAGCCTTCTCTTCCATCTTCTCCGGCACGACAAGAATCGTGTTTTTTCCGCCTACCTTTGCGATATCTTCAGGTGAGAAATGATCGTAATGATCATGCGTTATCAGAATAAACGCCGCATCATTCGTCTTCTCACGGATCCTAAAGGGATCGATGTAGATCATGCCATACTTAGACTTGATCTTTATGCTATTCTGTTCGTTTACCTTGATATTCTTTGTCATCACATCCTCCTTACCATCATATACTCGTTTACAAAGGTCCCGTCTTTCAGCCGTATAGCGTCCGGCTTTACGCCCGTGATACGGAATCCCATTTTTTCGTAAAGAGCTCTTGCTCTGGTATTACCCTCTATGAATTCAAGTTCGATCTGGCGAACGCCTCCACGGGCCTCAGCCGCGCAGATCAACTCTTTGAACATAAGCGTTCCGATCCCAAGATTCCAGAATTCCTGCAAAAGGGCGATAGCCACGGAGGCCCTGTGACGGTCTTTCATGCCGGTGTGGAAAGAGATCTGGCAGTTGCCCGCCAGCCGACCTTCCACATAACATGCGATCATCAAGGCGTTCTTATTATCATAGTTTCCACGAATAAATTCTTTCTCCTGCTCGATCGTAAAATCGGCATACTCCTCCTCAAATTTCAGGAGGTAATCCGTCTCGCCCGATGCCTTCCTGATAAACCGGAGCATTTCCTCCGCATCATCATCCGACGGGCTACGAAAACGAGCGTTCCGCCCGTCTTTCAGTTTTATATCTTTTTCTTCAAAAACCATCCTGCCTAACCTCCCATAAGCAAATGTGTAAAGGTACCAGGTACTTTTATCTATAATTTCTTGAGTTCCACGTGGTTTTCCTCTCTTTCCCATTCATTTTTCCTATTATATCACAGCGGGATTTGAAATACCTATTTTTCCGCCGCCTGAATCCCGGGATTATCCAAATTTTATACAGCGAGATTTGGAATTCCCGTTTTTCCGCCGCCCGAACCCCCGAAATTTCCCGATTTTATACAGCGGGATTTGGAATTTCCGTTTTTCCGCCGCCCGAATCCCCGAAATTTCCCGATTTTATACAGCGGGATTTGGAATTCCCGTTTTCCCGCCGCCCGAACCCCCGAAATTTCCCGATTTTATACATCGGGATTTTGAATTTCCGTTTTTTCGCCGCCCGAATCCCGAGATTATCCAAATTTTAAACAGCGGGATTTGAAATTCCCGTTTTTCCGCCGCCTGAATCCCGAGATTATCCAAATTTTAAACAGCGGGATTTGGAATTCCCGTTTTTCCGCCGCCTGAATCCCGGGATTATCCAAATTTTATACAGCGGGATTTGGAATTCCCGTTTTCCCGCCGCCTTTTCCGGAAAATAAGAAAACACTTCCCGCACTCGTTGGTTACGGGAAGTGCTTATTTAGTTCCAAGTTGTCATGTCCCGGCGCAATACCGTCACATAAGCGTTAATATCACACTCGTTAATTATTCTGCGCTGCAGTACTTGTCTCCAAGTGTAGCGATCGTGCCGTTTGCAAGCATCTTCTCGATCGAAGCATTGATCTTGTCAAGAAGTTCCTTGTTTCCCTTTGCTACTGCGATAGCGTACTCTTCGTTACCGAAAACAGCGGGATCCTCAACGATCACAAGACCCTTGTTGTCAGCTACGTACTTTGAAGCTGTAGCGGAGTCGATGACAACAGCGTCACACTTGCCGTTTACGAGCTCCATAACGCACTCTGTGCCCTTCTTGAAGGACTCGTATCTGTAACCGAGGTCAACGATACATGTCTCACCGGTATAACCCTGAACAACTGAAGTGAACTTGTCGGCAAGGTCTGCAGCGGACTTGATGCCCGAGCCTTCCTTTGTGATGATGACCTGTGTAGCCGAATAGTAAGGAGTTGAGAAGTCAACCGACTCAGCACGCTCCTCTGTAACTGTCATGCCCGCGATAACAGCATCGATCTGCTTGTTCTGAAGTGCAACGAGAAGTGAATCAAACTCCATGTTCTCAATCTTTGCTTCCATGTTGATGTCTTCACCGATCTGCTTTGCGATCGCGATATCGATACCGTCGAACTCACCGATAACACCGTTTGCTGCAACGAACTCGAAAGGAGGGAACTCTGCGTTTGTTCCGAACTTGATGGTGCCTTCCGTTTTCTTTCCGCATGCCGTCAAACAAGCTGTCATAAGAACTGCGATAAGTGCTGCGGCAATGATCCTGATTGATTTTTTCATAATGTGCCTCCTAATTCATATATTTGATCCATACTTTTTGAACCAACCACCGAGTCAATATATCACTGAACTCCGAGAGTTTCAATACACAGACTCAAAGATGTTTTGATGTTTATCAACAGCGCCCCGAAAGATCAAAGAACCTTGCTGAGGAACAATTTCGTCCTCTCGTTCTTGGGATTGTCAAATATCTCGGCGGGAGTACCGCTTTCCATGATGATCCCCTGATCCATAAAGAGCACTCTTGAGGAAACCTCACGTGCGAATCCCATCTCATGTGTAACGACCACCATCGTCATGCCCGATTCCGCAAGGCTCTTGATAACATCGAGAACTTCGCCAACCATCTCGGGATCGAGCGCGGATGTGGGCTCGTCAAAGAGCATGATCTCGGGATTCATCGCAAGCGCTCTTGCGATCGCAACACGCTGTTTCTGTCCGCCCGAAAGCGATGCGGGGTAAGAATCAGCCTTGTCCGACAGCCCGACTCTTGCGAGCAGCTCGAGAGCCTTTTCCTTTGCCTCTTCTTTGGTCATCTTCTTGAGAAGAACGGGCGCGAGAGTGATGTTGTCGATGATCTTCAGGTGAGGGAACAGATTGAACTGCTGGAAAACCATCCCCATCTTCTGACGTATCAGGTTGATGTCCACGCCGGGCGCGGTGATAAGCTCATCGTCAACGTATATCCTGCCCTCCGTCACTTCCTCGAGAAGGTTGATGCATCGCAGAAATGTTGATTTGCCGGAACCCGAAGGTCCGATAACCGAAACGACCTCACCGGGACGGATGTGCTCGTCCACTCCCTTCAAAACCTCGAGATCGTTGAAATTTTTCTTAAGATTGAATATTTTGATCATGCCTGATTCCCCGTAATTGTTGTCATCTTCTTTGCTTTGCCCTGACACCGTCCGTCATCTTACCTCGGACTGTCTGAGCTTCTTTTCGATACGCTTGAGACCGATGTTGAGGATCTTAATGATCACGTAGTAGATGATCGCGGTCGCAAGCAGTGGCATAAATGCGAGGAAGGTTGTACTCTTGATGAAATCTCCGGCCTTCTGGATGTCAACGAGTCCGACGTAACCGACTATCGCGGTCTCCTTGATGAGCACGATAAACTCGTTAACGAGCGCTGGGAAGATGTTCTTGATGGCCTGCGGAAGGATGATGTGCGTCATCGTCTGTCTTCCGTTAAGTCCGAGAGATCTTCCGGCTTCGGTCTGACCTTTGTCGATCGAGAGGATCCCGGCCCTGATGACCTCGGCGACGTAACCGCCCGAATTGATACCGAACGCTATGGCGCATATGATCCACTTATCCCATTGCACGGCTGCAAACGCCACGAAGTAGATCAGCATGAGCTGCGTAACGGACGGCGTACCTCTGATAACATCGGTATAAACGAGACCGATCCCGCGAAGCACTTTCTTCTTGGAAAGATTGCACACCGCGATAAAGAATCCGATGATGATTCCGAGCACGATCGCAACAAGCGACACCTTGAGAGTAACTCCGATACCCCCGAGGAGCAGCTTGTACCTGTCGTCCTTTATAAAACACTTATAAAATTGTTCCGAGATCGTAGTAAAGAACTCCATAATCCCCTCTCAACAAAAAAAATTGATCGCAGCGCCGCCAAATACATGACGACACTGCGATTTTATTACATTTTCAAGGATTTTTCAAGTTTTCCGTGCTCCGGTGACGCTTATGTTACAACACCGGGTCATCTGCTATTCGGTCATGAACAAAAGTCCGAAGGTGCCGGGACCGCAGTTGACCGCAATAACCGGAGATGCCTGCTGGAAATATATCTTTTCGAAGCTCATCTTTTTGGATATCTCCGCAGCTATCTCCTCTTTCTCCTTATTGGTGAGAGAAACGTATGTAACAAGCAGCATACGGGTATCTATTTTGTTGATGGTGCTGAGGGCCGAGGAAATATACTTTCTCCACGAGCCTTCCCTGCTTCCGAAATGATAACCTCCGAGAGAAAGCTTACCTTTCTTCATGGCAAGTACGGGATGTATCATAAGCGCATTGACGACATCGGCTTTTCTCTTGCCGATCTGCCCGGCTCTTGCCAGATAGTCCAGTGAATCAACGATGAAACTGGTGTGTACCCTTCCTCTGCAGGCCATTATCTTCTCTACGATCTCCGTAGCGCCGTAGCCCTCTTCCGCAAGTCTGCCGGCCTCTATAGCCAGAAGGCCCTGTCCGCTTGAAAGGTGGCCGGAATCGATAACGAAGACGTTGTCAAACGACCTGCCCGCTTCGGCAGCCGCATGGTATCCCGAATTCTCCATAGCGGAGGATATCGAAATATGAACCACGTTGTTGGCATGCTCGAGCTGCTTTGCAAAGAAGGATTCATGGTATGCAACATCGGGAGCCATGGTCTTAACATATTTGTTTTCGTCTTCCATGTAGGACAGAAGTCCCGAGGTATCGATCTCGTTGCCGTCCATGAACAGACCGGCCTCCGTGCTGACCATATGAGGAATGACCTTGATATGATATCTGTCCAGAAGCTCCTGGGGAACATCTGCAAGGGATTCCGTAGTAATAACGACTTCCGACTTGGTCTGATGATCCCGGATCCAAAGCGTGCTCTCTTCGAGGATCTCTCCGGTCGATGTAACCGTAACAAGCTCTTTGGGGAGAAGTCGTCTGAGCTCGATCTCAAGAGCTTCGCCGCTTACAGGCTTAACAAGATAGCCGTCGAAGCCTTCTCTTACGTAGAGCGCCTTGGTATCGCCGCCGGCGTTGGCCGTAAGCGCCACGATCCTCGATTCCTTACAGAGTCCGCCCTTCTGATCGCGGATCATATGCAGACATTCGATACCGTCTATCTCAGGCATGAGATGATCCATGAAGATCACATGGAAATGTGTCTCCGCCGTTTTCTCGAGAGCCGCCCTTGCACTGCTTGCGGTAACGACCCTGACCTTCGTATCACGGAGAAGCTTCTCGACAACCATGAGGTTGGTCTCGGTATCGTCGACAACCATGAGGTTGGTCTCGGTATCGTCGACAACCAGGACGTTGGCCTCGGGTGCCTCAAAGCTCTGATGATAGCTTTCCATGCGGGTAATGCCGTTACGCTTCGAAAGATCGATCACACCGACTGTACTTCCCGATACGACTCTCTGAGGGATCTCGATGATAAATGTAGTGCCCTTGGTATAAACCGAGTTGACCGTGATCTTGCCGCCCATGATGTCAACGAGCTGCTTAACGATGGACAGTCCGAGACCCGTTCCCTCGATGTACCTGTTCTTGGCCTCATCCACTCTCTTGAATGCGGTGAAGAGGTACGGGATACTCTCCTTTTTGATACCCATACCTGTATCGGTAACGGAGTAAATGACCGTAACGTTGTTGCTTTCCTCTCTTCTGCACTGGATGTTCAATGTAACTGAACCTTCCTTGGTGTACTTGATGGCATTGTTGAGTACGTTTATGAGGATCTGCTTAACTCTCACTTCGTCACCGAAGAGTTCCCCCGGGAGGTCGGGAGCCACGTCGATCTTGAAATCAAGGCCTTTATCCTTGGCACGGATCCAAAGCATTCCGACTATGTCGGAGAGCATGTCGCCCGTTCTGTATGACACGGGAGTCAGCTGCATCTGTCCGGAATCGAGCTTGGACATGTCGAGGATATCGTTGATGAGGTGAAGGAGCATGTTACCGGCAGATCTGATGTTTGCCGCGTCCTCGTTGATCTCATCGGAAACGTTCTCACGCAGGATCATCTCGTTAAGACCGATGATGGTGTTAATGGGCGTACGGATCTCGTGGCTCATGGACGAGAAGAAACGGTTCTGCGCATCATTGAGCTTTTCGATCTCTTCCTTCTGTTTGTTGGACTCGAGTATTCTCCGGTATGTACTGTACTTAACATACATCATGATGATACTGAGGAGCACCCAGATAAAGATGTATATGGTGAAATACTTTACCGCTCCGTACTTTACGCTGTCCTCCATGGCAAGCGTTACGTAGTAATACAGCACCGCTCCGTTGGACAGAAGGAACATGGTCAGGTACGCGGACAGCGGCATATATAAGAGCAACGGCATGATAAGCGACATAACGATGATAAGCGTCGTGTCCATAACACCGGATCTTATCGAGTCAAGCACGGTAACAACTACCGCCAGGGCCAGGATGAAGAAAGTATTGAGCACGTTGGCGTACTTGAGGAGCTTATATCTCCTTTCAAAGTCCTTCATGACATAGAAGCATGCCACCGAAAACAAAAGCGTAGCCAATCCGGAGACTCCGTAAGCCAGTCTCGACCATACGACCAGTCTTCCGTAATTCTCCGCATAAATGAAGGTATATACCATGTGGAAGATCTCATAAATGGTGATTCCCACGAAGAACCAGAAATCAACCTTCACACCGGCTTTGTATACGTACTTTTCAGTTTCACGATCACGTAAGAAATATTTTTTCATGGCGTGTCCTCCTCAGGCAAGAATTCCAAAGCATCATCATTGCCGCCTCCGGCATCCGCGCCGGACCCTTCGGGAGTGAATTCCATCGCACCGTCGTCAACGGGGAACTCCATGATCTCTTCGTCATCCTCTTCTTCGGCCGGTTCGGCCTGTGCGGATCCTCCGTACGCATTAAGGATCCCTTCTACCAGACGTTTGTACTCATCCATGGCCGCATCGTGATGGGTGCGTATAAACTCCTCATCCTCTGACTTGGCCGCATTTTCGAGTGCCAGAGCCTGTTCACTCAGGGCAGTGGCACCGATCATCTTCGAAGTGCTCTTTAATGCATGTACGATGATCTCGTAGTTATGGTAGTCCTTGTCAGCCAGGAACTTGGCTGCATCCTTCAGCTTTGCGGAACCGCTCTCGGCGTACTGCATGAGCAGCTTCTTGTAGAAGTCCTCGTCCTTCTGGCAGTAGAACAGACCTGTCTTGGTATCTACACCCAAAGCAGCCACCTGCTCTACGGGAGAAAGCTCCTTCTGTGCAGCGGGCCCGGTTGTTCCTGCGGGCGCTGTTTCCGCGGTCTCTTCTTCATCGTCGAACACATCGGTGTAAAGCTCCTTGGGCAGTACCTTGCGAAGTACACGCTCAAGTTCGGAGAGCTCGATAGGCTTACTGATAAAGCCTTCAAAACCTTCTCTGAGGAACATCTTCTTAGCGGAGCTTACGGCGTTGGCGGTAAGTGCGATCACAGGCACGTCCTTATGCCGTCTTGTAAGAACCGTCCTGATACGCTTCATAGCCTCGATACCGTCCATCTCAGGCATCATATGGTCCATGAAGATGATATCGTAATCGTTGGTATCGCACATGGCGATGGCTTCTTTTCCGGAATCGGCCGAGAACACCTCCATGCCGTATCGCGTGAAGATACCCTTCGCAACCATGTGATTCATGGGTTCGTCGTCTACAACCAGGGCTTTTACGCCGTTGCACATGAGCTTGCCAACCTTGTTCTCCTCAAGGGAAGGATCCTGATTAAGGAGTGCTGCCACAGGGAAGCAGTAGAAAGGCTTGGGCAATATCCTTATCCTTGAACCGTGTGCCTTGCGGAAACCGGGGTTGGTGATAACCGCCACAACCATCTTCTTTGCGAGGCTTTCAATAAGCTCGGTATTCTCGTTGTACTCTTCCTCGCCCACAAACAGATGGGTAAGTTCCGTGTTGTCGGTCAGTTCGCGCAGCTTGTCCGGAGTCTCAACCCAGCGCATGACAACACCGAGCCCCTGAACGATATGCTTGACCATGATGTTGCAGAACTCGCGAACCTGCAGGTTGGAGAATTTGTCGAAATGCATAAACGTTCCGACGCTGATATCCTCCTTTGTCTTGATGGACATACACTTGGAAGGATCCAAAACCTCCTGGGGAACGGAAACCTTGACCTTGGTTCCCTTCCCGAGTTCGGAATCGATGATCACAAAGCCGCCGAGAGCCTTAACAAATCCCGAAACAATTGCCATACCGAGTCCGAGGCCGCTTGTGGATCTCGTCCTTCCGGAATTGCCCTGGAAGAAATGCTCGTAGATGTGCTCTCTCTCCTCCGGGCTCATGCCTATACCCGTGTCTTCCACTTCGATGCAGAGGTTGACTCCGTACTCGCGTTTTACGGAGTATATGTGTACGTAAACTCCGCCTTCCCTGGTGTACTTAAGGCCGTTGGAGATCAGATGCCACATGATCTTCTTAAGCTTGGGAACATCGGTGACCATCATCGAAGGGCAGCCGGGATCAACATCCACGATCAGCTCAAGGTGCTCGGGCTTGACGTAAGCCATCTCAGTAACAACATCGTTTATCACCGAAGAGAGCATGTACTGTTCCACATTGACAGCCAGCTTCTTCATGTCTATCTCGGAATAATCAAGAATATCGCTGATCTGCTCGGCAACACGCTTACCTGCATCCTTGACGGAGATCAGGTCCGTACGTATGGCCGGGTTCTCTTCTTTTTCTATGCAACCGTCGGTAAGACCGATAACGGCATTTATGGGTGTTCTGATCTCATGTGAAACGTTTGCGAGGAAATCGTTAAGACGTGTTGCGGCTCCCTGAAGAAGCTCGGTCTCGTCCTTGGAGCGGTAAAGGATCTCGGCCCATCTTCTGATGATGACTCTGCCGATCCAGCCGATGAGGAGAATAAGTAAGACGTGGAGCATCGTCCTCGAGATGACCAGACTGTCAAAGACGTAGCCCTGTTGTATCATGGCCACGATATCGTAGATAAGGATCAGGTAATACGTCACCTGACACATATTAATAAGCGCTTTTACACCGGTCAGGGTGAACAATCCGATAGCTACGGACATTACACCCAGCAGGTCATATGTACTTGTGAGATGTATCCCGTAGAATATCGCCAGGAACATCATCAGGACCGAATATATCCAAAGCCTCTGGTAGGGAGTCAGCAGATTCCGGATATGCATGAACCAGCATATCAAAACGGCACCCGCGATAACAAACACCATCCAGGTCTCCCATCCCATCAGCAGAGACTCGGCCATAAGCGCCAGCGAAAGCAAAGAATATGCCACGAGTATCATCAAATGAGATGTGTTAAACAATTCATTGTCTTTTAAATAATCATTCATCACTATTATCCTCCATCAATACGCAACTCTGGAGAGACACACCACGGTCTCGACATGCACGGTATGCGGGAACATATCGCAGCAGCGGACCTTCACCACCCTATAACCACCCTCGAGAAATGCCTCAAGATCATGAGCAAGGCTCGTGGGCTTACATGAAATATAGATTATCCTGTCGACACCGTACGAGATGATCCGTTTCAGTGCCTTGGGATGAATACCCTCCCTGGGCGGGTCGAGAACGATCGCGTCGGGAGCTTCTTCGATCGTATCGAGTACCTTAAGTACATCACCGCAGATAAACTCACAGTTCTGAAGGTCGTTGAGCTCAACATTCTCCCTCGCCGAAGCGACTGCTTCCTCAACGATCTCGACACCGATCACCTTCTTTGCCACGGGCGCGATGATCTGCGCTATCGTACCCGTTCCGGAGTAGAGGTCGTAAACAACCTTGCCCGTAACGTCTCCGAGGAAGTCTCGTGCGATACGGTAGAGCACCTCGGCTCCGAAGGAGTTGGTCTGGAAGAACGAGAACGCGGTGATCTTGAAGATCAGTCCGAGGATCTCCTCAAAGAAGAAATCCTTTCCGAAGATATCAAGCTTGCTCTGCGCCTTGAGCGCGTCCGCAGGATCATCGTTAAGGGCACGGCTGATACCGACGATGCTTCCGTCAAGGTTGAGTGCCCTCAGTCTCGTCGCGAGCACATCGAGGAACATCCGCTCGGTGATATCAAGTACTCCCGCCCTGAACACCGGTCTTTCTTCCTCGTCCTCAAAAACGGGAAGCGCGAGGATCTCCTCCGCAAGCGACGAATCCTTGGCGACAGGCTCGCACACCCACTGCGAGGTTGTCACGATATTTACAAGGATCTCTCCCGTCGTGGCGGCACGTCTGATGAGCAGGTGACGCAGATACCCCTCATGCGTGAGCTTGTGCATGTAGGTAAGCCCGAACTCCCTGCAGGTACCGACCACCGTATCGATGATCTTGTTGTAGTCCGGATTCACGATGTGGCAGTCCGTGATCTGCTCGATATCGTAAAAGCTGCCCTGTCTGTGAAGCCCGAGCGTAAGTTCGCCGCCTCTCGCGCAGTCACCGAAGGTGAACTCCATCTTGTTGCGGTAGCCCCACTCCATCGGGCTCTGCTCGATCCCGGTGAATTCGTAATCCTCCTTGATCACCCCGTCAAGGAGCTTCTTGACCTGAGCCTTCTTGAGCGCCAGCTCGTCCTTGTACTCAAGTCTCTGGTACGTACAGCCACCGCATCTTTCAAAATGGGGACAAACGGGCTTCCTGGTCTCGAGCGGAGAACGTTCAAGCACTTCATGGAGCTTACCGCTAATGTAGCCGGAGTGCTTCCTTCCCATCGCAAACCTGACGGTCTGACCCTCTATCGTTCCCTTTACCTTGACCTTCTCACCCTCACAATGAAGGACTCCGGTACTCGGGAACTCAGTCGTCTCGACCTTACCCGTATATTCCACGCCTTTTTTCATTATCTCGTTTTCCTCTCTAAAGAAGCCTGTTCACGCGTATCACCCGACTTTGAGCTTACATAAAATTTGCTTCTTTACTTTATCTCTGCAAAGTGTTAAAATATTACATTATAAACGTACGAACGCATCGGTCTTTTGGACCATACATATTTCACAAAGGAGTGATCACATGAATCCCAAGATACACACCGAAGCAGTCGATTATCTTTTTAAAGCGGTACTGAGCCTCAAGGACGAGACCGAGTGCTATACCTTCTTCGAAGATATCTGCACCATCAACGAGCTTCTGTCCCTCGCCCAGCGTTTCGAAGTCGCTGCCATGCTCAGAGCAGGCAAGACCTACCTCGACATCGCCGAGAAGACCGGCGCTTCCACCGCTACGATCAGTCGCGTCAACAGATCGCTTAACTACGGTAACGACGGTTACGACATGGTATTCGGTCGTATTCCCCCCGCACCTCAGTTAAAATAATCCTTTTATCACGATCAGTCAAATGAAAAAATATCTTCGAGCTCTTCGCGAGTCAGCTTGCCGAGGAAAACTTCTCCCCCGGTCAGGCACGAATCCGAGAGCTCCTTTTTCTTTTGCTGGAGCTTGTATATCTTCTCTTCTATGGTTCCCTTTGTCAGGAGCTTGAGGACGTAGACGTTCTGTGTCTGACCGATCCTGTACGCCCTGTCTGTCGCCTGGTCCTCGACCGCCGGATTCCACCAGGGATCGTAGTGGATGACCGTGTCGGCTCCGATAAGGTTAAGTCCCGTTCCTCCGGCTTTGAGGGAGATCAGGAAGATATCGTTCTCTCCTCCGTTAAACCTCTTGGCCATATCAAGTCTCTCCTCGGGCGGCGTGCTGCCGTCAAGGTAGAAGTAATTGATTCCCTTTTCTTTAAGCTCCCTGCCGATGATCTCGAGCATGCCCGTAAACTGCGAGAACACAAGTGTCCTGTGCTCGTTGGCGATCGCGTTGTCGATCTGCTGCATCAGAAGGTCGAGCTTGCCGCTGCCACCCTTGTAGTTGTCGAGGAATGTCGAGGGATGACAGCAGATCTGTCTCAGTCTCGTAAGAGCCGCAAGGATCTTCATCTTGCTGCCCTCGAAGCCGACTGATTCGATACTGCCGAAGAGGTCTCCCCTTATCTCGTTCATGTACGAGAGATAAACATTACGCTGCTCTTCCGACATGGGCGTAACGATCTTCTCCTCGAGCTTTCCGGGGAGCTCCTTGAGCACGTCCTTCTTCATACGTCTCATGATGAACGGACTGATCCTCATGTTGAGGTTCTCGAGGACTTCCTTGTCACCGTTTATGATAGGCTTCTCATAGCGCGTCGCGAACTTGCTGTGCGTCATGAGGAAGTTCGGCATGATAAAGTCAAATATCGACCAGAGCTCGGAAAGCGAGTTCTCGATCGGGGTACCGGTAAGCGCGAATCTGTGATCGGCACTGAGGAGCTTAACGGACTGGGCACTCTGGGATGCCGCGTTCTTAATGAACTGAGCCTCGTCAAGGAACACCGTACCGAAAACGATCTTCCTGTAAAGTCCGACATCGCGCCTCATGAGCGGGTAAGAGGTTATAAGTACATCCACGCTCTCATAGGCGTCAATAAGCTTCTTACGCTCCTCGGGGACACCCGTGACCACGCAGGCACGCACATCGGGTGCGAAGCTCTGGAACTCGTCCATCCAGTTGTAGATGATCGAGCTGGGGCAGACGATGAGGAAGTGCGGATGCTGCTTTTCGGGACCGTCAAGCATCGCACGTATATATACGATGGTCTGAAGAGTCTTTCCGAGACCCATGTCGTCGGCGAGGATACCGCCCAGACTGTTGCGGGCGAGCGTCATCATCCAGCCGAAGCCTCTGACCTGATACTCGCGAAGCTGCGCGTTGATGCCCTTCGGGATCTCGTAGGTCTCCTCATGTTCACTGCTGATGTTCTCAATGAGGTTGATGAAGTCGTCGCTCTTCGTAACGGAGAATCCGCTCCTGTCGAAGGCACCGTCAAGGTAGAAAGCGTTACTCTTGGTAAGCTTGATGCCACCCTCGGTGAAGTTCTTCGAGGTCACGCCGAGGTTGTCCATGATGACAGCGAGCTTCTCGAAGTCGTCGTCCATGAGGTTGATGAAGCTGCCGTTCTCGAGCCTGTAGTACTTCTTCTTGACCCTCAAGGAGCGGAACAGCCTCTCAAGCTCCTTCGGGCTCATGTCGCCGTAAGAGAACTCCATCTGCAGGAGATCCATGTCGCTGCTGACCCTGAGGCCGACGTTGAAGTTTCCTCCCGAAACGACCTTGAGCTTCTTGAAGTCCTCGGAGTAGTAGATCTGCGCTACCTCGGTCAGGACTGTCTTGTCGCTGATGAGGAACTCGTAGAGCGCCGACTCGTTCTTTAAGAGGTAGAAGCCGGTACGCGCCTCGAAGCCGAGATCCTCAAGCCTTGAGAGGATATCGTCCTCCTTCTCGCGCTGTCTGAGTATGATAAAGTGATCGCTGTCGGGGTTCTCGAAACTGCTGAACTCGTAGTCCGCGTAAACGAACCTGACCTGCGCCTTGATCCCGTTCTGATATCTGTCAAAGAAGATCTTGCAGGAAAGCTCGGGCGAGATGTACCTGTCGGCGAGCTCTTCGGGGATATCGATGTCCATGAGGTCACCGATCCTCGGAAGAACCTCCTCGAGGAACCTCTTCTTGTTGTCGTCCCTGAAGATAAGGGGCGGCTTCTCGGTTCCGAGCGTATTGAAGAACGGTGCGTAGTTTCGTCTGAAACGCGCATCGGGTATGAAAACGGCCCCGTTGTAGTAGATAAGCTCGCCGCTCTTCATAAGCGGTATCACCGCTTCCTTGTCGTGATAGTCGAGAAGGATCGCGTCGTCAACTATATCAAGGTCGTATTTGATGTTGGGGTTCTTGTCGAACACTCTCACGTTCTCGTAGACCCTCTCGCCGAGGATGAGAGTGAACGTGTATTTGCCCACGCTGTGTAAGAGGCGCATGAGCAGGTTTTTCGACAGGGTCATCATCGCCCTGTTAAAGATCCTGGTACCGGTGATATCGTCGCCGAGCTCAAGTAGCTCGTAACCCTCGATGATGAAATCGAGGATCTCCTTTGAGGACTTGTCAAACTCGCTCTCCCACCAGACGAACTTGACGTCCTTGCCGAGAAGTATGTCCTCGTGAGAGAGGTAATCGCTCACGAAACGCTTCAGATTCTGAACCTTGTAAAGTCTGTCCTTGCCGACCTTGACCGACAGATAGCAACGGCTCTCGTTGTCCGAGAACATCTGGGGAACGGTGATTATGGGCTCGAGGTGGAACACTTCGACAGCGCTCACACTGTCCTGCGTGCTCCTGAAATGGTCGATGCACATGCACGCCCTTCTGTCCTCGGGCGACTCGATCTGCGCGAACCTGCTCTTCTCCTGACGTCTCATCACGGCAAAAAGCGCCGCGATCGCATGCTTGCACGCGCCTTTCTCCTTAAGGCTTCCCGCGCAGTTGCATGAAAACCCGACCTCTCCGTTCTCCTCGGAGAGCATCACGGTATACTCCACGCTGTCAACAACCTCGACGCGTATCTTGCCCGTAAGCCGCTCGGTGCTCATCCGGCGCACGTTACCGTTCCTGAAGCATCTGATGCCCCGGGAATAGGTAAGTTCACTCGACGCGAGCGCCCTTATGATCTGTCTGTTGAGCTGTATCATGTTTCACGCCTTTCCCCTGAGGAGACATCCGACCGGAACCGGTCCGTCAAAAGCAACTGTGATGATCTGCCCGGCATGCGGACAGCTCTCCTGCGAAGTACCGTCCTGCGCTGTGATCGAGAGCACCTTCACGAACCTTTCCTTTACAGGGCCGGGTTCAAGCACCTCGAGCGTGTCGCCCACGCAGAACTTGTTCTTTTGGGTGATAACGCCTATGTGGTCTGTTTCGCCGTTTCTTTCTATAGTTCCGTAATAAACGTATTCCTTAACGTAGGTACTGTCCCCGTAGACCATCGCCTGTGCGGGAGGCTTGCCGTAGTAGAAGCCCGTGTAGAACCTTCTGTTGGTGCACTTGGCCACTTCCGCGAGGTAGGTCGCTTTGTTGCTCTCGTAGAGAGCGGGATCCTTAAAGTAATCGTCTATGGCGTTCCTGTAGGCTCTCGTCACCGTAGCGACGTAAAGCGCACTCTTCATCCTGCCCTCACACTTATAGGAGGAGATCCCGGCGCTCACGAGGTCGTCGATATGGTCGACCATGCAGAGATCCTTGGAGTTGAAGATGAACGTGCCGCGGTCGTTCTCTTCGACCGGCATGTATTCTCCGGGTCTGGTCTCTTCAACGAGATGATACTTCCATCTGCAGGGATGCGTGCACTCGCCGAGATTGGCGTCCCTGCCCGTGAGGTAGTTGCTCAGCAGGCATCTGCCGGAGTAAGAGATGCACATCGCCCCGTGAACGAAGCTCTCGATCTCCATGTCTTCGGGGATGTTGTTCCTGAGCTCTTTGATCTCCTCAAGCGAAAGCTCTCTTGCGGAAACGACCCTCGTCGCACCCTGCTCGTACCAGAAGCGGTATGTGAGGTAGTTCGTGTTGTTGGCTTGTGTGCTGATGTGACGTTCAAGCAAAGGAGCGAACTCACGTGCGAGGGAGAAGACTCCGGGATCGGAGATGATGAGTCCGTCGGGTCCGATCTCTTCAAGCTCGGCAAGGTACTTCTTCATCTCTTCGAGGTCACCGTTGTGAGCGGTGATATTGACCGTCACGTAGACCTTCCTGCCCCGCTCGTGGGCATAAGCGATGCCTGCGATCATGTCTTCACGCGAGAAATTGACCGCCTTTGCGCGGAGGCTGAAGATATCCCCGCCGATATAAACGGCGTCGGCTCCGAAATCAACGGCAGTCCTGAGAACAGGCAGACTGCCGGCGGGCATAAGAAGCTCGGGTTTTAACTGTTCTTTCATCTCTGCATCGCTCTCCTGATCATTGTTTGTAGGTAAGTGCCGCTCCGTCCCCTACCGGAACGATGACGGTCACGTACCCGTCCGTGTGTGTAAGTTCATGAAGGAACTCTCTCATCCTCTCGTGGATCGTCCTGTCGCGTCTCTCGACTCCGAATCGCGACTTCGCGATCGAACCCTCGAGGAGGACATTGTCCGTGAGCATCAGTCCTCCGGGTGCGAGCAGTCTCTTGCAGTCCGGAAGGAAATTACCGTACTGTCCCTTAGCCGCATCGAGGAAGATCAGATCATAGGTTCCGTCAAGTTTCCCGAGCACCTCGAGCGCATCTCCCTCAAGGAGCTCTATCCCGCTTCCGGCGAGGTTCTTACGGGCCTCCCTGAGCCTCATCTCAACCTTCTCGACAGTGGTGATCTGTGCCTCCGGAAGTACGGAATGCATAAACAAAGCCGAGAAGCCGACAGCCGTCCCGATTTCAAGGATGGTTTTCGGCTTCTCTTTTAACAATAAAAATCTTATGAATTCGAGCATGTCGTCCCTGATGATCGGAACATGCTCCTCACGTGCCCAAACCCTGAGTTTCTCAAGTTCGGGAGGGATGTCATGTGCAAGGGATGCAAGATATCCCGTGACCAATTCGTTAACGATCATTGATAATCCCCTTAAATCTGAGACTCAACCTCTTCCACGCTCTTCTCCTCATCAACAGATTGAGAGTATTCGGAGATAACACTGAGTATGTCGTCGTAGGACATGGAGGTGTTGAGCACGAAAGTTCCGGGCATGATCTCGTACTCCTTGAGCTTGAGCTTCAGGTAGAACGAGTACTTGTCGGGGATGAGCTTGGCATCCTCGAGCTTGCTGGCAATGTTCATGGTTGACTCGCCCTTGAGGATCGTAACCCTCACGTCACGTCCGCCGAACTCGTCCATCGGCTCATCACCGAACACTCTGTAGGTGACGTCGTAGCTCTTCTCCGCGAGCTCCGTGATCTTGTTGAAGACAAACACGTAGAAGATCACGTTAATGCCGACGATCAGTATCGTCAGCGAAAGACGCGTGAGCAGTTTCATGACAAAGGAACTTTTACTCTTTTTCAAATCAAACCTCCATGATGATCGGCAGGATCATGGGACTGCGTCTCATCTTCTTCCACAGATAATCGCTCAGATCATCCTTAAATCTGTTCTTGATCTTGCCCCAATCGGCAAGCTGGTTCTCGATACAGTAATCAAGCGTGTTGTTGCAGACCTCGGTAAGCTCCGCGAGCAGTTCCTCGGACTCACGCACATAAACGAATCCGCGGGTGATGATGTCGGGGCCCGAAACCACAAGTCCGGTCTCGCTTTCGATCGACATCGCAACAACGATCAGTCCGTTCTCCGAAAGCATGTGTCTGTCGCGAAGAACGACATTGCCGACATCTCCGACTCCGAGTCCGTCGACATAGAGGCTTCCGGCGGGAACACTGCCTGTAACAGACGCGCTCTCGCTGTTCATCTCGAGGCAGTCTCCCGAGCGGAGGATAAAGATGTTCTCCTTGGGGATGCCGAGCGTCTGGCAGAGCTCGCTGTGAGCCTGCAGGTGTCTGTACTCACCGTGAACCGGGATCGTGTAGCGGGGTCTCGTGAGTGTGTAGAGAAGCTTGATCTCCTCCTGGCACGCATGGCCCGAAACGTGTGCGTCCTGATATATAACCTTGGCTCCCTTCATGGAGAGCTCGTTGATGACCTTAGAGATGCTCTTCTCGTTGCCGGGGATCGGCGACGAGCTGAAGATAACGACATCGCCGGGCTGCAGGGTGATCTTCTTGTGGATGTTGCCTGCGATCCTCGAGAGAGCCGCCATCGACTCGCCCTGACTGCCCGTGGTGATGATGACCGTCTTCTCCTCGGGGTAGCTCTTGATGTTCTCGATCGGGATGATCGTGTCCTCGTTGTACTTGAGGTAACCGAGCTCCGAAGCCGTCTTTATAACGCTGACCATGCTCCGTCCTTCGATAACGACCTTCCTGCCGAACTTCTCGGCACTGTTGATGATCTGCTAGACTCTGTCGACATTGGACGAGAATGTCGCAACGATGATCCTGCGTGAAGAATGCTCGGCGAAGACGCTGTCAAAGGTCTTGCCTACTGTCTTCTCGGACATCGTGAAGCCTGTCCTTAAAACGTTCGTCGAATCGCAGATGAGTGCGAGCACACCTTTCTTGCCGAGTTCGGCGAATCTCGCGAGGTCGATGGTGTCACCGTATACCGGTGTGTAATCGATCTTGAAGTCTCCGGTGTGAACGATCACGCCCGCAGGTGTATGTATCGCAAGAGCCGCAGCATCGGCTATGCTGTGATTTGTCCTGATGAATTCGACCCTGATCTTACCGAGAACAACGCTCTGCCCGTAAACAACGGTCTTGAGCTTGACCTTCTTGGGCATCTCGAATTCCTTGAACTTGTTCTCTATGAGGCCGATAGTGAGCCTTGTGGCATAAACGGGCACAGGCAGCTTGGGGAGGATGTAGGGAAGCGCCCCTATATGATCCTCATGGCCGTGCGTGATCACAAAGCCCTTAACCTTTTCGATATTGTCCGTGAGGTATGTGACGTCGGGTACGACCAGGTCGATACCGAGCATGTCATCCTCAGGGAATGCTATTCCGCAATCAACGACCACGATCGTATCCTCGTACTCGATGGCCGTAATGTTCATCCCGATCTGCTCAAGTCCGCCGAGCGGGATGACTTTGACTTTATTCTTTTCTTCCAATTCTTACTCCTCTAACTTATCAACGACGATATCCATCTCGCCGTCAAGGACCTCGTTAAAGAGTCCGGTAACGGCTGCGAGCTCGTCGTCATCCTCAACCATTTCGTAGGATGCTTCTGTTTTGTCTTCGGATTTGACTTCTCTGAGAACGTAAGCCACTTCGTCCTCGTCCTTCTCATCTGCTGTGACAAGGAGATAAGTCTCTCCCGAAAGACGTGCTTCTTCGATAACGGTGAACTCTACGTTCTCACCGTCATCTGTTGTAAACATGATAGTATTGTCCATTTTGACTCCTCATTGGTTATCGGTTCACCCGCACTCCCACGCTCATACTGATGCGCAGGCAGGTACCCCTCTTTTGTCTTGCATATTACATGCTAAAATGAGCAGGATGCCTCCTACTCTCTTCCGTTTCTGTGTCAATATCAACCACGTAAAAGGGCCTGTGTGTCAAGATAGCTCTGCAGTATGATAGCAGCGGCGATCTTGTCGACAACCTTACCCTTTTCCTCATACGAGAGACCCGCCTCATCGAGAATACGGCTCGCCTGAACCGTCGTGAGACGCTCGTCCCAGAGTATCGTTTCCTTGCCCGTGCGCCGACTCACGTTTTCGGCGAACTCACGGCAGGCTACAGTCCTTTCACTGTCGGTATCGTCAAGCTTCTTGGGAAGACCGACCACAATCTTCTCGACCTCGTACTGCATGCACAGCTCCTCGATGGCTGCGAAGGTCTGGCGAAGCTTGTTCTCATGCTTGCGTCTGATGGTGGTGACGGGCTGCGCTGTGATCAAAAGCTCGTCACTGACAGCGACACCGCAAGTCATGCCGCCAAAATCAAGTCCCATAATTCTCATAAAAAAGACTCCGAACCTCTATCGGCGGATTCAAACATGTCTTTAAACAGTTCTCAGTTACCGAAATTGTTCTTAATGTACTCCCTGAGGAGTTCTTCGATGATCTCGTCACGCTCAACACGCATGATCTGGCTTCTCGCACCGTTATGGCTCGTGATGTAGGTGGGATCGCCCGACATGATATAGCCCACGATCTGGCTGACAGGATTATAGCCCTTCTCCGTAAGTGCGATATAAACGCTGTCGATCGTGCTCTTAACAACCTTGTCCTGTTCTTTGGCAGGCTTGAAATATTGGGTATCTGTAGTAACTCCGTTCTGCATGACTTTCCTCATTTCCGGCGAAACGCCAATACAATATCATCTAATTATACCGCGAATCAAAGGGTTTTACAAGTATTTTCCCATGTAGTACGCAATCGGCGACCTCGTCTATCCCTACTTTTACGATGGTATTCGGGGCAGGAGCGAACTTGCCTGCATATGCCTCAACCTCCGAATAACGCGTTGTGAGTCCGCGCGCATAATACTCTCCGTCACGCTCAATTACCCGCTCCACCAGCACATCCTGCTCTTCTCCTAAGAAGAACTGAAGATACCTTGTGTGCATAAACGTGTCGAGGTCTATGAGCCTGTCACTGCGTTCTGCACTCACCTCTGCGGGCACCTGATTCTTCATGGTCGCCGCGGGAGTACCCTTCCTTTTTGAATATCTGAAAACGTGCATCTTGGCGAAGCCGATCGCTTCAAGGTTGTCGATCGATGTCTGAAATTCTTCGTCGGTCTCACCGGGGAATCCGGCGATGATGTCAGTCGTTATCGCCGGCCTGTCAAATACATCGCGGAGTATCCCTACTCTCTCGGCATACTCTTCGATCGTGTAGTGCCTGTTCATCCTCTTAAGTACACTGTTGCATCCGTTCTGGAGTGAGAGGTGGAACTGAGGGCAGAACTCTTTGATCTCTGCGAGTCCTTCGGCGAACTCACGGGTAATGATCCTCGGTTCAAGGCTTCCGAGCCTGATCCTTTCGATCCCGGGAACCTGCGACACGGCTCTCACGAGCTCAAGGAGCGGGCCGTGTTCAAAGCCCTTGCTCTTCTCGTAGTCTTCCTGTCCGTACGAGGAAAGATGGATACCGGTCAGCACGACTTCCTTGTAGCCGGCCCCGGCAAGAGCCGTGACCTCCTCTAAAGTGTCCTCAAGGCTCCTCGAACGCACCCTTCCCCTCACGTAAGGGATGATGCAATATGTACAGAACTGGTTGCACCCGTCCTCAACTTTGATGAACGCCCTGGTCTTGTCGCTGAAGCCGTCGATCCTGAGATCCATGTACTTTTTGTCGTTCCTGAGGTCCGAAACCCATTCTCCCGAAGTGCCCCGGTCCGCGAACCACGCCTCCGCGCGCTCTATGATCTCGTCCTTACAATTGCTGCCGATCACGATCACACGGTCATCACCGTCGAACACCGAGCTCCCGGCGGCCTGTGCGTAACAACCCGTAACGATGACGAGTGCCTCGTCGTCAAGCTTCATCGCACGGTGTACGGACTGCCTTGATTTCTTGTCGGCGATCCCTGTCACGGAACAGGTATTGATAACGTATATATCCGCGCGTTCGTCGTCACCCACGATCACCGCGCCTTTTTCCTCGAGCATTCTTCTGATCGCCTGTGTTTCGTAGGCATTCACCTTGCAACCCAGCGTCACGAGCGCTGCTCTTTTTCCATGAAGCACAGAGGGACTGTTATCCATATTTATCCTCGCATTTCCGGTTTTATCCAAAAGTTAATAGTGCAATTTTGACAATATTTTGCCATCATAATAGTCTGTTTTCGGGACTGTTTGCTCTTGACAAAAAAACATTAAACCTTATACTGTACTCGTAAACACTAATATTTGATGTAAAGGAGTGTGATTTTTATGAAGACAGTAAAGATTAATCTCAACTCAATCGATGCGGTAAAGTCATTCGTTAATGCCGTTACAAAATTTGATTCGGATTTCGACCTGGTTTCAGGCAGATATGTTATCGACGCTAAATCAATCATGGGTATCTTCAGCCTTGATCTTTCAAAGCCGATCGACCTCAACATTCATGCATCCGATAACATCGACGACATCCTCGCTGCTCTTAAGCCTTACATCGTTTAATGAGCTAACATGCGGGATCGCATTTAATTGAGAACATGAGCAGTACGCTTCGGCGCACTGCTCTTTTTTTGCTCTTTTATTTCTGCTCTTCTTCCTTATCCATGTAGGGAGTTCCCTTGTCGTAGATCCTGCTGCTGGTAACGTTTATGATCCTCACGCTCTTCTTTGCCTTCTCGACGAGCTCTTCTACGGATCCCACGAGCTTCTTCTCCGACTTCTCAATGACATGGAGCAGAGGCTTTGTAACGGGATGCTTTGCGACAAAGATCGTGCAGCAATCCTCGTAAGGCTCGATCGATGTCTCGTAGGTACCGATCTTCTCCGAAATATCGATGATATCCTGCTTGTCGAAAGCGATGAGCGGTCTGTAGACGGGCATCTCGCACACTGCGTTCGTAACCGCAAGGCTCTGCATGGTCTGGCTCGCAACCTGACCGATGCTCTCGCCGGTGACAAGTCCGAGTGAACCGCACTCGCGTGCGAAGTACTCGGCAAGTCTCATCATGTATCGTCTCATGATGATGGTGAGCTCGTCTCTGGGGCACTTCTCGATGATATCGAGCTGAATGTCCGTGAAGTTTACGACATGGAGCCTGATGGGGCCTGTGTAGGCACTGATGATCTGAGCGAGGTCGATGACCTTCTGAAGCGCTCTCTCGCTCGTATAAGGCGGAGCATGGAAGTAAACGGCGTCCACAGTGACACCGCGCTTTGCTATCATGTAACCCGCAACGGGGCTGTCGATACCGCCCGAAAGAAGGAGCATCGCCCTTCCGTTGGCACCCACGGGCATTCCGCCGGGGCCGGGAATTATCTCCGAGAAGACATAAGCGTTATTACGGATCTCCACATGGATCCTCACCTGAGGCTCGCGGACATCCACCTTGAGGTTCGGGAATCTCCTCAGGAGATAGTCGCCCATGTCGGAGCAGATCTGAGGGGACTCGATGGGGTAACGCTTGTCGGCGCGGCGTGCCTCGACCTTAAAGGTGATCTCCTGCCCGCCGTAGACCTCTGCAACGTAATCACCCACGTTATTTTTGATGTTCTCGAAATCGTTGTCGGGGATCACCTTGACGGGACAGATCGCCCAGACACCGAAGATCTTCTTGAGCTCTCTGACCGTTCTGTCGTAGTCGTACTCCTCAGGGCACGACAGGAAGATCCTGCCCTGCTCTCTCTCGACTTTGAAGCCCTCGGCTACACGCGAGAGATTCTCGTTGATCCTTGCACAGAGCGCCTCCTCAAAGACGTACCTGTTCTTGCCTTTGATCCCGATCTCCGAGTATTTTATCAAAAATGCACTGTATGTCATGCCTCTTTCCTTCCTGATGATTTTTGTCTTCTATGACCGTCGAACTAAATATCCTGCCCTTGGTTATATTCTCGAGAACCTTGCGTAAACCGGAACCAGTTCCCTGAGCGCTTCGATCGTTTTCTCAAGTTCTTCGCGGGTTGTCGCGAAGGAGAAGCTGAAGCGCAGCGTCGAATCGAGCAGTTCCTTCTTAACTCCGATAGCCTTAAGAGTTCCACTGATACCGGGATGATTGCTTGAACATGCGGAGCCCGACGAAACGTAGATCCCCGACTGCTCGAGCGCATGGAGGAGAACTTCCGCCCTCACGCCTTCAAAGCCTGCGCTCACTATGTGAGGTGCCGTCTTTCTGACCTCTTCTTCGGTAAATGAGCCGTCGGCCTCGGGCTTAACTGCATTGACGTGCGCACCTCCAATGGTCGTCAGTGCGTTAACGAACATGGTCTTGAGTTCGTAGAGCCGCTCGGTAGCTTCACGTCTTTCTTTATAATACATCTCCGCCGCTGCCGCAAGTCCTGCGATCGCGGGGACATTCTCTGTTCCGGAGCGCCTGTCCTTCTGCTGTCCGCCGCCCCAAATGAGCGGTCTGACCTTGATCCCCTCTTTGATGTAGAGGAATCCGCTTCCCTTGGGAGCTGTGATCTTGTGGCCGCTCGCGCTCATAAGATCGATGCCGAGCGAAGCCGGTTTAATGATGTACTTGCCGTACGCCTGAACGGCGTCGCAGTGGAACACGATATCCTTGTTCGCGCCGTGTACCGCCTGAGCTATAGCGGCGATATCGTTCACGGAGCCTACCTCGTTGTTGACGTACATCACGGAGACGAGCACCGTGGTCGGTCTGATCATGGCAACAAGCTCATCGATCTTGATGTGACCGAGTTCATCGACCGGTGCGAATTCCACCTCAAACCCGAAATCCTTGAGAGAGATGAGGGGATTGTAAACCGACGCATGCTCGTAGCCCGAAGCGATCACGTGATCGCCCCTTCTCTTGGCTGCAAGTGCTGCTCCGATGAGAGCCATATTGTTCGACTCCGTACCTCCCGAGGTGAAAACGATCTCGGACGGCTTTACATCCAGCGTATCCGCGATCGTCACGGCCGCGTTCTTGATCAGCTTCTCCGCATCGAGTCCTCTGTCATGCTTCGAGGAAGGGTTGCCCCAGTCCGTCTGCATGGCCCTCTGAACCGCCTGTGCGGCTGCGTCGCAGACTCTCGTAGTCGCGGCGTTATCAAGATAAATCTCTTTATCGATTCCTACCATCAACGTCTCTCCTCTTCAGATGCGAGGTATACCCGCATCCCGACCATTCATCTGTATGCCGGGTCGGTTTACCGCTACTTCTTCACTGTATACTGAACATTATAACAGAAAGTGTCGCCAGCCCCGCAGTCTCCGTCCTTAAGATCCTCTTTCCGAGACTTATGGGCACTGCCCCGGCCTTTATGGCCTCTTCGACCTCGTATGCTTCGAAACCGCCTTCGGGTCCGATGAAGATCCCGATGCTCCTCATTCCCTTAAGTCCGTCAATCGCTTCACGAGAGCTCTTCATAGAGACTCCGAGCGTCTCGCTCTCCTCGTAGGGGATGAGCGCTCTGTCGAGTGCCGATGCCTCGCGAAGTGCCTCCTTAAAGCTCATCACGCGGTCAACTCTCGGGATGATCCCGCGCCCCGACTGCATCGCGGCGCTCTTCGCTATCGAGTTCCATCGTTCAAGCTTCTTGGCCTCTTTCTTATCATCCTCGATCTTAACTATCACGCGCTTCGTCATGACAGGCACGACTCTCGTGACTCCGAGCTCGACCGCTTTCTCGATGATCAGATCCATCTTGTCCTTCTTGGGAACTCCCTGATAGAGGATGATCTCCGCCTCCAGCTCGGTTTCGCACGGCGAAGATTCCTCCACGGAAAAATAGGAACAGCCCTCACCGAAACCGGCAAGGGCGCAGATATGCGAGATCTTCTTGGTGTCGTTGATGACGACCTTTTCCCCGCGCTTCATGCGCAGGACGTTTTTGATGTGATTATGATCCTCCCCCGAGAGCTCGATCTGCTCTCCCGGAACGATCTCACGGTCGATGTAAAAATGCTGCATGGTTCCTCTTTAACGCTTATACTGCACGGGCCGTGATACCCGACCATTCTCCCATTCTTTCGGTTTCGATGACCTCGAAGCCGCCTCCTAAGAGTGCCTTTACAACCGACTCTTCCTTGGTGGTAAGGATTCCCGAGCAGGTAAAGATGCCGCCCTTTTTGGTGAGCTTTCTCGCGTACGGCACGAGGGGTATGATTATGTCGGCCAGTATGTTGGCCGCGGTAAAATCGAATGTCTGTCCTTGAAGGGCTGTCGGAAGTTCGGCCGACTCAAGCAGATTACCTGTTGCGAAAAGGATGTTTCCCTTCGCTCTGTCGGTCAGATCAAGACCGTCAAGGCCGGGTGAATACGAAGCTTTGATCCTGTTGACTGTGGCGTTCTCTACCGAGATCCTCGTAGCGTTGTCATCTACATCGATCCCGACAGCGTCTCTCGCTCCGAAGAGAATCGAAGCTATAGAGAGGATGCCGCTTCCGCATCCGATATCGAGGAAGGTCTCTCCTTCCTTCAGGTACTTGTTCATGGCAAGCAGACAGAGCTTGGTGGTCTCGTGCGACCCTGTTCCGAACGCTGTTCCGGGGTCGATCTCGATCACGACGTCACCTTCCTTGGTGTCAGGTGCCGCTTCCTCCCATGTGGGCTTGATGACCAGTCTGTCACCTACCCTGAAGGACTTGAAGTACTGCTTCCAGTTGTTAATGTAGTCTTTGTCGTCAGTGGTGTCGACCGCGTAGGTCATGGCTCCGAAGTCACAGAACTCCGCGTAGTCCATGGTCTCACGCTTGATGTCCTCGAGAAGCTTCTGTGTGTCGGTATCCTCGGAAACATAAAAGCTCACTCGCGCACTTCCGTCATCCTCGGGAAGCTGAGGGAGAATGTCTATGAACATCTTCTTCCTGTCTTCCTCAGAAAGCGGAACGTTGTCTTCTATCTCAAAGCCCTCAAGTCCCAGATCCATCGCGATCGCGCCGAGATAATCAAGCGCCTGCGTGGTAGTGTTGAGGGTCAGTTTGGTCCACTTCATTATTCTTCCCCCCGGGCTGCCTCTCCGTCCTCGGATCCGCCCTCTCCGTCTTCGGACTCGCCGTCCTCCGACTCTTCGTCCTCAACTTCGATAATCACTTCGGGATCGTTGAGCTCTCCGGTACGCTCAAATTCCTTCGGTTCCGTAAGGAAAAAGTTAAAGCTGCCGAGATCTTCCTCGCTCGAGATCGTCAGGTAGATGCATTCTCTTGTGGCGTCGGGTCCGTAGGCGGGGATGGTATCCTTGCGGATGCCCGCGATCTCATCAACAGAGAAGCTCTGCTTTGCGAAATAGGCTTCAGACATCAGTTCTTCTATCGTCTTTGTGCCGGGTGCCGCGTCATTATCGATACCGTCCGCGGAAACATCGCCTTTATAATACTCTTTGATCTCTTCCCAAAGCTCCATGGCTCCGATCTCTTCCTCGTTCAAGTCATAAACCTTGTCAGAAACCGTGGTAAGTGTATTTTTGCGGTAATTGTAGGGATTCTTTTTCTTGCCGTAGCCCCAAACGATAAATGCAAAAGCGGTCTTAAGACTCTCGCTCGCTTCAACCTTCGCATATGTCAGGTAGCCCGACATAAAAGCGTTGACATAGGCATTAAGGGCATAATGCGAATTGACATAATCGATGATATTCTGCGCGAAGACAAGACCGGCCTCATCATAGCAGGCCCAAACATCATCCTGGAGTTTTGGATCGATCCCTTCGATATCGGGATACTTTTCTTCCTCCGGGTCAAAGCCACCGGCCCTGATGATCTCTTCGATCTTTTGACGTTCACCATCCGGGATCTGTGTGCTGTACTCCCTCATACCGGGAATATCGAGCCCTGCGAGAGCGTAATCTCCTTTATAGCTTTCCGCAGCATGTGCCTTGATATTGAAAAGAACATCATCGGCAGTAACAGGTGTTCCGTCGGGGTATTTAAGACCGCTCTTTAAGATCACCCTATATGTGTTGTAAACCTTTTGAGGTATGCTCTCTTCGCCATCCTCGCTTTCTTCGCTTTCACCATCTTCCGATTCGAGCTGTGGATCACTCTCCTGAACGGTCTCCGACTCAACAAGCTCCGTTCTCAGGGCTAAGGGGATATAATCAGTTCCTTCAATCGCAAAAA
This sequence comes from Lachnospiraceae bacterium, assembly GCA_017427685.1. GTDB lineage: Bacteria > Bacillota > Clostridia > Lachnospirales > Lachnospiraceae > RUG11977. The sequence continues at coordinate 5,998 of JAFRSH010000004.1, read as the reverse complement.
GCGGCATCTCGCTTATCGCGTAAGATCCCTCTTCCATATCGATAACGACCTCAGGGGTGGGAGAAGGAGTCGGTTCGATCTTCTCAACTTCAACAGGAGCCTCCGAGATGTGCTCCACGATCGTCTCCTCCCTATGTTCCTTTTCAGCCGAACATCCTATGATGGCAAGGAGTACCGCCGAGATGATTACGATAAAGATGCTGCTCTTTGCTTTCTGTGTCATTACTGATTGATTCCTTTGTTTCTTAGTTCTCTGTCATACCCCTAAAAGGGTTCCTGCGCGCGACTCAGAAGAGACGCTTCTTTTTCTTGGTTGTATCGTCCGGAGTCTTGCCCTTCATGGCGTCATCGAACTTCTTTAAGAGATCCTTCTGCTCGTTCGTGAGCTTGGTAGGAACTTCAACAACAAGCGTTACGTACTGGTCTCCGCGATCGTTCTTGTTTCTGATCGAAGGAACACCCTTGCCGCGAAGTCTGATACGGGTGTCTGTCTGTGTTCCGGGCTTAACCTCGTAGATAACGTCGCCGTCTATGGTCGAGATCCTCACGTCTCCGCCGAGAGTCGCCGTAGCGAAACTCATGGGTGCAACGGAGTAGATGTTGAGTCCGTCTCTCTGGAAGATGGGATGATCGGCAACTCTGATCTCAACAAGCAGATCGCCTCTCGGACCGCCCGCGATACCGGGCTCGCCTTTGCCCGAAAGACGGATGCTCTGGCCGTCGTCGATACCTGCGGGGATCGAAACCTGAAGCTTCTTCTTGTTGCTCTTGTAGCCCGTGCCTCCGCAATCGGGGCACTTGTCCTTTATGAGCTTGCCGGTTCCGCGACAATCGGGACAAACCTGTACGCTCCTGGTGATACCGAAGAGTGAGTTCTGTGTGAAGACAACCTGTCCTTTACCGTTACACTTGGGACATGTAAGAGGCGTTGTGCCGGGCTTTGCGCCCGAGCCCTTACAGGTGGGGCACTCGTCCTTAAGGGTGAGCTCGATCTCCTTGTCGCAACCCTTCATCGCTTCGTCAAAGGTGATCCTTATGGAAGCATGAAGATTGGCTCCTCTCGAAGGACCGCCACTCGAGCGTCTCGAACCGCCTCCGAAGATCCCTCCGAAGAGGTCACCGAACATGTCGGTGAAATCAATGTCTCCAAAACCACCGAAACCGCCGAAACCGCCGGCTCCCGCTCCGCCCTGCTCAAACGCCGCATGTCCGAACTGGTCGTACTGTCTGCGCTTGTCAGGATCGGAAAGAACCGCGTAGGCCTCGCCGACTTCCTTGAATTTCTCTTCTGCTTCTTTGTTCCCGGGATTAACGTCCGGATGGTACTTCTTTCCGAGAACACGATATGCCTTTTTAATCTCCTCAGGGGTCGCAGTTTTTGCGACCCCGAGGACTTCGTAATAATCTCTTTTATCTGCCATTTGATGGTACTCCTGATACTGCTTGCAGTATTTTATACCTCTTTATAATCCGCGTCAACGACATTGTCATCTGCGCGTCCGTTATTTCCCTGAGGCTCGGGGCCAGCCTGGTATGCTCCGCTCATGTCGGGGCCTGCCTGTCCCTGTGCGCCCTGAGCTGCCTGTGCCTGCTCATAAACCTTCTGGAAGAGGCTCTGAGAATCGGTCATCAGCTTCTCCTTGGCTGCCTTGATCTGATCTACTTCAGTCTCGGACATTGCTTCGGGATTGGTCTTAGCAAGGATATCCTTGAGAGCCTGGATATCAGCCTCAACAGTGCTCTTGTCGGAATCGGCGATCTTGTCACCAACATCCTGAAGTGCCTTCTCTGTCTGGAATACGATCGAATCAGCCTCGTTACGTGCATCGACTGCTTCCTTACGCTTCTTATCCTGAGTCTCGTACTCAGCAGCTTCCTTAACTGCCTTCTCGATATCTGCCTCTGTCATCGTTGTGCCGGATGTGATGGTGATATGCTGCTCACGTCCTGTTCCCTTATCTACCGCGGAAACGTTAACGATACCGTTTGCATCGATATCGAAGATAACCTCGATCTGAGGAACACCACGTCTTGCGGGAAGGATTCCGTCAAGTCTGAACTGTCCGAGGAGCTTGTTGTCACGAGCGAACTGACGCTCACCCTGTGTAACACGGATATCAACCGCGCTCTGGTTATCCTCTGCAGTTGAGAAGATCTGCGATCCTCTTGTAGGGATGGTAGTATTTCTCTTGATGATGGGTGTTGCAACACCGCCGAGTGTCTCGATAGCGAGTGTAAGAGGTGTTACATCAAGGAGCTGGATATCGCCGGCACCTGCATCGCCTGCAAGCTTACCGCCCTGGATCGAAGCACCGAGAGCAACGCACTCATCAGGGTTAAGGGACTTGCTGGGCTCATGGCCTGTGAGCTGTCTAACCTTCTCCTGGACAGCGGGAACACGTGTCGAACCGCCGACAAGAAGAACCTTTGAAAGCTCGGAAGCTGTGATACCTGCATCACGAAGTGCGTTCTGTACGGGGATAACTGTTCTCTCGATAAGATCGGAAACGAGTTCCTCGAACTTTGCACGAGTGAGATCCATGTCAAAGTGCTTGGGTCCGTCCTGTGTTGCTGTGATGAAAGGAAGGTTGATGTTTGTGGTTGTCGAAGAAGAAAGCTCCTTCTTTGCCTTTTCAGCTGCTTCCTTAAGTCTCTGGAGAGCCATCTTATCAAGTGAAAGATCAACTCCCTCTTTCTTCTTAAAGTCTTCGATCATGTACTTCATGATCCTGTCATCAAAGTCGTCGCCGCCGAGCCTGTTGTCACCAGCTGTGGCAAGAACCTCGATAACACCGTCACCGATCTCGATGACGGACACATCGAATGTACCGCCGCCAAGGTCGTAAACCATGATCTTCTGTTCCTTTTCATTATCGATACCGTATGCAAGAGCTGCAGCTGTAGGCTCGTTGATGATACGCTTTACATCGAGACCTGCGATCTTGCCGGCATCCTTGGTTGCCTGACGCTGTGCGTCGTTGAAGTATGCGGGAACCGTGATAACGGCCTCCGTAACCTTCTCACCGAGGTAGTTCTCAGCATCAGCCTTCAGCTTCTGAAGGATCATTGCCGAGATCTCCTGAGGGGTGTACTTCTTGTCATCGATGGTAACCTTGAAATCGGTACCCATATGACGCTTGATCGAAGAGATGGTCTTGTCTGAGTTGGTAACTGCCTGACGCTTTGCCGCATCACCGACAAGTCTCTCACCGTTCTTTGCAAATGCTACTACTGAAGGAGTTGTTCTCTGTCCTTCGGTGTTTGTACATACTACTGCTTTTCCGCCTTCCATAACCGCTACACATGAGTTAGTGGTTCCAAGGTCGATTCCTATGATCTTGCTCATAATATTGCCTCCTAATCTTTGAAGCAGTCTTTCATTGCTCCGTTTTTCCTGACCGTCACTTCATCGAAGTGCCGGCCCGATTAATAACGATCCTTTATGCCGGATCCCGTCTTTAACGCTTATGTGGTCGAGTACTAGTTGGCCACCTTTACCATGCTGTGTCTGATGACGCTGTCGTGGTAGGTGTAGCCCTTCTGAAGCTCGGCGCTGACCGTGTCCTCGCCGAATTCTTCGTTTTCCTCATGCATGACCGCATTGTGAAGGTTGGGATCGAATTTCGCCCCAAGGGCTTCAATAGGTTTGACTCCCGCATCTTCGAGATTCGTCATGAGCTGCTTGTAGATCTTCTCTACGCCGTCGCAGTACGCGTTGCCCTTAAGATCCTCGGGCACGGATGCAATCGCTCTCTCGAAGTTGTCGATCGTGGGAAGGATCTTCTCGATGATCGACTTCGCACCGATCTCAAACATCTGAGCTTTCTCTCGCTCGGTGCGCTTTCTGAAGTTGTCAAACTCCGCAAGATTTCGGAGCAGGCGGTCGTTGAGATCCTTGATCTGCTCGTCCTTCTTGTCTTTCTTGTCCTTCTTGCCGAAGAGACCTTTCTTGGTCTTTGAAGCGCTCTTATCATCCGCTTCTTCAGTAGCTTCTCCTTCGGGAGAATCCTTGGCTGTCTCTTCTTCGGGACTCTTATCTATCTCATCATGCGCCTCGGCCTTGCCGGGATTCTCCGTATCTGCAGATACGTCTCTGTCCTCGGCAACCTCGTCCTCACGGTCTGCATACTCCGCACCGTTCTCGGAAGCCTTGGCTGCATCAATCGATTCCTTTAAAAGCTTTTCCTTAATGTTGTCAGACATTACGTCTCATTCCTTTCCTTCGGTTTCTTTCGAAACTCTTTTCATATATTCATGCGGTTCCGCCAAAAAGCATCGCCGTCATTACTTCTTTTTGAAGATCTCGTCGAGCTGGGTCATAAGCGTTTTGAGCGTTCCGACTACCTTGTCATAATCCATACGCTTGGGTCCGATGATTCCGACCTTGCCGTAGACACCGTCTTCGATCTCGTAGGTCGCGGTAACGACCGAGCAGTTCTTCATGGAGTCGATCGGTGTTTCGTTACCGATGTAGACCTGAATGTCGCCCTTTGATCCGGTGTGCTCACCGGTCTCGGAGAGGAGCCTGTCATCAACGAGCTCTGCGAGTTCCTGCTTGTCCTCGAGCGTGTAGAGGAGCTTCTTCGCACTGTCATCACCCGAAAGCTCGGGGTAGTTGAGGATGTTCGTGGCACCGCTCGTGTATACCTCGATGTTGTCTTCCTCACGGATCGCCTCGCCGATCGCGTCAAGAACTCTTCCGATAAGAGCGCTGTCCTCGCCGGCCTGCTCCTTGATCTTCTGTATGATGCTCATGTTGATCTCTTCAAGGTCGAGATCCTGCAGGAGCGAATTAAGCACGATGTTGAGCTTGAGGAGTACCGATTCCTCGTAGCGGTGGTCCGCATCGATCACTTTGTTCTTGGGAATGTTGCCCTCAAGGAAGATGATCGCGAGCAGGTGCTCGTCGTCCACGTTCGTAAGCTGGATGAACTTGAGCTTACGACTGCGGTACTTAGGGGTGGTGATCATGGAAGCGTAGTTCGTGTTCACCGCGAGGAGCTTGGCAACCTTCTTGAGGAGGTTCTCGATCCTGTCGGCCTTCTGGTCGAGGACTTCCTTCATGTTGTTGACTTCCTCAACCTTCTCTTCCATCATCTTGTCAACGTAGAGCCTGTAGCCCTTGTCCGAAGGGATTCGGCCCGCCGAAGTGTGGGGCTGTACGAGGTAACCGAGCTCTTCAAGGTCGGCCATCTCGTTTCGGATGGTGGCGGAGCTGAGCGAAAGGTCGGTGAACTTCGAGATAGTCCTTGAACCAACGGGCTCACCGGTTTCGAGATAGTTTCTGATGATAGCGTTCAGGATCGCCATCTTTCGCGAATCAAGCTTGTCACTCTCCATGTGAATCCTCCTGCCCTCAGAATAATACGGGACATCCCTGCTATTTCCTTGTGCCGTCTCCGTGTTGTTAGCACTCGAACAAATAGAGTGCTAACATCTATGAACAAGATACCACTACCCTTCATAAATGTCAACACCCTAATAATTTTTCTTCTACTAACTTCAACTTACTTCATCTTACTTTGCCCGCCGGTTAAAACGTCTGTCCGCAACATTTCCGTCTCATCTCATTACGCGGCGAAAATGTACACGGCCGCAGTATCATCAGGGCTGTCGTCATTGTAAAAACCACCATATATATTCCCATCCGGACAGACGGCTTTCAAATCGTTAAAAATCTTATTACCACCCAACATAGAGATATTGCCTTCGAGGCATATCCCAATAGAAGAGATGTGTTTCTGCTTCAGCTTATCAATCAGTTCAACCTCAGGCGAAACATATGTGCCTTCCTTTTCAGAATAAGAATAGCGCATGATGGCAAAATAAGCTGTTTTCGCATCTCCGACAATACATTCTAAAATATACCCCATAGAATAGACATCAAGATTTAGAGATACCCTGTTTTTTGGACATTGACAATTAGTAATCCCTCTTCTTGGACAGCAGGTTTTTTCGAAAACCCATTTTTCAGACATTGAGTTTTCAACTGGGCAAC
>JAFRSH010000021.1 GCA_017427685.1 Lachnospiraceae bacterium | reverse complement strand
CCTTGTGTTCCTGTATCCACGCCTTGAACGATGCAAATCCGGCCTCGTCATTACTAAACTTAAACGGTTTCTTCGAATACTCTATTCCTCTGTGATCAAAGGCCCTGGCGTAATGCATCTCGCTTCCGACATCGATACCGACTACAAGTGTTTTTTCAGTAATTGCTTCAATTTTCTTGTTCTGTGTGTTAGACTTCATTTTAGATACCTCTCTGTTAAATAAGATTTACCAACCTTGCCAGTCAGTAGTCTTATTTTACTCTGAGGTATTTTCAATTCTCAACGTCCACTTTTAAATCATACAGGAAGCTCCTTATTTGGGAAAAGAATTAAACTATCTGAAGCAAAACTATCGGTTAGTGGATGATATCTTGTTATATGTAGACAATGGAAATATAATGGCTCAAATAGGAGAAAGTAGCATAATTCTCCTGCCTAATGCAGAGGGAATGTTACCTTGCAAGAAAAACGTTATTTTCGATAGCAAGTCTCTTATTGTTATATCACCGGATGTTCCGATTTCTTCAGAGGTTTACTATATTGATACCACAAGATCATCTTCTGCGTATCTTGGATTAAGTATTATAGAAACGCAAGGGAATAATAGTTGGTGTGCGGCGTATGCGACAGCTATAATTCTGCGTTATTTGGAAAGTAGTACGACTACTCCGACAGCATACGGTTTAATGACTTTGTTTTATCGTAATCCCGCGGCTACTGATCCGTTTGAGACAAGTTATGTACTTTCTGCCGCGCAATTCTATGGCTATAGTCCTGTTTATGTTGGAAACTCTTTGAATTCCAGTGTTGTTTTTAATCAAATTGATAGCGGAAAACCTATTTTTATAAATTCCAGACGATATGATAACGTGAATGGTGAATATCACTATCATGCTCTTGTTCTCAGGGGATATAGTAGGAATTCAGACGCCTATTCAATATGGAATCCGTGGAATAATTATTATGAAACTATGGATATGATAACAAAACAATATGTTGCCTCGTCAACAAGAATCTACACATGGTATTCGTCGGTATACGATTGGTAATGAAAAATTATAAGGGACAGAAATAATTATATAGATCTGTGTATTTTGATTTAAAAGGAGGCTTATTTAGCTTCCTTTTTTATGGTTGACCAAATCAAAATATCAACGAGTTTTTTATAGTTTAATGTGATAAAATAAAATAGATCATCAAATATTGATATGTGAAAAAGAAAGAGAATATACATGGACATAAATTCTGAGATTTCGAAAGTAAAAGGTGTGGGTGCGGTCAGGGCCGAAGCTTTTCACAAGCTTGGGATCATGACCGTGCATGACCTTGCCATGCATTTTCCGCGGGCGTACGACATCTTCATGCCGCCCGTGAGCCTCGGAAAGCTGCGCAACGGTTACGTGGAAACTATCGCGGTGACGCTCACTTCGCCGGCCAAGCTCGTGGCGCGCGGCGGGAAGAAGAGCATAGTCATGCTTTCGGTCAGAGAGGGGACCGAGACCGCAACGCTTATGTGGTTTAACTTGCCTTTTATCCGCAAGACCCTGACTGTTGGCAAGCGTCTCTTCTTCAGAGGTCGTGTCTCGATGCGTGGCAGGAGCGCCTATATCATCCAGCCTCAGATCTATACCCCCGAGGAGTATACGAAACTGTGCGGACTTATGCAGCCCGTCTACAGACTTTCCGCAGGCCTTTCGAACGAATTCATCCGCAAGACGGTTCTTTCACTTACGGATGTTATAAAAAGCGGGACAGCAGACTACCTTACGCGCAAAGATCTGAAAACGCTTTCACTCATGGACCGCGCACAGGCAGTTGTTTCGATACATTCTCCGCGCAGTGGTGAAGACTACGTGGAGGCCCGACACAGGCTCGCATTTGATGAACTCATCGGATTTGCGTACGAGATCAAGACCTTAAGGGACGAAGAAAAGCTCGAGGCACCCATATGCGGTGACAGGGAGATCGGTATCTGCAACGAGTTCCTGAAGTCGCTGCCTTTTGAGCCGACAAAGGCACAGAAGTACGCCATAAACGATGTTGTGACAGACATCACGAAAGATCTTTTTTCGACCAGACTGGTACAAGGTGATGTGGGATGCGGTAAGACGCTTGTGGCCATGTACGCGCTGCTTGCATGCGCACTCGCCGGTAAGAATGCGTGCTGCCTCGCGCCGACCAGGGTACTTGCCATGCAGCACTACAGAGATATGAAGGAAGCTTTTGCACCATATGGAGTAGAAGTGCTGCTTTACGTAGGTGGACTTTCCAAAAAAGAAAGAAAAAGGATCACAGAACTGGCAGGAGTTGATCCCGGTGACGGAAGTGCCGGAGAGGATCCTGTCTTTGATGAGCATGATCCCTCATTTATAAGCGAAGATGATAACACTGACGGTCTTCTGAACCTTGATATCTTTAGTTGTTCGACAGAAAACGAAGACGGTCAGGCCGTACTGTTTGGAAATAAAGATACAGGTCGTAATGAAAAGAAAAAAGGCTGTGTGATTGTCGGCACGCATGCGGTCCTGAGAGACGGTACAAACCTCGGAGATCCCGCGGTTGTCGTGATCGACGAGCAGCACCGCTTCGGTGTCAAGCAGCGAGAGTACTTCATGCGTAAGGATAAGCGTCCTTACACGCTAGTTATGAGCGCGACTCCCATCCCGAGATCTCTTGCGATGGTTATGTACGGCGACAGAAACGTTTCTATTATCGACGAGATGCCCGCCGGAAGACTGAGGATCAAGAACTGCGTCGTGGGTCCCGAGAAGCGCGGAACGTCTTACGACTTTATCGCGGCACGTGTGGCGGAGGGCAGACAGGCCTACGTTATCTGCCCCATGATCGAGGAGAGCGAGGAGCTTGACGCATCGAACGTCACTGACTACGCACAGGCGCTGTCTGAAGAATTCAAGGACAAGGGTATCACCGTTGGCTGTCTGCACGGCAGGATGAAGGCGCAGGAGAAGGACGATGTGCTCGACGCTTTTTATCGCGGTGAAACGGATGTGCTTGTTTCGACAACCGTTGTCGAGGTCGGTGTTAATGTTCCGAACGCGACGGTCATGATGATCGAGAACGCCGAAAGGTTCGGACTCGCTCAGCTACACCAGCTCAGAGGTCGAATCGCCAGAAGCACACACCAGGGCTACTGCATATTCATCAAGAACGCTTCGAGTGAGCTTATAGACAAGCGTCTCGACATCCTCGTCGAGTACAACGACGGTATGCTGGTGGCTCAGAAAGACCTCGAGCTGCGAGGCCCCGGAGACATGTTCGGAGTACAGCAGAGCGGTGAGGTTTCGTTCGGGCTCGCGGATATCACAACCGATTCGCAGATCCTTAAGGATGCCATGGACTTCCTTGATTCCATGGATAAAAAAGCGCTTGACGACCTGCTCGAAAGAGGACGCGGGATCATAGAAGTGAGATCCGAGGCAGACGTATTGTAAAACACCGCATCTGTTAATTCTTTGGATTCTGTGATATAATAATCATTTGAGTAAAAGAAGACACAAAAATGCCGGTGTTATCATTACTCGGCAGACTTAAGTAATTCGGTTTTATATGACTTAACATTATTATGACCGAGGATCACTGTAACGAGCTGATTCCGTGCAAGGAATCGGTTCGTATAATATCGGAACGGAGGATAGAGCAGTATGCCTCACACGTACACAAGAGCACAGCTTGACGGTATAGCCCGTGAAAACTACGGACTTCTTATTTCGTATTGCAATATCCTCGAATCCGAAGGTTACTGGGAGACTCCCGGCAACATCCTTCGCCAGTCGATCCGCTCGATACTCGACATGTACGTGCAGACAGTGCTTATCCGCTTCGCGCTCTACTGCCAGAAGCTCGGACCCGAGGAGAGGCGCTTTATCGCCGAAGTTACGGACACTAACGTTTATGAGATCTCTCCGGACGAGGAGATCAACGACCGCGTTCTCGGCGAGGTCGGACGTTTCTATGATTCACCGCCCATACTCCTGCAGCTCTGCGGCCTCAGGGACAACAGCTGCGGTTCGGGTCTGATCGGACTTTTCTTTGATGCGCTCCTTAACATCGAGCTCTCCATGGCGTTCATCGATACAGTCAAAACAGGCTTTGTGGCCTCATTCATACACGATTATTTCGTAAAGGTCGAGGCGTTCCTCGGAACTTCCTCGAATTACAGCGCGATCGTCAACGAGCGCTACATCTTCAAGAAGCTCTGTGACGATTCGCTTGAGAAGAGCGCCGCTCACCTCAAGGAAGCCGGCGAGAGCTTCGAGACCTACGTGAGCACCTACATCTACTCAGGAACAGCCAAGCCCCTCGAGGCCAGAGCAGTCGTTGCTCCCGCACCTCAGGAGAAAGAAGAGGAAGAGGAGGAGCCTGTAGCGGCAGCTCCCGAGCCCGTTCAAGAGGAGAAGAAACAGGAGAGCGCACTCGACAAGCTGCTCGAGGAACTCGGCAATCTTGTTGGACTTGCTTCCGTTAAGGAAGAGGTCGGCTCGCTCATCAACCTTATCAAAGTCAGAAACATGCGTAAGGAGCGCGGGCTTCCGCTTATGGACATGAGCTTCCACATGGTATTCATGGGGAACCCCGGAACCGGCAAGACCACTGTTGCGAGACTTATCTCGAAGATCTACAAAGAACTCGGACTTCTCTCGAAGGGTACGCTCGTCGAGACCGACCGTTCGGGACTTGTAGCGGGTTACGTCGGACAGACCGCACTCAAGGTTCAGGACGTGGTCCACAAGGCTATCGGCGGAGTGCTCTTTATCGATGAGGCTTACTCACTTGCATCCGACACACAGAACGATTTCGGCGACGAGGCGATCGAAACGCTCGTCAAGCTGATGGAAGACCACCGCGACAACCTGGTTGTTATCGTGGCCGGCTATACAGACGACATGAAGAGATTCCTTAAGAGGAATCAGGGGCTCGTGTCGCGTTTTAACAAGTATTTCTACTTCGACGATTATAACAACGAGGAGCTTATCTCCATCCTGATATCCATGGCCAAAGGAGCAGGGTACGAGATCTCCGAAGGCGCGCAGAACAAAGCAACCTCCATCATCGCTTCGATGGATGAGAACGAGCGCTACAAGTTCGGTAACGCGCGAGGCATCCGCAACATGTTCGAGCGTATGGTTGCCGCGCAGGCCAACAGAGTCTGCATGATCGAGGATCCGAGTGTAGAGGAGCTCTGCGAGATCCTTGATGAGGACGTCAATTAAACGATGTCACATAAGCGTTAAAGAAATAAATGGTTTTGAGAGGGGACACAGGATGTTAGCGGTTTTGTTTATCGCTCTTTGTATACTCACGGGATATGTGGTTTCCACAGCAATCCTTCCGGTCGGGAGGTCCGTGACGGACAGCTTTAAAGGGGAGCCCACGGGGCTTTCTCAGCTTTTCTACAGGCTTCCGCTCTGGTACGTGACGGGAACGATCGTTCTCACGTGGCTTACTTACATACTTGCCTGTGCTTTTTCGGATCAGAAGAACCCGCTGTTTCTCGCGAACACGATCTGCATGGCGACTGCTTTCGCGGTTGTTGTGTTCGGGCTCATCATCCTTCTCAGAAAGAAGAAGATCCCCTTCTTAAGCGAGTTTGGCAAGCTTTCTCACAACGAGATCATCGCGATCGCTCTGATCGCTTCGGTTATCGGCTACCTTCTGTACCTGACCTTCCACGTTCGTAACGGGCAGCTCTACACGGGAGGCAGCGTTTTCAGCGACTTCACGCCTCATCTTTCGATGATCAGGTCTTTCTCGAAGATGAACAATTTCCCCACGATCTACACCGTTGCGGCCGGGGATGACGTGAGGTACCACTTCCTTTTTGAATTCCTGGTCGGCAACCTGGAGTACCTCGGCATGAGGATCGACGTTGCCTTCAATGTTTCGAGCGCACTGAGCCTGCTGTCCATGTTCGGGCTTCTTTACACGCTCGCTGTCAGGGTTACGGGCAGGAAGCTCGCCGGAGGTCTGACCGTTCTTTTCGCGGCGTTCAGAAGCTCCTGGTCGTTCTTCTCGTTCCTTGCGGGCTTCATGGATTACTCCTCGATGCTCACCGGGATCGCTGAGAACGATGACTTCGTCGGACTCACCGCGAACGAGGACTGGGGACTCTGGAACCTCAACGTGTACCTTAACCAGCGCCACTTCGCGTTCTCGATCTGCGTGATGCTCATCGCGATCCTGATCTTTGTGCCTGCACTGCAGGAGACCTTCGACGAGATGAAGGGCAAGTGGTCGGTGAAGAACTTCTTTACGGTCGACCTTTTCTCCAGGAAGGGCTTCGCGGTACGGGACATCGCGTCCCCGATATTTGCCGGGTTACTGCTCGGAGCATCCGCGTTCTTCAACGGTGCGGTGCTTGTGGGCACCTTCGTGATACTTTTCGTGATGGCAGTTGTTTCAATGCGCAGGTTTGAATACCTGATCTGCGCCGTGATCGCACTCGGGCTTTCGCTCGTCCAGAGCTCTGTTTTTGTGAAGGGCTCGGTCGTTTCGACATCTGTCAGAGTCGGCTTCTTAAGCGGCTCTTCGACAGTCTTCGGAATGGGAGAGTACCTGTTCCTGTTGCTCGGAGTACTCCCGTTCGTGCTCGTCGGCGCGTTCATCAAGGGCGATTCCTGCGCGAGATGGATGATGGTTTCCGCGGGTTGCCTGATTGCGCTTTCGTTCTTTGTTTCGCTCACACCCGATATCGCAGTGAACCACAAGTACATAATGCTTGCTGTTATGGTTCTTGACGTATATGCTGCACAGTTCATCGCAGGCCTCTTCAGTGACGGTCGCGCACTCGTCAGGATAACGGCGTTCCTCACCTGCATCTTCATGACCGCGACGGGACTATACGACTTCGCGACGATCCTCAAGCGCAACACAGAGGACAGGGCGGTTGTCACAGACATGAGCAACAAGATCATGACGTTTATAAATGAGAACTGCGACAGCACCGACACCTTCCTCACCGCGAACTACTTCCTCAACGGGTCGGAGGGCAGCTACGTGATACTTTCGGGTGCTTCGATGTACCTCGCATGGCAGTACTACGGTTGGTCGGCAGGTTATGACACTTCGACGCGCGACAAGGTCGTAGCGAACATCTACGACGCGCAGGATCCTGAGCTGCTGAGGCAGATGGTGAACGCGACCGGAATCGATTATATCGTTGTGTCGGCGGCGAACCGGGAGAGTGAAGACTACGAACTCAATGAAGAGATGATACAGAACGTGTATCCTGTGGCGTTCTCGCTGGGTGAAGGTGACGATAGATTTACGATTTATAAGACTAAAGATGTAAATTAGATTTTTGAGTGTTGTAGGTTGGTGCATACGGATCAACCTGCCACACCCATTTCCCCGAAAACGCTTCGCCTTAATTGTTTTCGAGAAAACGGGTGGTCGCGGTTGATCCTATTTACAAAATAAAGCTTGATATAAATCAGAATAATACTGTGCATTAGTACTCAAGGTGACGCCGGGCCGATAAACTTTATGAAAACAATTAAAGCGTCAGCGTTTTCATAAAGTTTATCGCAGCAGGCGGAACCGGGATGGAATTATAGAGAATTATAGAGATTTATAGAGGTTGCTATGGATAAAGTATTTGCTATCATCCCTGCATACAACGAGCAGGATAACATTCGAAACGTCATAAACGACTGGTACGACGTCATCACTTCGACAGGTTCGGAGAGTCGCCTCGTAGTCATAGACGACGGCAGCAAGGATGACACTTTCCGCATCATGCAGGAGGAAGCAGCGCAGAAGCCTGCGCTCATCGCGCTTCACAAGGAGAATTCGGGTCACGGCGCGACCGTGCTCTACGGCTACAACTACGCACTCGAGAACGGCGCAGACTTCGTCTTCCAGACAGATTCGGACGGACAGACCCTGCCCTCCGAATTCGACATGTTCTACAGGAGGCGTCACGAGTACCCGTTCATCATCGGACTCAGGAAGGACAGGAAGGACGGCTTCTTCAGGATCCTCACGAACAGGGTCCTGCGCTACGTGGTGAGAGCGGTCTTCAAGATCGACCTTAAGGATATCAACACGCCCTACAGACTCATGGAGAGTTCGCTCCTGAGGGACTGCCTCAGATACATCCCGAAGGACTTCAATCTTTCGAATGTAATCCTCACCGTCGTTGCGGCGAGAAGAGGCTACAGAGGTCTTTACGTCCCCGTAACCTTTAGGAACAGACAGGGTGGTAAGAACTCCATTAATATCAAGAAGATATTCAGGATAGGAGCGAAAGCTCTTCAGGACTTTTATAGTATAAATCAAACTTTAGATTGATAGGCACGATACACAGTACCAAAGCTGTGAGCCTGAGTCTAATAAAGATAACCGGGTAAAAGTATAAAACGGGAATACAAACCGAGAGCACAAATCGAGAGTGTAAACCGAGAGTGTAAACCAGAGCACAAATCGAGAGTGTAAACCGAAAATACAAATACAGGTAGGTAAAAGACCTTTAAAACGTAAGAGGGGAATTGTGCGAAATGCGAAAGATGTTTGAAACGAAACTGTTTAAATACGGCTTCCTCGGGATGCTGTATGTGGCTGCCATCTGCATAGCGGCAGTCCTTTTTGGCAGTGATTTCGCACAGTTCATGGGTTGGCTGCTCACGCTCGTTGCGGCAGGCATCATCTTTTTCCCCGTAGCCTTTCTCATGTTCCGCAAGTTCCGTGACTGCGGCATCCTTTTCTCTATAACACTCGGCGTTGCCTTCATGAGCTGGCTGTCGTGGCTGTTTTCATCGATCGGCTTTATCCCGTTCAATGTATGGGGAAGTGTCATCGTCTGGCTTGTGTGCGCACTCGCCAATATCGGTTTCCTTGTTGCAGTGAAGCGCATCAAGGGCTCTATAATCCCCAAGGACTACAACTTCAGTGAGAAGATAATCCCCATGCTCATCACGGGGCTCGTCTTCCTTGTAACATTTATCACCTGGAACTACATCCGCAGCTTCAAGCCTCAGGCACTCGGCTCGACGGAGTGCGTCATGGATTACGCGTTCATGAAGTCGCTCGACAGATCGAATTACATGCCCGCGACCGATATGTGGATGTCGGGAAAAGGCATCAATTACTATTATGTGGGGCAGTACGTCGCGACATTTCTGTCGAAGATCTCGGGAGTGGGAGTCGGCTACGGCTACAACCTGATGCTCATGACCGAAGCTGCGCTCGCACTCGCGATCCCCTACAGCCTTGTTTCGACTGTGTTCTCCGAATTCACCGCTTCGAAAGGGATTCTGCGCAAGGCGTCTTCGCACGCGGCCGGCCTGATCTCCGGGATCGCCGTCAGCATCTGCGGAAACTTCCATTACATCATCTTTAATTACGTTGTTCCGCCCCTTCGTGACATGCTCGGCGTCACAAGTATGGCGGCTGCGGACGGCCTCAGCCTTCCGAATTATTTCTTCCCCAACTCGACCAGATACATCGGTTACATGCCCAGTACGACCGACAAGACGATCCACGAGTTCCCCGCGTATTCGTTTGTGCTCGGCGACCTCCACGCGCACGTCATAAACGTTATGTTTGTCCTGTGTGTCGTGGGAGTTCTTTACGCCTATGTGATAAACCGTAAGGACCGCATCAAACTTGCGGCTTCCGGCGCGATGCCGCTTGCGGACAAGAACCGTGCGGACTCGCTCTTCGGAATCGAAAGGTTCTTCGCGAAGGTCTTTGATCCCTGCGTTGTTGTGGTGGCGTTCTTCGTGGGACTCTTCCATACCACGAATTACTGGGATTACCCGATCTACTTCGTGGTTGCTGGCGCAGTGATACTTTATGTCAACTTCACATCGGAAGGTGCACGCTATACGGGCCTGGTGCTCACCGTGTTCCATGCGGCGATCGTAATCATCATCTCGAAGCTTGTGTGCCTGCCCTTTACGCTTTCGTTTGACCAGATCTCTTCGGATATCGCAGCCGTGACCGAGAGAACCCCGCTCTACCAGTTCCTGGTGCTCTGGGGCTTCCCGTTCCTTGTGGCTGTGGTCTTTATCGTAGTGGTGGTGAAGAACTTCCTGTCCACGGACAAAGCTCGCAGAGAGATCACTGTCGGAGCCAAGGACATCGAGGTGTCTGATATCATCACTCCCAAGGCAGCGCTTTCAGGACATAAGGCGGAAGCAGCTCCCGCAGGAAAAGCTAAGGAAAAGAAGAAGTGTTGGATCGCAAGATTCCTGCTCGGTGTACACCCGAGTGATATCTTCGTGGTGATCATCGTGTGCTGCGCGATGGGGCTCTGCTTTATCCCTGAGCTCATATACGTTAAAGACATCTACTCCGGTGATTACAAGAGAGCGAACACCATGTTCAAACTCACTTACCAGGCTTTCATGCTCTTCGGAGTGTCCTTCGGGTACATCTTCGCAAGACTCCTGATCTTCGGAAAGAAGAAGGCCCGCGTGTTCGGCGCGATCTGCCTCTGCCTGCTGCTCCTGTGCGCAGGCTACACCAAGCTTGCGGTTGACGCATGGTACTTCACGGCTGACAGGACTTTCACGACTCTTTCGGCAACCGATTTCCTCGAGGACGGAACGAACGGAGAGTACGAGGCCATCCTTTACCTCGACAAGAACGTGAAGGGCAGACCAGTCATCATGGAAGCCGACGGCAACAGTTACACCGATGCATGCCGCTTCTCAGCCTGGACAGGTCTCCCGACAGTCCTCGGATGGAACACTCACGAGTGGCTCTGGAGATCCTCGAGCGATCTCGGGTATCCCGCCATCCTTTCAGAGCGCAAGGCGGACGTGCAGACCTTCTACACCACCTATGATAAAGCCGAGATGCGAAAGATCATAAAAAAATATAACATCTCATATATCATAATCGGAACTGTGGAACGCAGCAGATTCGGAGCTGATCTGCAAGAGGATCTGCTCACACAACTGGGTGAAGTATATTTTAGTAACGATGCTGTGACTATTATTAAAATCAGCTAAAACTGTATAGCCGTACCACGCGTATTAAGAATATTAAACGTATTAAGCATAAATAATCCTCACTTTATTTGACATAGAATATAGGGATAGTTATAATTATTGAGATGTATAGCAGAAAGGCACGTGTATGAGAGTTATATCCGGAACCGCGAACAGACGGAGACTCGTTACTCCGAAAGGTCTGAAGGTCCGCCCCACAACCGACAGGATCAAGGAAACGCTCTTCAACATCCTTGCACCCCGTATCGTGGACATCAGGATGCTCGATCTCTTCGCAGGGAGCGGAGCGATCGGTATCGAGGCATTGAGCCGTGGCGCGGCGAGTTGCGTGTTCGTTGATAACGACCGTGATTCCATGAGGTGTATCAAGGAAAACCTCGAGACGTGCAAGCTTGCCGACAGAGCGCAGACAGTGTTCTCGGATGCGACGAGAGCAGTGAGCGGCCTGAAGGCACAGGGAAGAAAATTTGATATCATCTTTATGGATCCGCCCTATGGACATGAGCTTGAGAAGGAAGTGCTCTGCGCCATGAAGGACGACCTGCTGGCTGAGGACGGTCTGATCATCGTCGAGGCCGAAGCAGAGACCGATTTCGGGTATCTTGAGGAACTCGGGCTTACGGCTGTGAGGGTCAAGGAATACGGATCCAATAAGCATATATTCATTGAGAGAAAGGGTTAAAGAGAGCATGAAGATCGGACTCTACCCCGGTACATTCGATCCCGTGACACTCGGTCACAGGGATATCATCATCAGGGCATCAAGCCTTGTGGATAAGCTTGTTATCGGAGTTCTGAATAATTCGGCAAAGAATCCTTGGTTCTCCGTAGAGGAGCGCATGGAGCTGCTGCGGAAGGTCACGAAAGACATCCCCGGAGTTGTGGTTGATTCGTTTGACGGGCTCACGGTTGATTTCGGATCCAAGATCGGGGCGAGCGTGATAGTCCGCGGACTCAGAGCCGTTACCGATTTCGAGTACGAACTGCAGATCGCGCAGATCAACCATAAGCTTAACCCGAACATAGACACGGTATTCTTCACAACGAGCGTTGAATACTCGTACGTCAGCTCAAGTATCGCAAAGGAAGTTGCAAAGTACGGCGGAGATATAAGCGGTCTGGTACCCGCGGAGATCATGGACGATCTGAAAGAAAAATGCAGACAGATCGCGTCGAAAGGGAATAATTGAGGAGGAACCTACCATGGCAGTAACAAGGATCGAGACGATCATCAATTCGATTTACGATTTTGTTGATAATTGCAAGCCTCAGAGGCTTTCACCGGGGTATATAAGCGTGCCCAGGAACGAGCTTATGGCGCTTCTTGACGACCTCAAGGCACACACGCCCGACGAGATCAAGAGGTACCAGAAGATCATCGCCAACAGAGAGGATATCATTGCTCAGGCTCGCGAGAAGGCAGAGCAGATCGAGCAGGAGGCCATGGAGCGTGCCCAGATGCTCGTTGACGAGACCGAGATCATGCAGAAGGCATATGCTCAGGCCAACGACACCATCCAGACAGCCAAGGCTTCGGCTGAGAGCACATTGAAGCAGGCATCCGACACAGCCGAGACCATCAGGACCGGCGTGCTCGCTTATGCCAACGACATCCTTGCTCAGGTTGTCGAGGTCATGGAGCGTGCTCATAACGAGTCCAAGACCCTTTCCGAGGGACTTGTTTCCACACTCGGCAAGAACCTCTCAGTGCTTAAGGAGAACAAGGAAGAGCTTGTTAAGGAACTCAACCCCATCAACAAGGTGCCCGGAAGCGGTGACCGCGGAGAAGAGTTCGACTTTACGGAAGCTGATTTCAAATAATTAAAGAGAACTACCGGAGAAATAAATGAAGGTTGAAGTGATAATTCCGGCATATAAGCCCGACGACAAGCTTGTCAAGGCTGTCCGGGCGCTCCAGGCTCAGACCATGAAGCCGGACCGGGTTCGTATCATTTTGACAAAGACCCGAGAGGGAGAGAAGGACGAGCTTCTTGCCCGCCTCCCCGAAGGTACCGTTGTCGAAGAGATCGAAAAGAAGTATTTTTCTCACGGCGGGACAAGACAGTATGCGGTCGACTCCAGTGAGGCCGCATATATTCTTTTTATGACGCAGGATGCGATCCCCGCGGACCGCTACCTCGTTCGTAACCTGTACGGAGCACTTTCAAAGAAGGATGCGGCTGTCGCTTACGCGCGCCAGATCCCGTACAATACCTCGTCAGATATAGAGAAGTATTCGAGAAGATACAATTATCCGTCGTACAGCATGTCGAAGACGAAGGCCGACCTGCCCGCCATGGGCATCAAGACCTACTTCTGCAGTGATTCCTGTGCGATGTACAATGTCGAGATCCACAACGAACTCGGCGGATTTGATGTTACAGCGAATTTCAACGAGGACATGCTTTACGCATGTAAGGCTATAAACTGCGGCTGCAGCGTTGAGTACGTTTCGGACGCACATGTCTATCACTCGCACGACTTCACTTTGAAGGAGCAGTTCCGCAGGTACAGGCATGTAGCACGTTCTCAGCGACAGCATAGGGAAGAGTTCAGGGGAGTAAAGTCGGAATCTGAAGGTATCAAGTATCTCATTAAGGGGATGAGGTACTTTATCTACAGGTGTAACTTTAAGGCAGCCTTCGGTCTGATCGCCACGAGCGCGGTCAAGTATCTGGGCTTTTTAGCGGGGAAGATTGGGAATGAACAGGATTGAGATAATCTTATCCACCTACAACGGGGAAAGATACATCAAGGAGCAGCTTGATTCGATCATCAGGAGCTCCTTCAAGAATTGGCACATAAGCGTCAGCGACGACTGCTCGACCGATTCGACATGCGACATACTGCGCGAGTACGTTGCCAAGTACTCGGGCAAGATCTCGCTTCATATCAACGATTCAAACATGGGCTCGACGGCCAACTTCCTTACGGCGCTCAAGCGTGCCGCGCAGGAGGGCAGCCCCGAGGGTGACACGACCTACTACATGTTCTGCGACCAGGACGACGTCTGGCTCAAGGACAAGCTCTACGTCACATTGAAGGCGATGAAGAGACTTGAGCGCAAGATCGGCACCGTCAAGCCCTCGCTCATCTTCACGGATGCCGTGCTCGCGGGCGCGGATCTTTCCTACATCGACAATTCCTTCTACAAGGCAGGCCACAGGAGCGTCCGCAACCTTTCTATATCGAGGTTGCTCATCGAGAACAGGTGCATCGGTTGCACGGTCATGATGAACAGGGCGCTTGTCGATATGGTCGGCGATAATTTCGATAAGGTCAGATACCACGACTGGTGGGTTGCGCTCATCGCATCGGCCTTCGGCGGGATCAGATTCCTGCGTGTGCCGACTCTGCTGTACCGCCAGCACTCAGGCAATCAGGTGGGTCAGAACGGCTTTGCCGCATATGTGCGCGGCCGTGCGTCCGACACAAAGGATATCGAGAACAGGCTGAGCGACACAATAGCGCAGGCGCGTGCCTTCTACGAATGCTACAAGGGTCGCCTCGGCTACAAGAATGCCAAGATCGTGAACGAATTCGCCGGGATCGAGTCGAAGTCGTTCCTCATGAAGAGATACATGATCCTCAGATACAGGTTCTTCAAGTCGGGACTTCTGAGGAATATAGCGCTTCTCTTGTTTATTTAAGGAATACTGTCACATTAAAGGTCAGGTCGTTAACAAAGGGACGCAGTTTGATCAGCATCTAAAGAGAGGACTCAAATGTTTGGATATGTCAGGATCGACAAGAACGAACTGAAGGTCAGGGACTACGACACCTACAGCGCTTATTACTGCGGGATATGTCGCGAGCTTAAGGAGGCCTTCGGTATCAGGGGTCAGATCACACTCGGGTACGACCTCGTGTTTCTCTCGGTTCTCCTGACCGGACTCTACGAGCCCGAAGACGAGCGGCACGAGGGAAGATGCATCGTTCATCCCATGCAGAGGCATGTTTCGCTCACGAACGCCTTCACACGCTACGGCGCTTACATGAACGTGCTCCTGTCGTTCTACAAATGCCTTGACGATGTAAAGGACGACGGCAGCAAGAAAGCAGCAGTGCTCGTAAGGCTCCTGCACAAAGGTGCGGTGACAGCCGGGAAGGCATACCCCCGTCAGCGCAGGGTGATAGTAAAGGAACTTAAGAACCTCGCGGAACTTGAGAAAAGCGGGTGCACAAACATTGACGAGGTTGCGGGATGCTTCGGCAGGCTCACGGCAGCGATGTTCGTGTTCAGACACGACGAGTGGGAGAAATACCTTGAGAAACTCGGATTCTTCCTCGGGAAGTTCATCTACATCGCGGACGCGCTCTGTGACCTTGAGGAAGACAGGCAGAAAGGCAGATATAACCCTTTTATTCAGAGAGAGAAAAAACAATCATCTCCGGATGCAGGGGCGATCAACAAGCCTGAAGCAGTCGAAAACGGCACACCAATAACAGAAGAGGAGAAGGACAACCTCCTCAGAATGATGGCGGGAGAGTGCGCCGACGCGTACGAGATGTTGCCGATAGTGAAGAATAAGGCGATACTTGACAATATACTTTATTCAGGAATCTTCCTCTACGCCAAGAATAAGCCATTAGAGAAAGATAAATCCAAAAAGCAAAAGAAATAAAAACCAATTCCCTGTATTTTGGCAAAAGCGGGTATAAATCGACAGTTTTTGTACGTGATAAAGAAGCGTACGGGCCTGTCACATAAGCGTTAAAAAGAAAGGTAAAGATATGGATCCCTTCCAGGTACTCGGAGTCTCGCCGAACGCGGATGAAGACACCATCAAGAAAGCATACAGAAACCTGAGCAAGCAGTATCACCCCGACAACAACCCGGGTGACAGGAACGCGGAGGAGCGTTTTAAGACTGTTCAGGCCGCTTACGAGCAGATCATGGAGATGCGCAAGAACGGTTACACATCGTACCGTGACGCCGGCAGCGGCTCGGATTACTCGTCGTTCTTCGGCTTCAACGCCGGCAGGAACAACGGCGCGGGTTCGAATGCGGACCTGAACCGTGCGGTGGAGCTCGTCAGGATCGGCGCGTACGGAGACGCGATGAACGTGCTCAACTCTATCAACCTTCGTAACGGCGACTGGTACTACCTCGCTGCTGTCTGCCAGTACAATCTCGGCAACAACAGCGTAGCGCTCGAATACGCGAGACAGGCTTACTCCATGAATCCCCAGAACGCGAATTACAGGGATCTGCTCGACAGGATGGAGGCTTCCGCGAACCGCTATCAGGCGCGCTACAACAATTACGACCATTCGAATTCTATCGGCGACACGTGCTGTAGGATGATCATGTGCAATGTCGCTTTAAACATGTGCTGCGGAGGACCCAGATGTTAAGAAGGATAACAGCTATCCTGTGTGCTATGATAATGCTCGTACCGCTCATGACGGGCTGTACGACTGTTGAGAGAAAGTCCGTTTCAAGGACTTTCTTTATGTTTGATACGGTTGTGAGCATCACCCTTTACGGGACGGATGACGAGGGTCTTATGGAGGACTGCCGATCCTTCCTTGAGGGGTTCGAGGACGTTTTCTCGGCGACCCGCGAGACGAGCGAGCTCTACAAGGTCAATCATGCGGAATATGCGGACGGAGCGGACACCGAGATCAGTGCCGACCTCTACACCGCGATAAGTCGTTCACTTGAGTGGTGCAATAACACTAACGGACGTTTTGATATCACGGTGAGACCTGTTTCAGAGCTTTACAATTTCGGAACGGAGGACTTTACGCCTCCCCTGTTCGATGATATCAAAGAAGGTCTGAAGCGCGTATCCTACAAAGCAGTCAAGGTTTACGAAAAAGACGGTAAATATTACCTGCACAGAGATATGCCGGGAATGATGCTCGACCTGGGCGCGGTATCCAAAGGATATATCAGCGACAGACTTAGGGAGCACATTCTGTCACTCGGAATAGAGAGTGCATTGATAGATCTGGGCGGAAATATCTGCGGTGTCGGCGAAAAGTATGATGGTGAGGGCGGGAAAACTCCCTTCAGGATCGAAGTATACAATCCTTTGGCAGGTGTGACGGGAGAGTCTTCTGATGAGAACAATACGAACGGGATCGTTCCGTGTGTTTTGAAGGTAAGCGACCGATGTGTTATCACTTCGGGTGTGTACCAGCGCTGTGCTAATGTAGATGGCCTGATATATCACCATCTTCTTGATGCGAGGACGGGACTGCCGGCTGAAGGGAATGTGGAATCGGTAACTATCATCTGCCGTGAGGGAATCATGGGAGACATTCTTTCTACAAGCCTCTTTTTAATGGCGGAAGAAGGTCTTACGATCGCTTTGCCGGAGGATACGGGTGCAGTGATCCTTTACAAGGACGGGACGTACGCTTATCAGGGGAATGCACTTGAGCTGATAGATTGAGCAATGCATCAGAAGCGAAAATGTGCATTTTGTTGTTTACATCATATTGGTAATAAGGATATAATTACAATTGGTTGAGTGTTTATTGACCGATTGTAATTATTCTTGATTTTAGACATAAATGGGTACACATATTGGGAGTCAATGTCGCAATGGAAGCTGTAATGGGGTTGATCGGGTCAGGGCATTAACTGCCTCGCCCGGAGAAGCGGAGGACCAAATGAATAAAAAGGCTTTGATATTCGGCGGAGGTGCAATTGCGGTCGTTGCGATCGTTGTTGCGCTTATTTTTATATTCACGGGAGGGGAGGACGCATACCGCTCTATTAAAGTCTTCGAGATTGACGGTTCATGTACCGTTGAACGTGATGGCGACACTCTGGACGCTTTTAAGAACATGTCGCTTTCCTCAGGCGACTCCTTCACTGTCGGAGAAGGCAGCTTCGCCCGCCTTAAGCTCGACGATGACAAGTATGTTTATCTCGAGGCAAACACTAAGATCAATCTCACCGCGACCGGTACAGCTAACGACAGTAAGACCATGGTCTACATCGAGCGCGGGTCAATGCTTACCGAGGTTAAGAAGAAACTTTCCGCAACCTCATCTTACGACATCGTTACTCCCAACACCACGATGTCGATCCGTGGTACCAAAACTCTTACGGAAGTATATGAAGATGTTCTTGGCGCTATTAAGACCAGTGCGGCCGTTGTCGAAGGCCAGGTAAAGTTCTCAACGATCCAGAAGGATAAGACAGGTAAGGCCGTAATCGTTTCCACAGACCTTACTGTCGGACAAGGTTACGGTGTCACGACCGAAAGCAAAGACCTCCTTTCCGAGGATGATGTTAAGCACATTGCCGATGATGGTAAGACAGTTGACGGTAAGACCGCTGAGGAGACAACGCACGAAGAACTCGGTTCGGTACTTGAAACACCTGCCTTCAGTGATGAGTTCCTTACTAACATCGTAGCAGTGCTCGCAAGAAGCCGTGATGAAGATATCGAGGAAGGCTT
>JAFRSH010000020.1 GCA_017427685.1 Lachnospiraceae bacterium | reverse complement strand
GTGTTTACTTCTTGTCATAAGGTTACCTCTTTCTTTGATATATTATCAGACCTATCGCAACTATTCTTCCCCTCAGGACTAGTGCAAGTTTTACTTGCAATCGGTTTGCAAATTTCCATGAATCCGCATCCGTCTCACTAATCCTTGACCTTTATGAACAGCTATGATAAGATAAGCCTCGTGGTTAATGTTTCTATAGCTCAGCAGGATAGAGCGTCCGCCTCCTAAGCGGAAGGCCGGCGGTTCGAATCCGCCTAGGAACGTGAAAAGCGTACGGTTTTGAGCCGTACGTTTTTTGTTTGAGCGAGGATGGTGTTCCGATTCTTATTTTTGAGGTTGCTGTTTCGATTCTTCTTCTTGACAAAAGCAGTAGTGTTTGATAACATCATACGTGCGGTTTGCGAAAGCCGTGAACTAAATATTTGTTGAAAGTTCGACATCCGGAGAAGTACTCAAGAGGCCGAAGAGGCGCCCCTGCTAAGGGTGTAGGTCGTTTGCGCGGCGCGAGGGTTCAAATCCCTCCTTCTCCGCTGAACCCGTGAAGGTTTTCCTTCACGGGTTTTTTGCGCGCTAAACGAGTACCATCAATTGCAAGCTTGCTTGCAATTTGGGATGATACAACGTTTTGCGCAGAGAGCTTGCTCTTGTGAGCAAACGTTGTATCATTTCAAAGCAAGCTTGCTTGCAACCGGGGAAGCAACGGCGTTTGCGGAGAGAGCTTGCTCTCATGAGCAAACACTGCTGCTTTCCCGGAGTGAGACAAAGTCTCACGTATTGATGGTTGAGTGCACGTACATCGAGCGGACTTGTACGCGAGATGTCCCGTCTCAAGTTGAAAAACACGTCTGTTTCGTGTAAACTGAGGAATGGTATGGTTCCGCAATAATATGCGTAATCTGACAATCACAACTGAGAGGGATGCACACCATGGAAAAATTAAAGAAATTTGTTGAAGGGCACTTGTTCCAGAACCTTATTCTGGCAGTCATCATTATCAACTCGGTAGTACTCGGACTTCAGACCGTTCCGTCCTTATCGGAAGGCACCGCAGGGAGCGTTCTTTCCGTTATCGATTATATCTGTCTCGGTATCTTCATCCTCGAGATGCTCCTCAAGATGGTCGCTTACAAGTTCTTCGGCTACTTTAAAAGCGGCTGGAACTGGTTTGATTTTATTATCATCCTGACCTCGATAGTTTCGGGCCTTCCCGTATTCTCCTCCGCGAGAATCCTCCGTGTGTTCAGGGTATTCCGTTCATTAAAGGGTCTCCGCGGCTTCAAGATGGTCAGCGCTTTAAAGCCCCTGCAGGTGATCATCGGTGCGATCGGGAAATCGCTGCCCGGTATCACATGGACAGCTCTCCTTTTGATCATAATTTATTACATCTTCTCGATCATCGGAGTAACGCAGTTCGGTACTGCCTTCCCCGACTGGTTCGGTAACATTCCGAAGGCTATGTACACTCTCTTCCAGGTAATGACACTTGAGAGCTGGTCAATGGGCATCAGCCGTCCCGTAATGGAAGTATTCTCGTACGCATGGGCATACTTTGTTCCGTTCGTACTTATCTCCTCGTTCGTTATGATGAACGTAGTTGTCGGCGTTGTTGTAAATGCGATCAGCGAAGTATCCGAGATGAGAAAGAAGGACGCAGAAAGCGAAGAATCTTCTGATGCAGCAGAAAAGACAGAGGTTCCGGCAACCATTAATCCCGACGAGATCCGTGCCGAGATCAAAGAGGTTCGCGAACATCTTGAAAAGCTCGAATCGTTGCTTGATAAATAATTCAGATCCGATTCCGGCACTAGGGATTTATCAAATAAGCATTAAAACCAGCAAAGAGGCAGCTCACATGAGTTGCCTCTTTTTCTCGGTAGATCAGTTGCTCTATTCCGAAATCTCGGTTTCTATATCAAGCTTTTTCTAATGCTCTTTGAAATCAGGACCCTTTCTCCGGTACTGAGGGTACCTTCGTTCTCTTCCACTCTCTCGATCTTTACTTTGTTCACTATGTAGGAACGATGACAGCGAATGAACAGTCTCGGATTCAGAACTTCCTTCCACTTTGTCAGGGAGATCGAACTGCGATAAACCTCGTCTTTCGTATATACCAGCGTACATGAACGGTTCGCCTCAATAAACAGAATATCCTTCTGTTCTATCCTTTCATCGCCTGCTTCTCCTCGTACTCTTACCAGTGAGTCCTTTACGTTGCTGACGAGTACATCCGATACCAGTTCATACAGATCATCAACAGCCAACGGCTTCAGAAGGAAAAGAAAGGCTCCGTTATTATACGCATATTTGTATGCATCCATCTTTTCCGATACTACCACGAGTTTACAGGAAGATGTTACGCCTTGATCCTTAACGCGCCTCACAAGGTCCCCTGCAGAGATCAGATGATAATCCGCAACAAGGATGTCCAATTCCATAATGTTATGAAACATTTCTTTTTCTTCCGGAAAAAACAATATATTCAGACGTCTTCGAATACCCGGGTCAAGCTTGTCTACAAACAGAAGTGCCTGTTCGTAAGTATCCGCCTTGTCCCAGATTCCGATAGTAAGAATTTCAGATTTTGCTCCCCTCATAATTGCCCCCTTATTCTGCACCCCCCTATACGCTGTAACCTAGTATATTATAGGCCGTGTATACCGCTTGGTCAACCTCGTTTTTGTGATTTGTTTTTCCGTTCGGAGCACTTTTGGTTGACATCACATGAATGATATGCTTCACTAAACCCGAAGACAAGATTTCCTGATGACCCAATCCAAAAACAAGAAAGAACATAGGCATAGTTATGAAAAAGAGTTTTATGCGTACAGATACAAAATATACCCTGTTGCTGGTACTGGAGGGCATCCTCCTTTCCTTCTTTTTGATGTGGATTCTGTATATTGAGCTCATACCTCCCACCGACAAGGTATTCGCCGAAGTCTTTGATGTTAATGTACGGGTAGATTTTGAAGTGACCTATAAAGGCGAAGGGTTCGATTGGGATTGTCTTTACGAAGGATCGATAAGTTCAGAAACGATCCTGCCCCTTATTTCAGACTGGGAGACTGAAGTTCCCGAAGAGTATTTAGCCGACAGAATCAAACCGTTTTTTGACACTATAACGAACGGATTGTTTAAGGTATCCGCCAGGGATCCTTTTTCCCGCTTCGGTAATTACTATCTGGCCGCTTATGACATTGATAAAGAAAAAGTCCTGTTATATGAATCAAACTGATAAGTTTTTTAGGAAGAAGGTCTCTATGAAAAAAGCAGTTATCATTCTCGGCGTCATTACCTTGCTGTCAGCCGTAGCCCTGGTCCTCGCGCTCATGTTTTCTCATTCCTATGTGACGGGAAGAGATTCTTCACGTGAAATAAGCGAAGAGTTCTCTGAACTCTTTGAATGCAGCGAGACTCTTGAGTTTAGTAAGGTGTTTGATTATTTCGACAGATATTCGACAAACAAAGACTGTTTATATCGCGCCGATATGGATAAAACCGAATTCGGCAGGTGCTTTTCGGGATGGGATCCCCTTCCGATCGAACTCCCCAGTACACCGGGGGGCTGCTTCAACAAGCGCAGCAAAACGTTCTTAAACAAGTTTTTCGAGAACGGATATTATAAAGAAATCACCCTCTCCTTAGAGAAAAAGGATAAGGGCGATTATGTGGTTGC
This sequence comes from Lachnospiraceae bacterium, assembly GCA_017427685.1. Classification (GTDB taxonomy): domain Bacteria; phylum Bacillota; class Clostridia; order Lachnospirales; family Lachnospiraceae; genus RUG11977. The sequence continues at coordinate 48,633 of JAFRSH010000020.1, read as the reverse complement.
TGTCTATGATACTGACGAGGAAGTATTGTATTACTATAAGCTTTTTATGATTCAAAGAGGGCTGGGGATTATTTAGTAGTTCGGACAATACTATCTCTTGGATAGAGAGGAGGACGACCATGAAAAGAAAAGTAATCATACCCGTTGTACTTTGCATAGTTCTGACAGTGGCCGTCATTACTGTTTTTTTCTGTGTGACAAAACCGAATGATAACGAGCTGTTTAGGTCACGGATAGATGGGTTGATGCCGATAGAAAAAGTAACGCTTTATGAAGGCGACTATTACCGTCAAACAGAGGAGAAAGACGTTATTCAAGACATATTGGAAGTTGTTTACTCAAATATCGGAACCCGGTATGACGCAAAAGAAGAAATAATAGCGCCGCCTCCGGGTGGTGATCAATTAGTATTATGTTCCGATTCGGGAGAGGCGGATCGCTTGCTGGGAAAGGAAAAGGCAGTACTGGGCAGTTTTTAGTAAGCGTATAAATATCTTGATCGGAAAGAGTGATCGGCGCGATAGTTTCCTACGTTGTAGGAGGAGATTTTGGAACAGCACTCAGATGGGCCAAGAACCTTGCTGTCTTTGTATGGATCATTCTGCCGTTTCCTGCGGACATTCTTATAGGAAGTCAATAAGCATTAAAACCAACAAAGAGGCAGCTCACATGAGTTGTCTCTTTTTACTTTTGAGATACTTCTTATGTCAATTTGTCAACCCCTTTTTTGAAATTTGATTTTCCGTTCGGAGCACTTTTTTTCGTTCGGAGTTCTTCTTATTGCTTTTTGTATTCTCCTTACATAAGATTTCCTCGCTACAACATCAATCGTCACTATGGTGACAAAAAAAGAAAGGAACCTACTATGTACAAATCACTTTTCAAAGTATTCAAATCCGCACAAAAAGGCCTATGCCTTTCAATCTGTATCTCGTTGCTCCTCTCGTGTCTGATTCCGATATCTAATGAATCATTTGCGGCTTCACTTGAGGGAACGACTGACAAAAAGGAGGTTAAGTCATTAGGGGGGGCTGTGTTATATAGTAAAGAACAGGAAGAAGAATACTATAATGGTCTTAGCTTAAAAGAAAAGCAATTACTAAAGGAAAAAGAAGAACTGGCAAACAAGGTTTTAAGCGATTACAAGAAAAAAATCAATGTTAAAAATCAAAAGGGAACGAGGAGCAGTTGTATTTATGTCCCGAATTTCTTTATAATACCTTCACAATATTATGATTATTGTGTTCCTGCGAGCACAGCATCAATATTATATAACATTACAAATATTTATTATCAACAACCGGTAATCTTCTATAACATAGGCTATGAATCTCATCTGATGCCACAGTTCTTAAGCGAACGACAATCGCAGCACATGTACAGCTATATATCAAAGTATAATTACACATGTGATGGAATGTGCGCCAGATTGTATTCGACCATTGCATATGCAGGGGTTCCGGCTGCTATTGTCATCCATGTAGGCCCGGGAGATTATTGGTACTATCAAACATCCGGGAATTTAGGGCATTGCGTGGTTGTATACGGAATATATGACGATTTTAGCAGTATAATGATAGGAGATCCCGGAGCCAGCTATGTCCCCGATTGTCCTAATTATTATTCCTTTGGAAAAAACACGGTTTATGCGGTTTGTTCAAATATGGTATTCTGACAAGGCGGAAATATGAGAATTAAAAAACTAGTATGCACGACAGGCTTAACGATCATATGCGTATGCATGTTTACCGGATGCTCAGAGACAACGCTTGAAACGCATCAAGATGAACATGCGTACATATTATCTGATGAGCTTAACGAATCTGTCGCTTCTGACCTCCCGGAGGAGCAGCTGCAAAGCAATAATGGCCCCGACGATAAGGAATCAGAAATAACCGAAGACACCTTAAAAAAATACAACTCCTTATTACGTGTATTCAACAAAGATAACAATTTAGACACAGAAATTTACAGGAACCGAACCTGTGTTTTGGCGGGCAACGGATTTGTTTTTACGCAACAAACCGAAGACGAACTATCTGGTAAGAGCAACATGAACTATTACTATTACAGTTTGGACGCTCATGAACAGATGTATCTCTGCACAATAGAGGATTGGTCATATCAGTGCACTTATGACGATATTATGATCAACAATCACCTGTTTTCTGTTATTTCGACGGGAAGTCTATATGACGGAACGTTAAAATGCTATTTATATGATTTTGATCTCAGTGGTTTTACCTACGAAAGATATGACCTTCCCGGAACAGTTCCGTATTGTTCACTGGCCCTTTTAGATGATAACTTATACATAGGAATTGTTGGGGGGGAGGACTACTATGTTTTAAGGTTAGATCTTCAAACAAAGGACATAACAGAACTTGAGAAGAAGCACTACTCAAAGAATAATGAAACAAATGATGTATTAAGGCATATCGCTTCTGAAGGTGATTTCCTATATTTATTAAGAATCAGAACAAAAAAGGGCGCGAATTCGATCGCCTTCCTTGATAAATATGGAAAGGATTTTGATTTAATTGAAACCTATGACATTACAGAGTATCTTCACTCCACCTATGTAGAAGAATGGATGTTGGATGATGAACTGAGGCAACTGGTATCGCATATTGATATTAAGAATGATTATATGTTTTATGAGAATTTCAGTATGTCAAGATCTCTGGTTCACCTGAATTCCAATGATACAAACGTCTTAATCCATCTTGGGCCGGACGATCATAAAGCTATTTCAGTAGATCCAAATAATCAAAATTACTGTTATTATGAGACAAACGGAGACACTATGTATTGCTTTGATACAAAAACCGCAGAGACCAAGGAGATTCCGATAGCCTTTGACAACAAAAATCTTCATGTGTTTGGGGTAAGCACAGACTCCTTGGGAAATGCTATGATTCTATTGCATAACCCGAATGCTGACGGATATGATTCAATAGACGAATTGCATTTCATCAATATATACAGGTAAAGAGTATCCCCCGGTATCCCGGGGGATATTTTAGGCATTTAAATCAAACCGTTTTTGAAACTCTTTGAGATCAGGACTCTTTCTTCGGTACTGAGGATACATCCGATACCAGTTCATACAGATCACCGCTTGGTCAACCTCGTTTTTGTGATTTGTTTTTCCGTTCGGAGCACTTTTGGTTGACAGTCACAGTATATAATGCTTCACTAAAGGGCAAAATCATCTTACCGCGCACACCGCTCTCATCAACGTTTATGCCGACATCGATGACGGTTGCCCCGGGCTTGACGAATGAGCCGCCCACAACGCGAGGTCTGCCTGCCGCAACAACCAGGATATCTGCTCTGCGGGTGATCTCTTCGGCACGAATCCTCCGTGTGTTCAGAGTGTTCCGTTCATTAAAGGGGCTCCGCGCTTCAAGATGGTCAGCGCCTTAAACCCCTGCAGGTCATCATCGGCGCGATCGGGAAATCCCTGCCCGGTATCACATGGACGGCTCTCCTTCTGATCATAATTTATTACATCTTCTCTATCATCGGTGTAACGCAGTTTGGTACAACCTTTCCCGACTGGTTCGGTACAATTCCGAAGGCTATGTACACTCTCTTCCAGGTGATGACTCTTGAGAGCTGGTCGATGGGCATCAGCCGTCCCGTCATGGAAGTATTCTCGTACGCCTGGGCATACTTCGTTCCGTTCGTGCTTATCTCCTCGTTCGTTATGATGAACGTTGTTGTGGGCGTTGTGGTTAATGCGATCAGCGAAGTCTCCGAGATGAGAAAAAAGGACACGGAAAGCGAAACTGTTTCTGAAGAAGCAGACAAATCCGAAAAGCTTGCAAAGCTTGAATCGTTACTTGACAAATAACTCCGGATCCGAATTAGGGACGTTAATTATATCAAATAAACATAAAACCCCACATAGAGGCAGCTCATATGAGTTGCCTCTTTTTAGTACCTATATATGTCGATTTATCAACCCCTTTTTGAAATTTGCCTTTCCGCTCGGAGCACTTTTTCCGTTCGGAGTTCAGGCTATTGACTTTCCTATGTCTTGTTAAAAAATCTTATTCCTCTCAGTTGACTTTTTCTGTAAATTTAACTAAAATCTAAACTGTTTTTACTTAAATATTTACCTAAATTTTACAGGAGCGGATCATGGAACAGATTATCGAAGAGATGACCCAAGAGTTTATGAATCATTTTTTCCCTTTCTGGGAGGGGATGATCGACCGTCGGTTTGGCGGATACTACGGAGAAATGGATCATGATCTGGTTCTCCGTAAAGATGCGGATAAGGGATGTATTCTGAACAGCCGCATCCTCTGGACTTTTTCTAATGCCTTTCTTGTGCTTAAAGACCCCGTTTTTTTAGCTTACGCAAAGCAAGCATACGATTTCCTGCAGCGGGCCTTCATGGATCGGCCACGCGGCGGGGTTTACTGGTCGGTGACGTATGAAGGAACGCCCTCGGACGACCAGAAGCACACCTACAATCTGGCTTTCGCGATATACGGTCTTTCCGCGTATTATGACGCCTCAAGAGACGAAAGTGCGCTTTTTGCCGCGCGGGACCTGATGAATGTGATCGAAGAAAAATGCAGGGACAGCGCGGGATACCTGGAGGCATTCTCTGCATCGTTTAAACCGTTCCCAAACGACCGGCTTTCCGAGAACGGGGTGATGGCGGACAGGACGATGAACACACTCCTTCACGTGATGGAGGCCTACACGGAGCTGCACCGCGTTGCACCCTCCAAGCAGACGGAAGAGAAGATAAAAGAGATCCTTCTCCTGTTTAAAACCAAACTGTTCAACCCGGGAAAAGAAAGACTTGAGGTCTTCTTTGACAGGGATTACAGGTCACTGATCGACCTTCATTCATATGGGCACGATATCGAAGCGGCATGGCTTATCGACAGAGCCGTGGACGTGTGTGGCCTCGAAGGAACCGAATACGACCTCTCGCAGATAACCGTGGCCCTCACAGAAAAGATCTACATCACAGCCTACGACGGGCACTCGCTTCCGGGGGAATGCGAGGAAGGAAGGGTACTCACGGACCGCGTGTGGTGGGTGCAGTGCGAAGCAGTCGTCGGCTTCATGAACGGCTACGAACGGACCGGGGACAAGAAGTATCTTGAGGCGGCGAAGTCGGTCTGGGAATACATCCGCGACCATATCGTGGATCGCAGGAGGGGCTCCTGCTGGTATGCGCAGCTCAAAGAGGACGGCACGCCCGATCCCGCCAAGGCGATCGCGGACGAATGGACGTGCCCGTACCACAGCGCAAGGATGTACTTTGAGGTTTTAAAGAGACTGGGAAAGTGAGGGTTAAGGAGATGGAGATCTTACGTGTAAAACCTGTATTTAAAGAGACTGTATGGGGCGGAAAGCGGTTGCATGATGATTTCGGTTATGATATCATGAGCAATCATATCGGAGAATGCTGGGCGGTCAGCGCCCATCCGGACGGGGAAGGCTGTATAGACGGCGGAACATACGACGGCATGAAACTGTCCGAGTTGTGGAAAACTCATCCGGAGCTTTTCGGAAACTGTCTTCCGGACCGTTTCCCTCTTTTAACGAAGATCATCGATGCCAATGCGGACCTTTCGATCCAGGTACATCCGGATGACGCTTATGCCGCAGAGCACGAGAATGGCTCCCTCGGAAAAACGGAATGCTGGTATATTATCGACTGCGCTCCCGGTGCGACCATAATCATCGGACATAACGCGCAGACCCGTGAGGAGCTGAAAAAGATGGTTGCAGAAGGGCGCTGGAAGGAGCTGCTCAGGGAAGTTCCGATCAAAAAAGGAGACTTCTTCCAGATCGACCCCGGAACGATACATGCGATCAAAGCGGGCACTCTCATCCTTGAAAGCCAGCAGAGCAGCGATATCACTTACCGACTTTATGATTATGACCGTCTTCAGGACGGAAAAAAACGACCTCTTCATCTCGAGAAGAGCCTGGACGTGATAAAGGTTCCCTTTACGGAACAAAAAACAGTTTCAACAAAATCCGGTTCCTGGCTGACGCAGCTCCACTCCTGCGACTGTTACAAGATCTGGAAAGGGGATCTTGACGGGAAGGAGACCCTCAGACCGGCCTCACCCTTCATGATCGGATCGGTCCTTTCGGGCGAAGCCACTCTCGGCGGAGTCACCTTTAAGAAAGGCGATCATTTCATCATCCCCTACGGTTATCCGGACGTACAGCTATCCGGGAAAGCGGAATTCATCTTCTCCGCACCGACGCTCCGGGAGCAGACGCTCTCAAATACAAAAAAGAAAGAGATTTCCCGATCGAAAAAACCTTCAGTCGGCGTGATCTCCGGGACGTGGCACGTACTGCGACAAGGAGCGGTTATGAGTAAAGTCAAAAAAACCAAAAAGAAGATTGCGCAGTCCGCATTAACGACATTCCTCTGCATATCCCTGATCGTCGGACTCATGGGCTGCACGGGCGGTACACAGGGGAACCCGGGGACAAGCGTTACCGGTTCGGAAGCCCTCGATGCGGCAGATACTTCCGAATCTGACGATACAGGCGCAGCAAACGCCTCCGGACAGGACAATTCGGGCGCTTCCGGGTCGGAAACCGGGGACACTTCGACTACTCCCAAGATCTCCATCCCGGAGCTTTCCATAGAAAAAAAGGCAGTTCCCGATACGGATTCCCTGAGATTCGTGAAGGCCCTTAAGATAGGCGTCAGTCTCGGAAACACCTTTGACGCATATAAGGACAGCGGGCTCTCCGACGAGATGAAAACCGAAACCGCATGGGTCAGTGTAAAGACCTCACAGTCCATGATAAAGGCTTTTCACGAGGCAGGATTTGAAACGATCCGTATCCCTGTTTCGTGGCACAACCATGTGGATAAGGAGTATAATATATCCGAGAAATGGATGTCGCGCGTACAACAGGTCGTGGATTGGGCGATCGAGGAGGGAATGTATGTCATCCTTAATATCCATCACGACAACCACCCCGAAGCCAACGGCTTCTACCCCGACAATGCGCACAGGGAGCAGTCCGTTTCCTACATAAAAGCCATCTGGTCACAGCTTGCAGAGCGTTACAAAGACTATGATGAGCACCTTATATTTGAATCAATGAACGAGCCCCGCCTCGTCGGGCACGAGCACGAGTGGTGGATCCCTACATGGAGCGATGATGTAAAGGAATCCATGCTCTGCATAAACGAGCTCAATCAGCTGTTTGTCGATACCGTCAGGGCAGCCGGAGGCTTCAATGCCACGAGGTACCTGATGTGTCCCGGATATGACGCTTCTCCCGAAGGTGCTCTGCACCGCGAGTTCGTCCTGCCCAAGGACACACCGGAGCTTGAAGGCGCAAACCGCATCGTCGTATCGGTACATGCCTACACCCCTTACGACTTCGCGCTGAACCTTTCGGGGACATCCTACTTCTCCTCTCAGAAGCAGTCCTCAACAAGGGATATCGACTCCTTTATGGACAGGCTGTATACCCGTTATGTGGAAAAAGGGATCCCTGTTGTGATCGGTGAGTTCGGAGCCCTTGATAAGAAGAACCTCGAAGAGCGCGTGGACTATGCCGCCTACTACATTGCATCGGCGAAGGCCCGCGGTATGACGGCCATGTGGTGGGACAACAACTCCTTCTCGGGGAACGGAGAGAATTTCGGACTTCTCTACCGGACAGGGGGATACATCGTTTATGAGGATATTGTCAAAGCATTGATGAAATATGCGGAATAAATGAAAGGAAGGGTATTTTCTTGGAAAAGGCAGAAAAAAAGGTTACCATGAAAGACATCGCGCAGGAATTTGATGTCAGTATCGTAACTGTTTCAAAGGCTCTTGCCGGCAAGGACGGCGTGAGGGAACAGCTCCGTCAGGAGATCTTAAACCGGGCACACGAGCTGGGGTACATCTTCAAAAAGAACCCCGAACGTAACGAGAGCAGAAATGTTGCGATCATCATATCCGAGCGTTTTATCGGAGTGAACTCCTTCTATCAGAAGGTTTATCAGCAGATGCTCATAGAGCTGACCAAGCGTAATTTCGTTGCGATCTTTGAAACGGTCCGCGCGGAAGACGAGGAAAAGGGTGAGCTTCCGAAGCTGCTTTCACTCAAATCCATCGACCAGATCATCGTGATCGGTGAGGTCGGAAACGCCTACCTTCGTTCCGTAGTCCGCACCGGTATCGGTTGTATCCTCTTCGATTTTGAGAACGAGGACTTCGATATGGACGCCGTTATCAGCGACAACGTCAATGGCGGCTACCTTCTTACCCGCCACCTCGTCCGTTCCGGCTGTAAAAAGATCGGGTTTGTCGGAAGCTATCTGGCGACCAGGAGTAACCTCGATCGTTTTGTCGGCTACAGAAAATACCTGATAGCAAACCAGCTCGACTTTAACGAGGAATACGTACTTCCCGACCGTAACGAAAAAGGCCTGGACGTCGATCTTAAGCTCCCGGCCACACTTCCCGACGGTTTTATCTGCACCAACGATCATACGGCCTACCGTTTGATCAAAAAGCTCCGCAGCGAAGGCTACAACGTACCCGAGGACATCGCTGTAGTCGGTTACGATGATTATTCAGACAACAGGATGGACGATGTCGCTCTTACGACATATCATGTCAATATTGAGGAAATGATCGGCCAGCTACTCAATATTCTTGAACAGCACTGCGTCAATCCGGACTATCGTTACGGAACCGTGATCTCTTACGGCTGGCTTGTCGAGCGAAAGACCGGATTGCTTGGCGCCGGTAAAAACAAGGGCGAATAGTTTAAAGATCTCATACATAAACAGATCGGCATAAAAAAACATCAGTATTGAGATAAAAAAGTATCTTAATACTGATGTTTTTTGCGATTCTTTTATATTTCTCTAATTAGTGACATCAATTCGCTTTTTTCTGAAAAAACCCACTAAATTTAAGTGAAAATTAAGTAAATTCTAATTCGAATTTAACAAATTTAGCTTGTGATTTAAGTAACAAGGTGCTATATTTTTAACAAAAGAATTCACTGATCACTAAGCAAATTTGTATATTTTGCCTAAAACATCCGAAACAGGTCAATTGAAAAATCGGGAGTAAACGTTTAGCTAATTAGCAAACATAAGTCTGATGCGTTTTTCGACAATTTCTCCCGAAAGCATCCAAAAAGGATTTTTGTATGGTTCAACAAAGTAAAAAAACGGCAACCGACAATATCGTTCGGCATTTTCTCTTCGATGTGGACGGACCGCTCGTTTCATTCCTTACCAAAACAGGCGAGCTGATCCTCCTCAGCCTGATGTGGATCGTGACCTGCCTGCCGGTCATAACGATAGGTGCCGCATCCGCTGCGCTTTATCACACGGTGGTAAAAAGTGTCCGCCACGGTGTCGGATATCCCGCTCGAAGCTACTTTAAGAACTTCCGCAGGTTCCTTAAAAGAGGCACTTTGGCAACGATACCGCTGCTCATCGTGACTTCGGCGATGTACTTTTTCAATCGTTATGTTGCACATGTGGAGATCTCGCTCTCCACATTCGAAGCAAAGGTCTTTGTGATCCTTGTGATCATCACCCTGTCGACCTGCCTCTACCTCTTTCCTGTCATTTCGAGGTTCAGAGTATCGACGGGGCAGGCTTTAATGATGGCATTCATCATAAGCGGAAAGCATTTTGTTGTTACTCTGTTGCACATTGCCGCGATCGGCGGATTGATATACTCGGTGTTCTACGTTCTGCCGATCCTTAGCATACTTTTCCTCCCGGGGATCCTGTGCTACCTCTCGAGTCTTCCGATGGAAAAGGTTCTCAGAAAATATATGCCGGATGAACCTGAGAAGAACGGTGAAGCCGTGTGGCTGTATGAAGGAAACTGAAAGGAAACAAACATGTCGCAAAAGGTACGGAAAATTTTCATATACTGCGCTGTCGTGCTGGCTGTCGTGCTGTTTTTTGTGCTCCGGTCCGTACTTTCAAATGACACGGTAGTTCCGGGCAACGCTGACATGATGTACAGCACGGATTACGGAAGATACCTCTCCGAGGTCCCTGACGATGCCCGTCCCGACGAAGTGATAAAGATCGCCGCTTCCGATTATTCCTCATATACGGAGGACGGTCTTGCGGTAACTCCCGAAACAAGAAGCAGTTTTGAAGGCTACGACGGCGAATCCGTACTCACAGGCGAGACCGGCGAGATCACATATACGTTCTCCGTTAAAAAAGCCGGATTGTACGACCTTTCTCTCGATTACTATCCGGTAGAAGGCAAGAACTCAGAGATCCAGCGATCGTTCTTCCTTGACGGAGAACAACCCTACACCGAGCTTGGGATCATTCAGTTCTCGCGCGTCTGGACAACGGATGTCGCAAAGGAAGCCTTTGACAGCGGGAAAGATCACGTTACCTGGAGGAAGGACAACCAGGGCAACGACATGAAGCCCACCTCGATCGAGATCCCGGAGTGGATCACCTCTTATCTTTATGACAACAACGGTTATATCACTTCTCCCTTAAGCTTTTATCTGACCGCCGGGGAGCATTCGATCACCATAAAGTCCCGCCGGGAGCCTATGCTCCTCGGAGGTCTTGCCTTCTCTAACAACGTGCAGGAACTGTCCTATGCGGACCGTAAAGCCGCATGGGACGGGGAGGGCGCGAAGGATACCTCGGGCGTGACGATCTTTGTCGAGGGCGAGGATGCAAGAAAGACATCCTCCCAGACTCTGTATCCGAAGCAGGATCAGTCTTCCGCTGCCGTATCCGACCACAGCTCAAGATACCTTCTCAACAATACCATCGGCGGAACCAGCTGGGATAAAGCCGGGCAGTGGGTTGAATGGCAGTTCGAGGTACCCGAGGACGGCTACTACGAGATCTCCCTTTTTGACAAACAGAACTTTATGCGCGGAATCTATGTCTCGCGAAAGATCACCGTCGACGGCAGGGTTCCCTTCAAGGAGATGGAAAACTACGGGTTCTACTATGATTCCGACTGGCGTCTCGATACTCTCACAGACAAGGACGGTAACCCTTACAAGTTCTTTCTGACCAAAGGGGTCCACAACTTCAGGATGGAGGTAGTCCTCGGCGAATTCTCCGAAGTGATCGCTCAGGTACAGGATTGTGTCAGCAAGCTGAATTCCGTCTACCGCAAGGTCATCAGGATAATCGGCGTTTCACCCGACACCTACCGCGACTACCAGATAGAAGCCGCCCTTCCCAATATAGAAAACGAACTTACCGAGATCAGAGACGAATTAAACGATGCGATCTATTCGCTCCGCACTGCCGTGGGAACGACCTCCGACAAGGAGTCCGTGCTCATCACGATGCGTGACCAGCTTGATTATCTTATCGATGACGTAGAGCATTTTGTCCGCGTCATCAGTACATACAAGACGAATGTCCGCGCATGCGGTACATGGATCACTCAGGTCATCAGCCAGCCGCTGCAGATCGACCGTATCTTTATCACCTCGGATTCGAAGGCTCTTACGATCGACGGTGACAGCGTCTTAAGCGATTTCGGGAACGAAACGGCTCGCCTTTTCAATTCCTTTGTGATCGACTACAACTCTCTCGGATCGACAGGGGATACCGACAAGGAGAACAAGACCATAACCCTTTGGATCGGTACCGGACGCGATCAGGCAAACGTTATCCGCTCCCTGATCGATGAATCCTTCACAAACGTTTATGGCATAAACGTCAATGTACAGCTCGTCGACATGAACACCCTGTTAAGGGCAGAGCTGGCCGGAGAAGGCCCGGACGTTGCGATACAGGTTGCAAATACGAACGGTATCGCAGGTGCGGTCCTCAACACAGGAAACGATACTCCGGTCAATTACGGACTCAGAAACGCCGTGCTCGACCTAAACCGCTTCAGCGATGTAAAAGAAGTAACAAGCCGTTTCTACGACAGCGCGCTCACAGCATTTTCCTTTGACGGAGCGCTTTACGCGCTTCCCGAGACACAGACCTTCCCCGTCATGTTCTACAGGAAGGATATCCTCGCAGAGCTTGGCCTCACGATCCCTCAGAGTTGGGACGACGTAAAGGTCATCATGTCTGTGCTAGCCAAGAACCAGATGGAGTTCGGAATGCTGCCCGGCGAACAGATCTACGCGATGATGTTATATCAGAACGGCGGTAAATACTATAACGAAGGTGGCATTTCCTCCGCACTCGATTCCGATATCGCGGTGAACACCTTCAAACAATACTGTGAATTCTACACCGATTACGGCCTCGACAAAACGACTTCCGTGGAGGAGCGCTTCCGTACAGGTGAATGTCCGATCATCATCGCAGACTATACAGTGTACAACAACCTTGAAGTGTCCGCTCCGGATATCGCAGGTTTGTGGGACTTCACGATGGTTCCCGGAACAAAGAAGGCTGACGGCACGATCGATCATTCAGTGGGCTGCACGGGTTTGGCTTCGATGATCATGGCCGATACAAAAGAGCCCGATGCATGCTGGCAGTTCCTGAAATGGTGGACAGATGCAGGCGTTCAGGCCCTTTACGACAGAGAGATGGAGAGCCTCATGGGTTCGGCGGCACGTGTCGCCACAGCGAACAGGGAAGCCTTCGAGATGCTCCCCTGGCCCGTGGATACCTACCATAATCTGGCCAAAGCCTTTGAATGGGTAAAAGGGATCCCTCAGGTTCCCGGTGGCTATTATTCATGGCGAAATGTCAACAATGCCTTTTATACCGTAACAACCGAAACAGATACGGCATCACCCCGCGAGGAGTTGATGGATAAGGTCCTTTATATCAATGAGGAGATCAGGTATAAGCGTATCGAGTTCGGTCTGCCGGTCGAAGATAAATGATCATTAGGAAGGAGGAGCAGGGAAGTGTCTGAGCATTCACCCGTTTCCGTGAATACGAACAACAAGAAAAGCAGCTTCAAAGCAGGCAACGAAGCACCTCTTCTGTCACTGACAGGTGTCGAGATCGCAAGGAAGCAGAGAACTCTGCGCTACCGGATCAAGAAGAGCAAGACCAGCTACATCATGATGTGCCCATATTTTATCCTGTTCTTCCTCTTTACGGTGCTTCCGGTGCTTATGTCCATGGGACTGAGCTTTACCTACTTCAATATGCTCGAGGCGCCCAAGTTCAACGGATGGGCCAATTATACAAAGCTGTTCTTAAATGACGATATCTTCATGATCTCTCTGAAGAATACCCTCATTTTTGCAGTCATCACAGGACCCATCAGTTATCTGCTCTGCCTCCTGTTTGCATGGATCATCAATGAGTTCCGTCCGAAGGTACGTACCCTCCTGACTCTCATCTTCTATGCTCCTTCGATCTGCGGCAATGCATATATGGTCTGGTCTCTGATCCTTTCGTCAGACCGTTACGGATACCTCAACGGTATTCTGATGAACCTCGGGATCATCGACGAGCAGAAGCTCTGGATGCAGGATGCAAACCTCATCCTTCCCTGCCTGATAGTCGTACAGCTGTGGCTGTCACTCGGCACCGGTTTCCTCAGCTTCATCGCGGGTCTTCAGACTGTAGACAAGACGCTCTACGAGGCAGCGGCGATCGACGGCGTAAAAAACCGCTGGCAGGAGCTGTGGTTTGTCACTCTTCCCGCCATGAAGCCTCAGCTGATGTTCGGCGCGGTAATGCAGATCACACAGTCCTTCGCCGTGGCGGATATTTCCATCCAGCTGGCCGGTAATCCCTCCGTCAACTACGCCGGTGCAACAGTCGTTACCCACCTTCTTGATTACGGTTCGACAAGATTTGATATGGGTTACGCCTCCGCGATCGCAACAGTGCTCTTCCTTCTCATGGTCGGCACTAACAAGCTTGTACAAAAACTTCTCCGAAGGGTAGGTGAATAACCCTGGAAAGAGTAATAAAACTTCAGAAAAAACATCACAGACAGAAAAAGCTCAATCGTTCCGTCGCAGGGAACGGGATACTTTTCACGATCATGATCATATGCGGGATATTCATGTCCCTGCCGCTTGTCATGATCGTGAACAATTCCCTGAAGCCGCTCGATGAGATATTCCAGTATCCTCCGGCGATCTTCGTAAAAAACCCGACGCTCAACAACTTTACCGACCTGTTTAATGTCATGGGTGACTCCTGGGTACCCTTCTCAAGGTACATCATGAACACGATCATCATCACAGGTCTCGGAACCCTTGGGCATGTCATTATAGCATCGCTTGCGGCCTTCCCTTTGGCAAAGCATCATTTCCCGGGTAAGAAGCTCATGTTCAGCATGGTCGTGCTTTCCATGATGTTCTCCTGGACGGTAACTCAGATACCGAACTACATGATCATAAGCTGGCTGCATATCAACAATTCATACCTGGCACTCATCCTGCCGGCATGTCAGTACGGTATGGGGCTTTATCTGATGAAACAGTTTATGGAACAGCTGCCGGTATCTCTCATGGAATCGGCAAGGCTCGACGGAGCAAGCGAGTACAGGATCTTCTGGTCCATCGTGATGCCGAACGTAAAGCCGGCATGGCTGACACTCGCGATCTTCCAGTTCCAGCAGATGTGGGGCAATACAGGCTCCATGTTCCTAAGGGACGAGCAGTTAAAACCGCTCCAGTTCGCTCTTCAGCAGATCGCTGCCGGCGGTACGGCAAGAGCCGGTGCTTCCGCTGCGGTAACGTTTATCATCGCGGCAGTACCGATACTCTTCTTCCTGACCTGCCAGAGCAACGTGCTGGAAACCATGACTACCTCCGGTATAAAGGAGTAGGTGCTTATGAGAAAGACTTTTAGATCAAAAAGAATACTCGGCGTGCTGATCCTGTCATTCATGGCGTCATTTTCCGCAACCGCAGTCCATGCGGAGGAAGATGTCCCGTATGACACCTACAATTACAACTACTGGGAAGACGTCATAAAAACACCCGCCGCATATACGCCGGCCGGAAAGTTTGGCGGTATCGACCTGGGGACGACGGCATTTAAGGAACCCAGAGACTTCTGTATCTCCGAAGACGGCGAGATCTATGTCGCAGACACCGGAAACAACAGGATCGTGGTACTGGACGGCAGCTTAAGGAAAGTGAACCGGATCATCGACACCTTTACGGCAGAAGGGATCGAAGATCATTTCAGCGCCCCCTACGGAGTCTGTGTTTCGGAGAACGGCGAGCTCTTTGTGGCAGACTCAAACAACGCCCGTGTAGTGGTCCTCACACCCGGGGGTGAATATAAGCGTGTTGTAAAGGAACCGAAATCCGAGATCCTCGAGGATGATTTTGCATTCATCCCCTTAAAGGTCACCGTGGACTACGCAGACCGTATCTACGTGATCTCCAAAGGCGCATTTGAAGGGATCCTCGTTTTTGAATCCGACGGAACATTTTCCGGATATTTCGGGACCATCGAGGTCAAGATCTCTGTATGGGAGAAGTTCTGGAGGCGATTCGCTTCGAAAGAGGAGCGTTCGAACACCCAGCTTTACATCCCTACCGAATTCACCGGGATAGACGTCGACGCGGACGGTTTCATATATGCGTCAAACATCGATTCCGAAGGGATCCAGGCAGTCCGCAGGCTTAATCCGCAGGGTAAGGATGTTATCCAGAAGGGCGAGAACGGCAATGTCGGCGGCGACATCCGTTACGGCAACTACGGCGACTACAGCGGTCCTTCCGAGATCGTGGACGTGGTCTACAGGGGCAAGGGAATGTACTCAGCCCTCGACCGAAAGAGAGGAAGGGTCTTCACCTACGACAAGGAGGGAAATCTTCTCTATATCTTCGGCGGCGTCGGACTGCAGGACGGAACCTTCCAGACACCTGTTGCGATCGAACAGATCGGTGAAGAGGTCCTCATCCTCGATGCCGGACGAAATGTGATCATGAAATTCCGAGAGACCAACTACGGAAATCTGATCAACGAAGCTGTCGGACTCAGATTCGACGGAGACGAGAAACAGGCCATCGGCAAGTGGCAGGAGGTTCTCCGGCTGGATGAGAACAACGAACTTGCGAACAACGGCATCGGAAAGGCTTACCTCACGGCAGGTGATAACGAAAAGGCCATGCATTATTTCGAGCTCGGAATGAACAAAGAATACTATTCCATCGCGTTCAAACGCTACAGGAACATGATACTGGCCGAAAACCTCGGATGGATACTTACCGGAGCGATGGTTCTGATCGTCGCCGGGTTCATCTTTAAAAAGATAAAGAACAGAAAAAAGGGAATCGAAAGAGAGGAGGGACTGCTGTAGATGAAAAAACTTTTATCGAAAGATAAGTGGCTATACGCATTACATACAGTCAGTCATCCCGCAGACGGATTCTACGAGATCCGGCACAGAGACAGAGGCTCCGTAGCGGTGGCTCTGATCTTCGTTATCCTCTTCTCACTTGCGTGGTCCGTTAACCGGATTTCCGCAGGCTTCATCGTAAACGATATAGACCCGAGGGACGTGAACTCCCTCCCGGAGCTTATCACCGTGCTGCTGTTCTTCTTCCTGATCTGCGTCAGCAACTGGTCGATCACCTGTCTTATGGACGGGAAGGGAAGACTCAAAGACATCGTGATCGCGGTCGGATATTCCACCCTGCCTGCTACGGTAGGCATCCTGATCGGGACTGTGGTCAGCCGGTTTGTTTCTGAGGACGAGGCGGCATTTTATACCATGATCTGCGGAGTCGGGATAGCCTACACCCTGTTCATGATGCTTGTGGGGATCATGACGGTACACAACTTCACTCTGGGGAAGACTCTCATCACCCTTTTTCTCACCGTGGTTGCCCTGCTGCTCATCATTTTTATCGTCCTCCTCATCGTGGATCTGGTCAATCAGTTTTACAGTTTCCTGCACAGCATATATCAGGAACTGCTTTTCCGGACATAAAAGAGAAGCCTACCACTTCATTGAAGTGTTTTGCCTAAAGGCCCGAAGCATTCCCGGCGGGAACAGCACGGGCAAGGAAACGCAGTCGGTTAAAGACCGACCGCAAAGAGAAGCAAGAGGAGACAGCGCATGGCTAAGACAAAAGAACAGAATAAAGCGCTGAAGAAGCAGGATCTGAAGACGCGGCGGAAAAAAAGGAGCGGGTGGTTCCGTTATCTGCTCATAGCTCTTCTGGTGATCGGTGCAACATACCTTACCTATTACCTGATCCGCTACAGTTTCTATGACCACTACAGAGACTACCTGACGGATTACACAATGGAGGAAGGGACCGACTTTAAGGCGGCGCCCGACAGTAACGTTTCGTTAGAAGGTTATGCTCTGGCAGCCGAGAGCGATTTTCTGAAGCTCTATGTCCAAACGGACACCGGCAACATCGCGGTATATGACAAGCGCAACGGTGAAACGGTCTACTCCAATCCCCCCGGGGCAGACGAGGACGGGATCGCAAATGTCACCAACAAGGCTTATCTGAAGAGTCAGCTGATCCTTGATTATTACAATACGCAGCGTATGGAGAACACCTTCGACTCCTACTCTCAGGCGGTACAGCTCGGACAGCTTAATGCGCAGTCCATAAAGAACGGCGTAAGGATCATCTACACCTTCGGAGACACCACGGCAGCTACCGGTATCGTCCCCATCTACATCAACAAGGACGTTCTTGAAGATGTTCTCTCAAAGATGGACAGCGCCGCGGAAAAGTTCTCAAGGAAGAAATTCATCCAAAGCGACGAGGACGAGGATCTGATGGTCATGCTTGAGAACACCCGGAAAGGTGTGTCCCAGGTAAGACGTTTGAACGAATACTTTACGGCAGCGGGATGGACGAAGGAAGATTACGAGCGCGAGATGTCCGCAGTGGATGTCGAAGGCGCGGTGCCCATCACCTTCAAGGTCCCGATCGATTACACCATAAAGGACGACTACCTCGAAGCAAGCGTCTATATGAAGGGCGTTGAGGAGAACGGCGGAGGCGCGATCCATGATATTCAGATGCTGAATTTCTTCGGCGCGGCAGGAAAAGACGAGACGGGATACCTTCTCGTTCCGAACGGTTCCGGATCGATCATCGGCTTTAACAACGGCAAAGGAACTGCCCGCTCAGGAAATGATTATTCAGAATACATCTACGGCATCGACCCGATGGTCGCCGATTATACGGTCCGCGAGAAGACTCTGAGCGCAAAGCTCTCCCTCTTCGGAATATTCCGTGAGAACTCCGGGATCCTCGCAACCATCGAATCCGGCGCATCCTTAGCAAATGTTTCCGCAAGTGTTGCCGGAGACGTAAACGAATACAACAACGTGTACACCACGTTCATTCTCAGAGGAAACGACACTCTCGCGATGTTCGGTACTACGGGCAGCGAGGCAAAGCTTCCGATCGTCGAGACGGACTACTACGACACTCCGCTCACTGTTCGTTACACGCTCCTTACCGCAGAAAACACCGGTTTCTCGGGTGCGGCCAACTACTACAGAGAACGGCTTATCCGCGAGGGACGCCTAAATGCCTCCTCTCCCTCGAAAGACGATATCAAGCTTTATTATGACGTGATCGGCGGTGTCGAGGAGACCAAATACTTCCTCGGGACCCAGTACAGAGGTCTTACCGCTATGACCACCTTTGAAGAGGCGGCACAGCTTGCAAACGACCTTAAAGCATCCGGCGTGACGAAACAGGTGATGAACCTGCAGGGCTGGAGCGGCGGAGGATACTATCATGACACTCTCGGAAAGATAAAGGTTCCGGGAAAGCTCGGCGGCGAAACGGGACTTGAAGAGCTTTCGGATGCGCTTCTCGCCCGGAACGGCACACTTTACGTAGACTGCGCATTCCAGAAGGTTTCCGAAGTGAGCGACAGGTATTCCGCTTCCAACGAAACCTCGCGTTATTACGGGACCGGATATATCGGCGAGTTCGGCGAAGTCCATCCCGCGACACTCAGACAGACCGCCAGCCTCGGCTATGATGAGAACATTTACTATCTAATCTCCCCGAAGTTCCTCGTCCGCTATACGGAGAATTTTGCGGAAAAGATCGGTGATATAGGCGTTTCGGGCATTTCCCTGAGAGACCTCGGGAACGAGCTTCATTCAGATAAGCGTCGGACCAATGTTATCAACCGCGAAGAGGCATTACAGGTCGTAAAAGCTCAGCTCCAAAAGATGAAGGACACCGGCAAAAACGTGATGATCAACAGCGGAAATGATTACTCATTCACATATGCGGATGACATCCTTAACGCACCGCTCACGGACAATGCCTATCCCGTCGCAGACGCCGCGGTTCCTTTCTACGAGATGCTGATCCACGGATGTATCGACTACTCCGGCACAGCGATCAACCTTAGTAACACTACGGACATCGATGAGATCATCCTCTCTCTTGTGGAACGGGGTGCTTCACCGCATTTCACCTTCACAAAGGAAGCATCGACCGAGATGAAGATGACGGGACTCAACAAGTTTTATTCCACTTCCTATGACAGCTGGAAAGAAACGGCAGTTAAGATCTGGAACGGTGTAAACGATGCGCTCTCGAAGGTAAACGGCGCCTACATGACCGATTTCAGGCAGATTTCGGAAGGCGTCAGCGTCACGACCTACAGCAACGGAACAAAGATTTATGTAAACCATACAGACACCGCAGCGACTGCTGACCGGATCACGGTCGCAGCAAGGAGCTACGCGATCGGAGGGTGATATGGGGAAATTAAAGAAAAAAAACAGACTGACTCTTACCCGTAAGCGCTCCGCCAAGGGATTCCTGTTCATAGTCCCGTGGCTGATCGGATTCCTGTGTTTTTACCTGCGCAGTCTTTTCCAGACGGTACAGTTCTCCCTGTCAGAGCTGACTGTCTCACCGGGCGGAGGCTATACGCTCGACTTTGTCGGACTTGACAATTTCATATATGCATTCCGTGCACACGGTACCTTCAAGCAGGTACTGACGACATCGGTTGTGAACATGCTCGTCGATGTGCCCCTCATCACCTTCTTCAGTCTGATGCTCGCGATGCTTCTCAACAAGAAGTTCAGGGGACGCACACTGATGCGCGCGATCTTTTTCCTGCCGGTCATCATAAACTCCGAAGCGATCCTCTCCGCCATGAAGGTCGTGGCGAGCATGATGGTGGGCGGCCTCTCCTCTGCGGGGGCAGAGGTTTCCGAAGCGTCAAGCTCAGGTGTGAGCATCGGGTATTACATAGGGATGTTTTCAAACCTCGGACTTCCGAGCAGTCTCATCGATTATGTGGTCGGCGCGGTAGGGAGGATAAGTAATATCATCAATGCCTCCGGTGTTCAGATCATCATATTTATCGCAGCGCTGCAGTCCATCCCGGGTTCGATGTACGAAGTGGCAAAGATCGAGGGCGCTACCGCATATGAGACATTCTGGAAGGTCACCTTCCCGATGGTCATGCCTCACATCATAACTGTTGTGGTCTACACGGTAGTCGACAGCTTCATCAATTCGGATGTAGTAACGCTCGCATATAACACAGCGTTTTCCGAGAAAAACTACGGCTTAAGTTCGACTTTCTCGCTGGTATCCACGCTGATCACCTGCGGAATACTTGCGATCGTCGTCCGTTACATACAAAAACGAACATTCTACTATAACTGAAAAACCCGACACACGGGTCCCGTGCCGGGCTTAAAGGCCTCTTTGGTCCCCTTCGGGAACGAAGCGGCAAGTGAATATAAGCGCTAAAAAACGCTCTTAAAAGGAGGTGGTGACCATGGGAATGGATAAAGCTGCAGAGGAAGCGAAGAATAACACAACCGAAAAGAAAGCAGCGGACACAGAGCTTGTCACCGTTAATCCGAGAGGCTTCCGGTCCAAAAAGATAGATGGGAACACCAAAAGCCGGATCATTGACACTTTCAAGAGCTTCGTGCTCGGACTCGGACGCTGGGTGATCCTGATCGGCGTAGCCTATGTGATCATAGGCCCCGTGCTCGGCATCATTTCAAGGTCGTTCTTCTCCGATGCGGACAACTACAACACGATGGTCTATATGATCCCGCAGTCGCCCACGTTTGAGAGATACGAGATCGCATTTGATACGCTGAACTACTCTTCCACGGCACTCAGCACGATCCTCTACTCATTGACGCTCATGATGATCCAGGTGCTGATGTGTTCGATGGTGGGATACGGCTTCGCGAGATATGATTTCCCGCTCAAGAAGGCCCTCTTCGGCTGCGTCGTGGTCATGATCGTCATCCCCACTCACACGATCATGCTCCCGCTCTATATGACCTTCGCGAACTTCGATATCTTCGGCATCTTAAAGCTGATCACGGGCAGCAGCCCGAATCTCCTCGGAACAGTCTGGCCGATGTATATCCTTACCTTCTTCGCCTGCGGGCTGAGGTCGGGTCTGTACATATACATCTTCAACCAGTTCTTCCGGGGCCTTCCCAAAGAGATCGAGGAGGCCGCTTATGTGGACGGATGCGGCGTGTGGTACACCTACTTCAGGATCATGCTCCGTAACGCGATCCCGTCTGCCGTCACCGTAGCGATCTTTTCGCTCGTGTGGCAGTACAATGATACTTTTTATGCGAAGCTCTTCAACATCAGCGATTCAACGCTGCTGAGCAAGAGGATCGCATCACTCGCAAGTACGGTCGGGAATGTTTATAAGATCTACGACCCGAACATCCTGCAGCTTTACATGGATGCAGGCATCGTCCTGGTCATTCTTCCGCTCGTCATAATCTACATCGTTCTGCAAAAGCAGTTTATCGAGGGCGTTGAACGATCGGGTATCGTTGGCTAAACAATCAGATAATAAAATTGCAAAAGCAATCTTATTATACAGGAAACAAAGCAACAAAACACTTTTACAAAAAGAGGAGGAAAAAAAAGTGAAGAAAACAAAATTGGCAACCATAGTTCTGGTACTTGCCATGATGGTATCTTCTCTCGTTGCATGCGGAAGCTCTGCTGAAGAGCCCAAGACAGACGATCCCGTAGCCACAGAGACACCGTCAACGGCAGAAACAACGCCGAGTGTTGAGAAGGAAGAGACAACACCGGCTCCGGCAGCCACAGAGACACCGGCTCCGGCTGTTACACCGGAACCCGCAGTTACGCCCAGCATTGACTTTGAAGACGGCAATTTCGCCTTCGCGGCAGTCGATACCGGACGAGGGGGAGCGGACAATTCCACTCTTGAAGTGGTAGATTATAACGGCTCCAAAGCACTCAAGGCAACGAACGTAGACGGCAAGAACATGTTCGTGGCATTCAATCTCTCCGCTATGCTCGGCGAGAAACTCGCAGAGGTTAAGGAGATCCGCATCGATCTCGGAACCGAGAACGCAGACAAGTTCGCTGCTTCGAGCGGACGTCTCTACTGCATGACCGGTGAGGACAACAAGGAAGTTAAGGGCAATGCGTGGTCCGTATACATTGAGACCTCAAATCCCAAGACCGCAAAGTTTGATGTAAGCGGTGTCGGCTTTATCGGAAACGGCGAGAACTACATCGTCCTTTCAAAGGAGACCGATAATTCGAAGACTACTCCTTCAAATCTCCTGATCGACAACATCGCTTTCCTTGACGCGAGCGGCGCAACGATCGCTGCAGATTCCGCTGCCGAGTTCGGCAACCCCGCAGGCTTCGCAGCTGTAAACGACCGCAGCAACCTCTTTGCTCTGACAAAGACAGTTGAGTGGGAAGGCTACTCGGTATCCGCAGGTGCATGGGCACAGGCAGGCGTTCCTTTCACAGATAAGGTTCTCGAAGCTCTTGTTCCCGGCTCGGTTATCGAGATCGAGTACACATCCGAGACAGGCAACATGTGGATCGTTATGAACGAGTCCGCAGCAGGTTGGATGCGTGTCGGCGTAGGCGATGCGGACGGTTCCGGTCAGCAGTACGCATATGTGAACGGAAAGAAGAACATCGCACAGGTAACCTTCGAGCAGATCGCAGCTCAATGCGGCGACGATGTCTCCACATGGGGCAGCCAGATCCAGTGCGAATCTGACGGTGCCTGGTCAGTTACAAGCGTTAAGGTCGGACAGAAGGCTCCCGCATATGCGTTGACACACGCTGTTGATTTTGAAGGATATCAGGTTTCCGCAGGTGCATGGGCACAGGCAGGTATCCCCATGACAGACGCGGTTATCGCAGCTCTTGTACCCGGCTCTGTAGTAGAGATCAGCTACAAGTCCGAGTCAGGTAATATGTGGATCGTCATGAACGAAGCACAGGCAGGCTGGATGCGTGTCGGTGTCGGTGACGCAGACGGTTCCGGACAGGGCTATGCGGTCTGTGACGGCAGCAAGGCATATGTTACTTACGAAGATCTCGCTACATACTGCGGCGAAGACGTCTCCACTTGGGGATCGACAATGCAGTGCGAGTCTGACAGCGAATGGGAAGTTTACGGTATCCGCGTAGGTATGGGCGATGCATTCGCAGCTACCAACAGCCATATCGATCTCGGTGCTTCCGTATCGGCAGGTGCATGGGCACAGGCAGGCGTTGATCTGACCGAAGACCAGATCGCAGCACTCGTTCCCGGTTCGGTATTCGATGTTGAGTACACTTCCGAAACCGGCGAACTCTGGCTCGTATTCCCCGGCGCAGAGCAGGGCTGGACACGTGTCGGTGTCGGCGATTACGACGGATCTGGACAGGGCTACTCGAAGTTCGACGGCAGACATTGCCAGGTAACCTTTGAAGACATTGCACAGATCCTTGGCGAAGATACATCCAAGTGGGGAGCAACGGTTCAGTTCGAGGCATCCTCAGCATGGGCCGTAACATCCGCATCTATCGGTTATGTAAGATAAAAAGGAGGATAAATCAAACATGAAGATGTTAAAGAAGCTGACAGCCATGCTCCTGATCGGTGTCATGGTATTGAGTTTGGCAGCCTGCGGTTCTTCATCCGACGAAAAGACCGACGAAACGGGAAAGAGCGGAGAAACAACCACCTCAGAAGGCGACACAACCACCAAAACAGAAACCTCTGCCCCTGTGAAGGAACCCCGTCATGAGGGCGACACACCCCGTACCATCAAGATCGGTACCTGGTATGACATTTACTACGACAGCACTCACACAGATATCCACGATGATCCTTACGTATCGGACGAGGAGCTTGCTCAGAAGAACTTTGATGCTCTGAAGCGCGTTGAAGAGAAGTACAACGTACGTCTTGAGTATGTCAACCTTACATACGACGGCGTTCAGGAGTCCATCAACACCTCAGTGCTTGCAGGAAAGCCTGACTGCGACATCTACCTGACAGAGCCTTCGTTCGGTATCCCCGCTGTAGCAAACGGCTATGCCACAAACCTTATGGATGTCCTTCCTGCGGATGCAGATATCCTCAATGAGCAGAACTACCTGAGAACCATCAACATCAACGGCCTTGACGGGATCTATTTCATGCTCCCCGTGGGCGGCGAGTCCGTTCCCGAAGCATCCTACGTTCTTTCCTTCAACAAGAAGATGCTTGATGACGCAGGTCTTGAAAACCCCAACGCTCTTTATGAGAGAGGCGAGTGGACATGGGACAAGTGGAGAGAGTACCTTATGAAGCTCACCAAGGATACGGACGGTGACGGTGTGACCGATGTCTACGGCTTCGGCTCACGTTATGACTGGCTCTTCGAGTACCTCAACATGTCTAACGGTACGGGCGTTGCTTCCGGCAAGACAGAGAACCTCAGCAGCAAAGAAGTCGGCGAGACACTTGAGTTCATCTACAACATGTACAATGTTGACCATATCGCAAATCCCTGGAACGAGGATGACTGGGATTACAACATGAGCGCTTATGTGAACGGAGAGGTAGCTTGCTGGTTCAACGCAGCCTGGATCGTAGACACAAACAAGGATTACGACAAGGGCCTTGAGGAGATCTGGTGCCCGATGCCCATCGGTCCTTCAGGAAACAAGGAAACCAACGCAAGAAAGAATTCCGCAAGCGGTGCCGCTTACATCATTCCTACCGGTGTTGAAGATCCTTACCTTGTTTACTGCGTATTCCGTGATTACAAAGACTACTACGGTGACGATTTCGAGCAGAGAGACTTTGTAAACGACTGGTGGCATGACAATGCGCTCACCGAGGACAACTACAATGTTATGTACTACTGCGGCGAGAAGACCGGTGTTGACCTTTGGAACGCTCTCGGTGTTGATTATCAGTTCCCTCTCCTTCTCAAGGGCGAGATGACTGCAGCACAGTTCCAGGAGACAAACAAGCAGCTTGTACAGAGCGCTCTGAACAATGTGTTCAAATGATCTTACCGGGTAAATGATCACAAATTAATCGGTTAAAAATGCGGGATAGCCTACGCTTCTTTTGTGTGGCGTGGGCTATTCCTGTAACCGACAGAAAAAAGGAGACCAGACAACATGTCAAAAGTACAGATTTTAAACTGCGATCCGCTCCCGAATATCCCCTGGCAGGAAAGGCCCGAAGGGATAAAGGATGCACCGATCTGGAGATATAAAGAGAATCCGATCATCAACCGTAATCCCATCAAGGGTGTTGCGCGGATCTTCAACAGCGCGGTTGTTCCCTTCGAAGGGAAATATGTCGGTGTGTTCCGCGGCGAGCAGAGGAACGGTGTGTCCATGATCTACTTCGGACGCAGCGAAGACGGGATTCACTGGGATTTTGAAGAAGAAAAGATCAGGTTTGTCAACGAGAGCGGAGAACCCTTTCAGCCCATATATGCGTATGATCCGAGACTGGTAAAGGTCGAGGATACATATTATACTATGTGGTGTCAGGATTTCTACGGCGCGTCCATCGGTTTTGCAAAGACAAAGGATTTCAAGACTTTCACGCGTCTCGAGAATCCCTTCATCCCGTTCAACCGTAATGCGGTGCTCTTCCCCAGAAGAGTAAACGGAAATTATCTTATGCTCAGCCGTCCGTCGGACAGCGGACATACCCCGTTCGGTGACATCTTCCTGTCGCAGAGCCCCGACCTTACTTATTGGGGTAAGCATCGCCATGTAATGGGCAGAAGCTTCGAGTGGTGGGAGTCCCTCAAGATCGGTGGCGGTGCCGCTCCGATCGAGACGACCGAGGGCTGGCTTCTCTTCTACCACGGCGTGTCCGGAACATGCAACGGTTATGTTTATTCGATCGGCGGTGCGATCCTCGACATCGACAATCCTTCCGTCGTTAAATACCGCTGCGAGAACTTCCTGCTCACACCGGAGGAATGGTATGAAGAGAGAGGCTTTGTCGGGAATGTAACCTTCCCTTGCGCTACGGTGCACGACCCCGTAACCGGACGTATCGCGCTTTACTACGGATGTGCAGACAGCTACGTCAGTCTGGCATTCACGGAAGTTGACGATATCGTGTCCTATATCAAGGAACACAGTGTTGTTCGCGGGGACGATACAGAAATAGGTATCAGATAACTATTGCTCATTTCCACGCAGGGAGACATGTATCGCGAGTTCGGTATGCTTCTCCCTGCAGACAGAGCATTCCACTTATATCATCGGCTCGGCCGACGGATATCTCGGTCATAGGACCAATTCGAAGCGTGACACACTAAAAATTCGGAGTTCGGAAGACGCGATGTGCTTCCTTCAGAAATAAGTAAAACCCGAACATCGCAGACAGAGGAAGAAAACACCGGAAAAAGGAAAAGACAAACTATGAATAAATACTCAGCATATCAGGAACCCGCCGAGACGATCCGTTTTCAGGGAAGGGTTCTTCGCGACCGCGATATGGTCGTAATGGGTTATACAAACAGCTGCTTTACGCTCCATGTGTCGGCAAGCTGTGTCCGGGCGGTACTGAGGACCGGAGAGAACGATCCGATCAACGCTCCGGGTCTCAGGGTTTATGTGGATGACATCGCTACACGCGAGATCATCCTCAGCGGTACGGAGACAGACGTTCTTCTGGCCGAATTTCCGAAAAAAGAGGAACACGTGATACGTGTTGTAAAGATCACCGAAGCGGCGATGTCGTTCGTCGGCGTTGTTTCGATCGATGTGGACGGAGAGCTTCTTGCAGTCCCTGAGGATACAAGGACGAAGGCTCTTTTCATCGGCGATTCGATCACCTGCGGATATGGTGTCCTCGCTGCGCCGGAAGCGGAATATACCATCCGTGACGAGGACGGCGAGCTCAGCTACTCAGCCTTCCTTGCAAAGGACATGAAATGGAACGCGGAATGGGTCAGCGTGTCGGGACACGGTATGTTCGTTGATTATAAGGGTGACGAGGAAGACATCCTTCCGAGAGAATTCCCTTATACAAACTGGTTCTACAGCAAAGACGTCAGAGAAGACTACTCTCGTTTCAAGCCGGAGTGGATCATCATCAATCTTGGGACGAACGATCAGGGCAGCTTTGAAAAGCCTTATTACCTTGCCGGGTTTAAGAGCAGGTACGAGAGCTTCCTCTGCACGCTTCGCATAGCATATCCGGATGCAAAGATCATCTGCGTCCTCGGAACACTTGCACCCGGTATCTTCCCGTATGTCCGCGAGGTCGTTGACCGCGTGTGTGCCGCCGGGATGAAGGATGTCTACGCTCTGGAGCTTCCCTTCCATGACGTCGAAAATGACGGCATGGCAGCGGGACATCCTACTGCCGTAACACATGCCAAAGATGCAAAGCGTATAGAGGATTTCATCCGCAGCATATGTGCGTTTGGGATGATCCCGGGAAGGATTTAGGATGAGACTGGCAGCGATTTTTTCGGATCACATGGTACTTCAGCGAGACAAAGAAGTACGTGTTTTCGGCGAGTCGGAGAAGAAGACCGTCATTAATATCACTATAGACAATACCTCTTTGGAAAAAGAAGTGGCAGCAGGGGAATTCGTGATCTCTCTGCCGGCACACCCTGCCGGGGGACCCTATACAATGACCGTAACAGACACTTCGGATCCGGGCAGCACAAAAGAGATCCGTGACGTATATTACGGAGAAGTCTGGATCGACAACGGTCAGTCAAATATGGAGTTTGAGATACAGAATGCGCGCGGTGGAGCCGAAGAACTTTCATCCGCCGACCTTCCACTCATCAGGTATTTTAAGTGCATCAAAACTCCCGTGATCGATGACGATGTCCTTCTCGCAGAGCAGAACCAAAGCTGGGTACCGCTAACAGACGGCCGGTTCCGTGACATGTCCGGCGTGGCTTATTTCTTCGCGAAGAAGCTTCACGGGGATCTGTCGGTACCGGTCGGTATGGTGGACTGCTGTCAGGGTGGCTCCTCGATATCATGCTGGCTCGATGAAGAGCGCCTTTCGGCACATCCCGAAGGACGTGTCTATATCGATGCATTCGAGAAAGCGATAGAAGGGCAGACACAGGAAGATTATGACCGTAATCTTCGCACATATAACCGTATGGTCGAAGATTACAAAGAGAAAGCCCGCACAGCGAAAGTAAAGAACCCGTACATCACTTCGGAGGAACTCTCTGCAGTGGCAGGTGACTTTCCCTGGCCGCCTCCGATGGGACTTGAATCAACATTTCGCCCGGGCGGGCTTTACCATACGATGCTTGAGAGGATCATGCCGTACACCGCGCGCGGGATCCTCTACTATCAGGGTGAAGAGGATTCGGAGAAAGCATCGGGGTACAGTGCATTGCTCAGAGAGCTGATCGACGAGTTCCGGGCAGGTTTTTCGGAGGATGATCTTCCTGTCGTCATCCTGCAGCTTCCGATGTTCTTAGAGAGAAATAAAGAGGATAAGCGAGAATGGGCACATCTGCGTGAGGCTCAGGCAAAGACCGTGGCCGAAACCGACGGCACATACCTCATCCCGCTGATCGACCTCGGCGAGTATGATAATGTTCATCCCGAAGACAAGAAGACACCGGGAGAAAGAACTGAGACCGAAGTACTGTACGAGATCTACAAAGACAAAAATGCGGGCGCTCCGCACGCGGAATTTGACTACGCGGAAAATATCAACAAGGGTGTTTTGCTGCATTTCAGGAACACCCTCGGTAAGCTGATCCTTAAAGACAACGAATTGATCGACCTTCGTAACGAGACAAAAAATGCCGCGGATCACATCTACGGCTTTGAAGTCCGCCTCGCGGGCGAGGAAAATTATATAGTTCCCGAGGCTGAGATAAAAGGAGATACTGTGCTCCTTTCAGTAGCCGATCCGAGGGGTACGATGCCCATGTCCGCCGATGTTCCGAAGGATACGGAACTCTTGTCCTCAGCTTGCAACATAGAAGAGATCCGCTACGGATTCTTTAATTACGGAAAGGTGAACTTCTGTAACGGTGCCGGTCTTCCCGTCGCGCCGTTTCGTTCGGAGACAAAAGTGACGGAAAAACAGAGTCCCAATTAAGAAGTCTTTTGCTTTAACTTTATAATTTCGATAAAAGGAGAGGAGGATCGCTTAATAGGAAAGGCTCTTTTGATCCTTATCTTCCCTCCGCTGCCTCTATCACGTGTTTACAAAGAACCGCTGTCGTTACAGATCCTACTCCGCCGGGTACCGGGGTGATCGCGCCGGCGGTTTTCTCTGCCTCTTCAAAGTTCACATCACCACAAAGAGCACCGCTCTCATCAACGTTTATGCCGACATCGATGACGGTTGCCCCGGGCTTGACGAATGAGCCGCCCACAACGCGAGGTCTGCCTGCCGCAACAACCAGGATATCTGCTCTGCGGGTGATCTCCTCTGTATTCACAGTCTTTGTATGGCAGACGGTAACCGTTGCATTAGCGCCCATAAGCATCATGGCAACAGGTTTGCCTATAACGAGACTTCTTCCGATGACCACAGCATTCTTACCGCAGGGATCGACTCCGTAATAAGAGAGGATCTCCATGACCGACTGAGCAGTACAGGGAGCAAAGCCGGCGCCTCTGCCTGTGAATACACCCGCAAGCGAACCCTGTGTCATACAGTCCGCATCCTTACGGGGATCAAGAAGCTCGCAGATCCTGCGTTCATCAAGATGTTTAGGAAGGGGTCTGAACATAAGAGCCGCATGTATCGAAGGGTCCTCGTTGATCTTCAGGATCTCGGCCTCAACCGCTTCCTGCGTAGTGTCTGCCGGAAGAATGATCTGACGGGGTGTCACGCCCGTTTTCTCACAACGCGAAAGGATCCCTCTCTCGTAGGAAAGATCCGCTTCGTTCTCTCCCACTCTGAGAATCGCAAGGGTGGGGTTAACCCCTGCCGCTTTTAGCCTGTTTGCTCTCTCGAGGAGCTCCTCGCTCATCTGCTTCGCTACCGGTGCGCCTTTTAAAATCTCTGCCATGATCTTTCCCTTTCTTTATTGCTGCTATGCGACTGTTTCTCCGATTTATATTTATTGGTTGTATCCGCTTTTATTTCAGATCATACATCTCACTAGTAAGGTTCCAGAGCAGCGTATAAAACTTCTTTCCCGTCTTGCCCGTAACCTTCAGCCCATGATCCTTTTGAAACGCCTTTACGGCCTTTTCCGTGCCTTTACCGAACGCTCCGTCAATCCCGTTTTTATAATACCCGAGTTTTTCGAGTCTTCTCTGCATGTTCTTGATGAGTTTCGACGACTGCTGCGGTGACGTAAGCTCATACTTTTTAAACGGACTTCCGTTGTTGTATGAAAGCATGTCGAGCCCTGTGTACTGGAAGTGCATCGTATCGGTGCAGATCGCGTAATCACCGCCCCAGTGCCAGCCGTGTGCCTCAAAGATGTCGCGCACATTCTCAGTTATGTAGTATGGGTTCTTGGGGTCACGCAGATCGTTCCCGGCTCCCACGTAATAATCGTTCTCGATCATGTTAATGTCGATCGCTGCACCATACGCGTGAGCGCTCATACACGTAACCGTCTCAAGAAACGGACCCGAGACTTCGCCGCGGGAGTTCCAACGGAAGCCGACCAGAGTGTTGATCGGGAACTTCTCGGGGAGAGCGTAGATCTCGTCGAAAATCTGCTTCACATCCTCAGCGAGCGCCTTATGAACGGTTATGTTCCTCGACGAAGGATACTTCGTGCCCCTGGAATCAATGAGATAACACGGAACCTTCACTGTCGTCATGTTGCCGAGCGCTGCCGCCTTCGTTTCGAAGCCTGCCGGCTTATCATCGACCGTAAAGAGCTTCTTTTCTGTTCCGAAGAGGAGTTTATAGCGCTCCTCGTCCGTGTAATCCGCAAGGGACTTTTTCTGTGAACCGCTTCTGTCGGCGGTGTAAGATACTGTATTTTCCCCGGTTTCGTACGTCGCCTCAGTTCCTGCTTTTGTTTCTGATTTTTCACTAACAGGAAGGATTTCCGCCGTTATCCCGTAAGAACCGGGCAAATCCGGAGTACGGATCATATCCGCACGGGCGGGAACCGCACCCGAAAGAAGAAGCAAGGTGCTTCCCACTATCACAAGTGCAGTTCCGAACCCGTTTCTCTTCATACTAACCTTCCTGCTTCTCAAGAGCTTCGTTCTTCTTTATGTACTGAGTCCACTTGATGTTGCCGTATGTCGTGTTTGTAAAGTATCCGATGTCATAAACAAGGAGCACCCACTGTCCCGAAAGGATCCTGACAACTGTATCTACAGCGGTAAAGATGTGCCATGTCCACCAGGAATCCCTCGAACGGCAGAACATCAGAATTCCGTCTATTACCGCCATAACAAACAGCGAAGAATCAAGGTATGCTATTACGTTCTGAAGCGTTTCGTTGCCCTCATAATAATCTGTTTCGGGACCGTACTTGGCAAGAAGATATCCGCCGATCAGCGTGATCGCTACAGTCGAGATCATGATAAGCGCGGTCTGCCACTTCTTAAGTCTCCTGATAACTGTGATCTTCTTGTCTCTCTTGTCTTTATGTTTATTCCAAGCGAAATATCCGAGCGTATGTGCGGGGATCCAGTAAATAAGCGCCGCGAACATCGAGAAGTACTGTGTTTTGGTCATTAAATAATATGCCACGGTCACTACTTCGACTGCATTATAAATAAGGAATGCCGACCTCCTCTGCTTTGAGAACAAAAGCTCACAAAACAGTCCGACGATCGTGATGAAGATGCACATCACGTTAAGGAGCGTTCCGCTCCATCCATTTGAATCCTCCTCAGGCCAGATAAGGCCGGCGCCGACGGCGAGGATCACCATCGCAAGCATCCACAGTTTTTCATATGTGGAAAAATCGTTTTTTATTTTCAATATCAATTTTTTCATGTATTCACCTGTAATTATAGTTTATTTTTCTATATACGCCAAACAACGGTATCACGGAATCCGTCATACCGATACACCGATACTGCCGCGAAGAGATTTTCTCTTTCCCGGCAATGATCATAAACTATAATCACAGGGCGGGGAATTGGGGCGTCTTGCTCTTCCTGTTCCCGGTCCGTGAAAGCATTTGCCGTGCGATCCGTGGTTTAGATCGTGGTTCTTTCGTCTGCTAAGCGTTTCCATGGTGACGCTCCTATCGTGAATTGAGGATCTTCGAGAATGCGTTTATCATCCCGACCCTGCCGTATTCGTAGGTGAGTCCGCCCTGGATATAAACACGGAAAGGCTCCACTACGGGCGCGTCACAGGTAAGCTCTATCGTTGAGCCCTGAGCAAAGGTTCCGGCCGACATGATCTCGTCATGGGGGTAGCCCGGCATCTCGCAGGGTACTGCCTCAAACATGGAATCAACGGGCGAAACCGACTGAAGCGCCTGACAGAAAGCTATAAGCTCCTCAGCCGAGCGCAGATTAAATGTCTGGATCAGGTCGCTGTGCTTCTCGAAAGGACCGGGCTTAACACTCTCAAACCCGAGCTCCTCTGCGAGATATGCAGCAAACACAGCAGTCTTTACCGCATTCGCAACTGTGCGGGGTGCCATGTAAAGACCCTTTAAGAATTTAAGATTCTGGTTATAGTTTGCGCCGAGGAACTTTCCGATTCCGGGCGCTGTGAGTCTGTCCGCTACCTGCGCGATGAGATCTGCGCGGCCTGCAACATAACCGCCGGAAGTAGCGATTCCTCCGCCGAGGTTGTGCATGAGCGAGCCTGCCATAACATCCACGCCGACCTCAGTGGGCTCCTGCTTGCAAACAAGCTCACCGTAGCAGTTATCACACATAATGATCGTTTCGGGGGAAATCTTCTTTATAAGCTCACAAGCTTCCTTGATCTTTTCGAGAGAAAGACCGCGTCTGTGAGAATATCCGCATGAGCGCTGGATCTCGACCATGCTCACGCCGCCCTTCTTAAGTCTTTCTTCAATAGCGACAAGATCAAAATCGTCACCGACAAGGTCGATCTCTTCGTACTTGATACCGTTACGGATCAGCGAAAGGGGCGAATCGCCTCTTTTCCCTATGATCTCTTCGAGCGGATCGTAGGGTGCTCCCGTGATGGCAAGCAGTGTGTCACCGGGATGCAACAGTCCCGAAAGCGTGAGCCAGATCGCATTGGTGCCGGACATGATGTGGGGACGTACAAGCGCGTCCTCGGTCCCGAGCACCTGTGCAAAAACAGCCTCTATCTTGTCGCGGGCTTCATCAAAGAAGCCATAACCGTTGATCTCCGCAAAATCCGCATAGGTCACGCCGTTGTCGATGAACGCCTTTAAGACCTTGCGCGAATTAAACATACATGTGTCTTCTATTGCCGCCATTTGTCCGGCGAGGGCGCTCTCCGCCTTCTCTGCCGCTGCGGCGACTCTGTCATTTATACAAAATTCCATTATTTAACTCCGTTTCTTGCAAGAAACTCCTCAAACGTCGTACCCTCCGAATCGATGAGCACCGTCACAGGGAAATCCTTAACCACCATGCGTCTGATTGCTTCTGTTCCGAGGTCGTCGTACGCAATGGTCTCGGACTCAACTATACATTTCGAAAGGAGCGCTCCGGCGCCGCCGGTCGCACCCATATATATTGCTTTGTTCTTAATTATTGAAAGACGGACATCCTCGCTTCTCCTGCCCTTTCCGATCATGCCTTTCATGCCGAGGTCGAGGAGCGTGGGGGTGTACTTGTCCATACGACCTGCCGTGGTAGGTCCGGCAGATCCGATGACCTGTCCGGGACGTGCCGGTGTGGGTCCGAGGTAGTAGATAACCGCATCCTTGAGGTCGAGAGGGATCTCTCCTCCGCCTTCGATCTGCTCGCAAAGACGCTTATGTGCGGCATCGCGCGCCGAATACACCGTACCGTTCAGGTACAGGATGTCACCTGTCTTGATGTTTTCAAGATCTTCTTTTGTGAAGGGGAGATTGATCACTCTTTCCATGTCTTTTTCCTGTTCCGGCAATGTCTGCCATTTCATTCTTATCACGACATTTCTGCCCGACTCATAATACTATGTATTTCTCTGTTTGGCAACATCTTACAAGAAGCAGTCGCTTTCTTTTGCCGTTTGAAAGTCATTATCAGATTTATTCCGTCTGAAAATGTGATAGAATCATTACATACTTATTATCAGGCCAACCGACGAGGTACATATGAAGATTGAGCATATTGCTATGTTTGTAAATCAACACAGGAGACCAACATGAATATTGAATATAAGAAACTGTCGGAAAACGAACTACCCCGGATCATCAAAATGAGAATAGATCAGCTGACGGAGGAATACACCTCGGAAGGCAGAACCGTGCCTGCAGATGTAGACCTCGAAACCTCCCTCATGAACTTTTATAAAAAGAATCTGGCTGCGGGCACATATGTATCGTGGCTTGCTTTTGACGGGGACAAAATCGTGGGAACAAGCGGGATGTCGTTCGCCGAAAAGCCGCCTTACTTCACCTGCCCCTCCGGGAAGCTCGGTATCCTGTCAAGCATGTACACCGACCCGGATTACAGAAGGATGGGGATCGCCACTCAATTACTGGACAGAGTGGTAAAGGAAGCAAAAGACTACGGCTGCGGAACGATCTATATCACCGCTTCAAATATGGGCGTGAAGCTCTATGAAGCATACGGTTTTAAGCATAACGGCAATTTTATGCAGTTGAATTTCTGAGTGCTTGAAATGCTTATGGCGGAGGGGTTTTTTTGATATTGTCCGTTTATATTTTTCACTTGAGGCAACTCATTCTTGTCCGCCTTATTATATTCAACTTTTTTCTTCAGATCATCCCAAAATCCGCTCATTTCAGGAATACCCATTCGTATCTTGAACATGCATCAGTCCTCAAAGCTTGAAAGATCTATAGGCTTCGAAGCTTTTCCTTCCTTTAAATTTGCCATTGCGATTGAATCTTCTGAATGATTCCAATTTCTTGTGTGCTTCTAAAGCAAAACTTGTTTAAGTAATATTACTTAAACAAGTTTTGAAGCTCTGTTTATAACAACCTCTTTATCCAAATATTACCGGGATGAACTTCTGCACATACTTATTCCAAAATACCATGTCATGAGTGCCGGCATCTTCCTCGTAGATATGGGGAACGCCTTCCGCTTCGAGGAAATTATGGAATTGTCTGTTGTTCTCAAGCAGGAAATCCTCGGTTCCGCAACTCATAAGGATCTGAGGGATAGGTCTTCCTTCGGCCTTGAGCTTTTTAACAAGCGTCTCGGGATTGTTGTCACTCTCAAGCACCTTGGCGGGGTCACCGAAGCACTCTCTGTAATACGCGTAATTTGCGATCGGATTACCGCTGCCTTCGGTCATACCCGCAACCTCATGTACGATTAACGCCGAAGACAGTCCAACAGCCTTTCCGAATACTTCGGGGTAATATAATGCCGTATGGATCGCGCCGAATCCGCCCATTGACATACCGCAGATATAGGTTTCGTCTTTGTTCATTGCCAGTCCGAAAGTGCGTCTCACATAACCGAGCAGTTCTTCTCCGAGGAACTTGCAGAATTGATGCCCTGTAGATATTCCGTCAAGCCAGAATGAGTTTTCCCCGGTCGGGATAACTATGGCGAAATTGTATTTCTCTGCAAGCTCTTCCGGGATCCAGTTCCCTGCATCGCCTGTATAACCATGAAGAAGAAACAGCGTCCTAGTATGCTTCTTTGAGTACTCATTTCCGTTCGCTGACAGCATGGGCAGGTCTTCCCTCACATCATTCGGGAGATACATTTTAAATGATGTAAATCTTCTGAGACAGTTTGAAAAAAAACGTATTGTTAAATCTGACATTTCTATTTCCTCCTATGTTAAACATGATCCTTGCGTCTTCCAGGCTTTCCAACCCGTTTTCAAACCTGTATTTTGACAAATCTCTCAAACTGCCTTCCATATTACGATCCCCTCCCTATCGATATTTTTATAAAAAGGAAGTAGCCGCTTCCACTTGAGGTAATTATCATACTCAACAGGAACGACAGAAACAGTAATTCCGAGATCCAGCTCCAAATCAACTACCAGTTCGATCATTTCGTCATGCATCTCTTCGGTAATGCCGTCCTTAAGCAAGACAGCTACATCTATGTCCGAATCGGGTGTTTGTTCTCCTCTGGCATATGATCCATAAAGAATAACCTTGTCAAGGAAATCACCATAAACCGAAAATAGCTGAGTACCAAATTTTTCCAAAGAATTCAGTAATTTCGGTACTTTTTGGTTGACAATACTCCGCTTCCGCCAGTTATGGTACTTGCCCGATTTTATTCTCGAATCTTCGGGGTACACGGTCTCCTTTGAAATGATCCACTGTTTTCCGATTTTTTCACCCTTAATCGTTCCGCTGATAAGCATCCGTCTGATGTTTCCGGGATTTTTATTATATTTTTCCGCAAACTCGGTAACAGAGTAGAAATCCGACATAGCGACCTCCTTTTGACATATACACGATATCGTGTCTTTGTCATAAAATAACACGGTTCGAGTCTTCTGTCAATCGCATCTGATAAATTCTCCCTGATAACAGTTCTCCTCGTATTCGATCGAAGTAAGACCAAGATGCCCGGAGCATTCTATATGCAGATGTTCATAGAAATGTTCAATCGTTTGAATGATCCTTTCGCGCTCGTGCATACCGGACTGCAGTTGATGATCATTCCGCCGAGCAGTACAAACACACTGCTATACGTAGTATAACAGTGTGCCGCCATCTCCTATAAATTTCAAAGACAAACTGTCTCCAGCCACTCCACAGACTTCTTCAAAGCCGCTATCGTTTTGGTTTCGAGGATGCTCCTGCGCACCGTCTCCAGATATGCGTCCGTCACCGGACGGTTAAAACCCTTATCCTGAAATGTAGTAATATTTTTCACCTTTCGAGATAAAATAAAACAATATGAAAGTCGCCCGCTACAGGCTCCCCTTTGAGAAACGGACTCTTCGAAAAGCAGGTTGATAATAAGGCCCCCTTGACGTAAACTATAGTTACTTCCGACGCCTGATACATGTCACATTTTTTTGATCTGTAATAACGCTTATGTTTGGCGAAGGATCAAAGGCTGCTAAAAACAGCAGTTGTTAAGGAGATGCGTTCCTATGAAAAAGAAACAAGGCATTCTTTCATACGTATTCATAATACTCGGCGCAGTTATGGCCAGCTTTTCGGTTGCCCTGATCCTTTTGCCGAACGATGCCATCGACTACGGCACGGCCGGTGTTGCGATCATCATCAGCAAGCTGACCGGCTTCAGTCTGCCGCTGTGCGTCTTCTTCGTCTTCCTGCCCTTCCTGATCGCGGGATATGTCTTCCTCGGCAGGAAATTCACCATTAAAGCGACCCTCGGCTCTGTTGTTTATTCCGTGGGACTGCTGGTATTCGAAAAGATTCCTTTCGAGATCAATACCGAGCACTTCCTTGCTGTCGCTTTCGGCGGCGCGATCCTCGGCGCCGGTCTCTCCCTGATCCTCAGGAACGGCGGCTGTATCGACGGGTCAGAAATACTCGCTAACATAATCATTAAAAAACTCTCCGACAAAACAGGACGAAACTACAGCATGACGCCGGTACTTCTGGCCTTCAACGCGCTCGTTTATATAACGGTCTTCTTCGTGATTGATGTGACCGCAGCGCTTATGAGCCTTCTGGTGTACTTCGTGGCCACCCTCGTGATCGACCACTATACCGACCACTTCGAGTCCATCAAGCAGGTTACGATCATCACTCAGGATCAGGAAGGCATCATCCGCGACATCAAAACCAAGCTCAACAAGACCTGCACCATTATGGACTCGCGCGGCGCGATCGCGGGCGACAACCACACGCTCATCTGTTTTATCAGCTACTTCGAGCTTCCGATCATGAAGGACATCATCTCGGAGCATTCGGGCAGCTTCAGCACGGTTTCGACCATTGAGGAGATACTGAGATAACAAATCTGAAAGGAACAGTCATATGAAAACCATTCAAAAGCTGATCATCACGTTCGCGGCTGTTATCACCGCACTTCTTATCATAACGCCCGGCACCGCCAAGGCGGATTACCAGCCCTCCGTTAAGATCAACAAGAAGAATATCGACGTGGACATAAAGACCCCCTTCACCATTAAGGTCAAGACAAAGGATCTCGGTGAGAACAGCTGGATAAGCTACGATATTCAGAAGCTGAGTTCAAGCGGGGATTACGAGTATTACAGCAACTACACCTGCGAGGAAAAGAAGAACGGCAAGTACAAGTTTACGATCTACGACAGCGGCACCTTTAAGCTCAACATCACTGCCGTAGACGATCTCGGCGACTGGTACTGGTACACGTACACCGACAGCTGCACGGTCAACGTCAGGAACATCGGTCCCGAAAAGCGAAACATGGCTATCCTTGTCGGCTCCACGCAGAAGATCAACATCGACAGAGGCGAATTTGTGAGTGCCGAGTATGTCGTTCCCGAGCCCGAAGAGGATCCTCTTGAGTACGGCGATGATGATTGGTTCCCGGGCGACTGGTTTTGGGATGATTGGTCAGGAGGGTCCTCTTCATACGTTGACGATACTTATGTGTCCTCCCTTCAAGGTGAAGTGACCGTTAAGGGCGACACGATCAAAGCCGTTAAGGAAGGTCGTACGACAGTCAGAGTCATCTGGAAGACCGAGGCCGGTGAAGAGATCACAGAGGATCTGACCGTTGATGTCACCGATCCCGTATTCACGCCCTACGACGGCTACTATCTGGCAAACTCTTCCTACATCTACCCCACGATCACGCACAGATCCGAATTCAGCGAGATCACGCTGTCTACAGACAACGATAAGATCTGTACCGTGAGCTACGGCGCATGGAATCCTCAAGGTTTCGGAACATGTACTTTGACGATCGTCATCGATGGAAAAGAATTCAGTGAGACTGTTAACGTTTATGATCCCAAGCTTTCGGATGAGATGATGCTCATCAAAAAGAAAAAGACTACTGTTCTGACGGTTACGGGAATCCCCGAAGGAATCCCCATCACCTTTACGAGCAACGACAAAAAGATCGTCAGCGTCGACGGCGACGGCAACGTTAAGGCCAAGAAACTCGGCAACACATACATAAGCGTTCACTGCGAAGGGCTGTGCGACCTGACCTGTTCGGTGACTGTCGGAGACGGCAAGAAAGGCATGAAGGCCGCTCTGCAGGCAAGGGAGTACATCGGAAGCGAATACAGCCAGGAAAAGCGCATGCAGGAAGGTTACTTTGACTGCAGTTCTCTCGCATGGCGTTCCTACAAAGCCTCCGGTACAGCAATCGGCGGTTCCGATAAATATGCCCCCACGGCTGCGGATCTCGGCAAATACTATGACGAAGCCGGAAAGGCTATCGCAACCGGATACATCAGCCCCGACGAGCTCAAGCCCGGCGACCTGATCTTCTACTCAACAACAAGCAACGGCCGTTATCTCAACATCGACCATGTCGCTGTTTACTACGGTGCCAATTACGGTAACGTGAGCAGTTGGTACGGTGATTACGGCTTGGAAAACACAGGTGCTATAGTCCACTCCCGTACCGGCGGTGTCCAGTTCAGCAACTACAGCTGGTACGTACCGGACGGGATCGTTCTGATCTGCAGACCGTGATCTTTAGGCCGCGCCTAACTATCTACAATTGCTTTTCTAAGTGTGTTCATGAC
This sequence comes from Lachnospiraceae bacterium, assembly GCA_017427685.1. GTDB lineage: Bacteria > Bacillota > Clostridia > Lachnospirales > Lachnospiraceae > RUG11977. The sequence continues at coordinate 8,741 of JAFRSH010000020.1, read as the reverse complement.
ACGCTTTTTGTCAGTGCACCATTCGGGGGCGATAAGGAGTCTGCGGGGCCCGTCGCCGGTCAGTCTGTGGATCACGGTCTCCGGCGGAAGGATGCGAAGGGCTTTTACGACGAGGTCGGTATATTCCGGCAGTGTCATAACGGGTACAAGACCTTTTGCATATTCTTCGGCCATGCGTGTTCCGCGCAGGATCTGAAGGAGCTGCAGTTTGACACCGTCGGGAGGCGGCGTAAGAGCCGCAAGGTATCTGACGGAGTCAAGCATATCTTCCTCGCTTTCTCCGGGAAGTCCGAAGATCAGGTGTACGATAACCGTGAGGCCTGCCGCTTTAAGCTTTTGATACGCATCTTCAAAGATGCTGAGGGGATAGCAACGGTTGATCCTCTCGGCCGTCCTGTCATGGGCGGTCTGCAGGCCGAGCTCAACCCAGACAGGTTTGATCCCGTTAAGTTCCTTTAATAGTTCTATCACATCGTCCCCAAGGCAGTCAGGCCTTGTTCCGAGGGACAGGATAACGATGTCTTCTCTGTTAATGGTCTCCAGATAGAGTTCGCGAAGACGGTCAAGATCCCCGTAGGTGTTTGTAAAGGACTGAAAATACGCGATGAAGTGATTCCCGTGAGTCTTTGACTTTACAAGAGCCTTTGCCTGTTCGATCTGCTCATCCACGGGGGCGACTTTTGAAGCAAATTCGCCGCTCCCTCCTTCGGAGCAGAACGTGCATCCCCCATGACCCACCGTTCCGTCGCGGTTCGGACATGTGCAGCCGCTTTCAAGAGCAAGACGGTAGATCTTCTCACCATATTGCTCTTTTAAAATCTCTGAGATCGTGTGTATCTGCATAGTAGTCTCCTAACCATTTTTACCGTCAAAACTCGTGAAGAAAATGCTGTATGTCAAAAGGCAGGCACTTCTTAACGGTCTGTATCTACAACGATAATACATGTCAGTCTTTAAGTATGATAACATATCTGTTCGGCTTCTGTCCTCGGTTTTTACTGCCGGACCCCATGCGGAAGCGTGTATGACTCAAGGTGATCAGAATCGACGAACGGATGGCCGATTCGATTAACCGAGGTAAAAGCATTGTTTATTGTGTTTTGTGACGGATAGCCATATAATATAAGGCAGAGCGCGGTTAATGAGGAGTTCGGCTTAAAGGCCTTGATCATTTCCTTCGGGATTTGAAGAGGCAAGGAATACCGTGAAACATCAGGAACCGCATCAAAAGAGAAGGAGTAAATACATATGGGTAACGAAAATGAGAAGAACCAGGAGACAGCTGTAGAACAAGAGGCTGTTGAGGTAAAGACAACAGAAGCAGTTGAAGAGAAGGCGGTTCCGGAAGAGGAGATCCTTTCCATGGACGATTTTAAGGAGGAGATCAATCACAGCTTCCGAAAGCTGAACCCCGGGGATATCGTAAACGGGACGATCATAGGCGTTTCCGATACACAGGTTACGGTAGACCTTAACTCTTATTCAGAGGGGATCATCCCGCTCGAAGAGCTCAGCAACGATCCTCGTTTCTCCATCAAGGCAGATGTTGAGATCGGTTCGAAGGTCAGCGCGACGGTGCTGCGTGAGACAAAAGAAGGCGTGTTTGTGCTTTCACTTAAGGCAGCGGATGACATCCTTGCATGGGATAAGCTTGAAGCAGCCAAGAACGAGGGTACGATAGAGAAGGTCAAGGTTGCCGAAGCGGTTAAGGGCGGCGTGGTTACTTTCCTTTACGGGATCCGCGCATTTATCCCCGCATCACAGCTTGCACTTCAGTATGTTGAGGATCCCGCAACATTTGTGGGCAAGGAGCTTGAGGTTGTGATCACCGAGGTTGACCGCGAGAAGAAAAAGCTCATCCTTTCCGCAAGGAACGTTCTTCGCGAGAAAGCGGCAGAGGACAAGAAGTCGCGTATCGGAAGGCTTCAGAAGGGGATCATAACAACAGGTACGGTCGAGAAGATCACAGATTTCGGCGCATTTGTCAATATCGGCGAGGATCTTACAGGTCTTGTGCATATATCGCAGATCAGCTTCAAGAGGATCAAGGCAGTTAAGGAAGTTCTCAAAGAAGGCGATACCGTTACCGTCAAGGTCATGGACGTTAAGGACGGAAAGATCTCGTTGAGCATCAAGGCAGCTCTCGAGAACGAAGAGGAAGCAGTCGAGGATGCGGTTGACGACGTAGCCGAAGAGTACAGCGACGGCGAAGGCCCGACAACTTCACTCGGGGCACTCCTTAAAGGATTGAAGCTGTAATACCTCTCCGCGATCAAGTTTTCCGCTACATTTCCGCATGTTCGGAGTCGGGTTTTTCTCAATTTTTCCCTTCTTCGGAACCGGGCGTTTTCCCTGATTTACAGCCATTTCGGAGACTCTGTCCAAACCCTGTCGAAAACTATTTTAAAAAATCTTTCAAAAAAGTTGTTGACAACCCGAAATCTTGGGTGTATATTTGGTCGCATGAAAGGCAAAGGCGCTTGTGAAGTTTTCACAGGCGCCTCTTTTAGATCAAAGACATCCCTGTATCCATACGGGCGCACAAGAGTGCCCGGGAGGAAAAGTAAGGGCGCTGAACATAAACGTTGTTTCGCAAAGGCGTGAAATCATCCGGTCAACCGGACGACTCTCACGCCTCTTCTTTTTTGTAATAAGGGATGCACATTAATTTCGGAAAAACCGCGATTCGCGAGTTTTCAAATACAAAGAAAGAAAGAGAGGTCACTGTTATGAATGAGATCTTTTCTGTTTGGTTCCTTATTGGTGCCGCCCTCGTCTTCTGGATGCAGGCCGGTTTTGCGATGGTCGAGGCCGGATTTACCCGGGCAAAGAACACGGGTAATATCCTGATGAAGAACCTCATGGATTTCTGTATCGGTACTGTGGTCTTCATAGCTGTGGGCTTCGGTTTGTTACTCGGCGAAGACGTGGTAGGCATTATCGGTAAGCCCGGCTTTGACATCTTTTCGGATTACGCCGGATTTGACTGGTCGAACTTCGTGTTCAACCTTGTATTCTGTGCAACGACAGCCACTATCGTTTCAGGTGCCATGGCTGAGAGGACAAAGTTCCTTTCCTACTGTGTTTACTCAGCTATCATCTCAGCTGTCATCTACCCCATCGAGGCTCACTGGATCTGGGGCGGCGGCTGGCTCTCCGAGATGGGCTTCCATGATTTCGCAGGTTCCTGTGCGATCCACATGGTAGGCGGTATCTCGGCACTCATCGGTGCTAAAATGCTTGGACCCCGTATCGGTAAGTTTACGAAAGACGCTAAGGGCAAGATCGTCAAAGTCAATGCTTTCCTCGGTCACAACCTTCCCCTCGGTGCACTCGGTGTGTTCATCCTTTGGCTTGGTTGGTACGGCTTCAACGGCGCTGCCGCAACAAGCACAGATCAGCTTGCTTCCATCTTTGTAACAACCACTATCGCTCCCGCGGTCGCTACGGTTGTCTGCATGGTATTCACTTGGATCAAGTATGGTAAGCCCGATATTTCAATGTGTCTCAACGCTTCTCTTGCAGGCCTTGTAGCCATCACGGCAGGTTGCGATGTTACGGACGCATTCGGTTCGATCGTTATCGGCGCTATCTCCGGACTCCTTGTAGTATTCGGTGTTTGGTTCCTTGATAACAAGCTTCGTATCGACGATCCCGTCGGTGCTGTTGCGGTTCACTGCCTCAACGGTATCTGGGGTACACTCGCTGTAGGTCTCTTTGCTACAACATCTGCACCCGGAAACGACACCTTCACCGGTCTTTTCTACGGCGGCGGATTTGAGTTACTCGGTATTCAGTTCGTAGGTTTTGCAGCTGTTGCTGCTTGGACTGCTGTTACGATCACGATCGCATTCCTTCTTATCAAAGCGATCTTCGGTCTTCGTGTTTCGGCTGAAGAAGAGATCACCGGTCTTGATGCTACAGAGCACGGCCTTCCTTCGGCATATGCAGGCTTCAGCATCATGGATATCTCGAACACAATGACCATGAACATCAACGACAACACCGACCTCGGTGTTCCCGATTTCGAGCAGGCACCCGGCTATATCAAAGACAGTGCAGTCAAAGTATTCCGCGAGCCCGCAACAGATTTCGACAGCGGTATGCACAAAGTTGTTATCATCGCAAGGCTTTCCAAATATGATTCGCTTAAGAAAGCTCTCAACGATCTGGGCGTAACCGGTATGACGGTTACTCAGGTAATGGGCTGCGGTATCCAGAAGGGTGCCGGTGATATGTACCGTGGAGTTGAGGTTGACGCAACGCTCCTTCCCAAGGTTAAGGTTGAAGTCGTTGTCAGCAAGATTCCTGTTGAGAACGTTATCGAAGCTTCCAAGAAAGCTCTTTACACCGGTCATATCGGCGATGGCAAGATCTTTGTTTACAACGTTGCAAAGGTTGTCAAGATCCGTACCGGCGAGGAGGACATGGCTGCCCTCCAGGACGTAGAGTGATCAAGCGGCTTTGCTCCTGCCCGCACGGGAGCTTAACCGGATCAACATACACATAACAATCCTCATGAGTACAGGGCCCTTTAAAAGAAGGGTCCTGTATTTTACTGTAGAGATACGAAAGCCGCTGATCGCAGGCTTTTACTCACCTCTTCGGGTTAAATCACTTGACGCAGGTTCAATTTATGGTTAATCTGTTATAAGGTAAATGTTAAGTTTATTATGATATAAAGGGAGATCAGGGGGCATATGTCTGTAAAATTCAAATGCGAATACTGCGGAAGACGTATCACCGAAGAGGTTTGTCCTTACTGCGGTGCCGTCAACACTCTTCCGCGCATCCAAAATACCGATTCCGAAACAGGATCTGTTGATACCGAACAATTCCTTGAAGAAGATACATCCCGGAAAAAGAGACTGTCTGCCGCCAAAGTGATCCTGATCACTGTAGCTGCTCTGTTTGCCGGTCTGATCATTTACGGGTTGATAGCCGCAAGCATTACGGATGTTTCCACTGTCTCACACAGATCAAACAGCAATCCTCGTATCGACAAAAACGGCTACTACCTCACAGCAAACGGTTCCACATCTTCGGATCATGTCCTTGACGGCGTTGCCGAAGAGCACATCTCCATCACGGCAGTTGGGAAAGAGGCGGAACTCATCCTCCCCTGCTCTTTTGAAAAGCTGAAGGAAACGTACCGTATCATGCCCGTTACCCAATACCTTGATAACGACGGAAAGTATTCTTACAGCGAGAAGGAAGTAACCACCGTAAAACCTTTTGAACAGATCTGGGTTTATGACAGTTATAATGTTCTGGACTTTGCCCTGTATAATAATTCGGAGGAAACCCGTGCCCTTGATCAATGCATATGTGACTCTTTCTCAACAGTTGATATTTCAAAGGTCACATCGGTACTCTACCATGACAAGGAACTCATAACCGATGCGGCCGGCATCCTGGATACTTTCGGAGAACCCAGCTTCCAGTTTTTGTCCGATAACTTTTATTCTATCGAATATCAGACCACATGCGGCCATCTGTCCGTTTTCTATGACAGAGACAAAGACGGTTATATCGGAGAAAAGCCGTTTTCCGTAACGATCGAAAACTGCAGAGAGATCAGAGTGTTTTAACGAGACTTATTAAGACAGGTGAAACATGAAAAAAACGTTTAGGTGCGAATATTGCGGCAGACAGATCAAAACCGAAGAATGTCCTTATTGCGGAGGTGTTAATGACATTCCTTTGTATCCGATTTCGGACGGCCCGTCCGGAAAAGCCGCCGACTGTATTCCTCCCGTGCCTCCCCGCAAAAGACTTCCGGTAAATAAATCCTTTCCAAGGAAAGTCATAACATTTTTTCAGATCCATACAGTCCTCAGAGCTCTGCTCCTCGCTGTTTTGTCTGTTGTGGTCGTCCTGATCATATCGGCTGTCGTACTGCACAATAACTACGAAAAAAACAGACCCGAGATCAAAGACTCGGACAATGTCCTGGAGCTTAGCGGCCCCTTTACGATCACAGTTTCTTCGCTCGGAAAGGAGTGGGATCTCACGCTGCCCTCTCCGCTGCGCGACCTTGAAAAAGACATTAATTTCCTGCCTCCCATAATAGACGATCCCGCCAAGGACGATCCCGATAAAGACGGCATCCTGGATCTTCTCCCTTTCGGAGGAACGTCTCTTAGGGACAGCTACGGTCTTTTCTATTATGATATCATCAACGACTCGTACGAAACCGCTCCTTATACACAAGCCACCTGCGATATGATCCATACTTATCATTCTTCTTATAAGGACAAGGTGTCTTCGATCAAGATACAGGGAAAGGAACTAATCACCGACCTCGATTCCGTGATCAAAGCTTTCGGGGAGCCTTCTTCCAGAACGACAGATCAATATTCTACAGAGATAGAATACAGGAGCACAAGCGGAAGAATAACTCTTTCCTTTGATAAAGAAGACGATTATGCTTTCCCCGATCTGATCACTATTGAAAACCTTGCACAGAACCGGAAATACTATTAAACCTATGAGGTGTCGTTATGTCTAAGTACTACAAATGTGAATACTGCGGACGAAGAATCCTCACGGAGGTCTGCCGTTATTGCGGAGGAATAAACGAGTTTAATGAAATGTCTCCCGCTCCGCCCAAGGCAGAAAAAAGCGCGCCTCAAAAGAAAGAATCTACAGAAAAAACCTCTAAAAAGCGTTTTCCACGGATTCGTCTCGGCGCAGCAGAGCTGATCATCGGCTCAGTGCTTATTCTGGTCGGCTTTTTGGTCTTCATTTTATGGGATGCCGAAATAGTATGGGATAAAAAAGAAAACAAAAGTACCGGCAGAGTCCTGGAATATAACGGTCCCGTCACCCTCACCTACACCCATAACGATATTACAGATACCGTCACACTTCCTTTCCGCCTCGACGAGATCAACGAAACTCACAAGTTCATCAATCCTGTGATAGTAGCTCCGGACGTAAACGATCCGAACGGTGACGGGATTTATGATATCATACACAACGATTATTGTATAACATCCGACAGTTACGGAATATTCGGTTTCTATGTCTCAAATCATTCCGACGAATCGATTCCGTATTTGGACGGGATCTGTGAAAAAGTGTGCTCCGGCGACCATTTCAGAAACTGTTCCTCTCTGATCATTAACGGCACGGAACTTATCGCCGACATAGACACGATCATCGATTCCCTGGGAGAGCCTTCAAAATCACAGTACAGCTCAATAACAAGTACTTATACTTATAATACGACGAACGGATACATCTCTCTGAAATATGATGAGGAAAGAGATCCGAACCGTCCCAACTATGTCGAAATAAGCCAAAACTCTTTATCCTGAGGCCAATACTCAGAGGTCAGTCTCTTCGAAGCTTGCACAGAAGAATCGACAGACCCCATGTGATGAGCATAAGGACCAGGAAAATACACATTCCAATCGGCAATCCCCATACTATAAAGCTGTACCAATCCGCTTCTCTGACCATCCCTCGAGACAGGTACTGGATCACATAAACGGTTCCGTATACAGCGGGTCCGAGAACGGTTATAAGAGCGCCTTTGGCAGAGATCCTCTTTGCTCCGTCCGATTCGGAGAAAATATACTCGGCAATAGCAGTAAGAGGCAGAAGCAAATGAAAGATAAAGCTTTCATTGCGATAAGCTCTCGGGAATCCCGCAACAAAGGGCGCCAGGTAGCAGATAACAGTAAGGAAAGTAAGCCCGAGTGCTGCTGCGGCGAAAAGCTTGAGTCTCATCATCTGCGGCTTACCCTGTCTCTTACGGACAATACTTATTACCGCAACAACGGTTGCAAAGATGTTAGAAACGTTTGTAAAATACTTAAGGTTCTTTAAGCCCTCAAGTGTAAATCCGTTATCACAATACTTTCCGATCATTATACCTGTCCCGATCACACCGAGAACAACAGTAAGATAATTCAGATAAAATGCTTTCTTTCTCATATCAAGTCTCCTTTTCGAAAATGATCTCATGATCTCAGGTTTCTCTCTTCTCACGTATTGTCATAACTACGATCGATTTTTTATAAGATAAAAAACCTTGATATCTCGTATAAATGAAATATCAAGGTTTTGAGAGGCGACAATCGGATTTGAACCGATGCATCAGGGTGTTGCAGACCCACGCCTTACCACTTGGCTATGTCGCCGTGTATATAAAGAAACCGCGTTGAAACTGCGCGGTTCCAATTTGAGCTCCCCGAGTTGGGCTCGAACCAACAACCCCTCGGTTAACAGCCGAGTGCTCTACCATTGAGCTATCGAGGAATACGACCTCCAAAATTCGCTCTGCGAATTTTGTGAGTCCGACGAAAAATATTGCAAACGATCCACCGCAATATTTTTCGGTAGGATCGCGAAGCCTGCGGAGCGAGTCGTTAGACTTTTTTCGAGTCGTGTATACGACGAGGAAAAAAGTCGATTGTTCAACTTTCAGTAATCCAAGCGAACAACTTCACAGGTGCTCACATAAATCAACTGCATATTTACATCCACCGAAAACCACAGATCAAGCTCTCGACCTATTAGTAGCAGTCAGCTGCGTACATTACTGCACTTCCACCTCTGCCCTATCTACCCGATCGTCTCTCGGGGGTCTCTCAAACTTGCGTTTCGGGATATCTCATCTTGAGGGGGGCTTCACGCTTAGATGCCTTCAGCGTTTATCCCGTCCAAACTTGGCTACTCGGCCATGCCCTTGGTAGAACAACCGATACACCAGAGGTTCGTCCATCCCGGTC
>JAFRSH010000003.1 GCA_017427685.1 Lachnospiraceae bacterium | reverse complement strand
GGAAGTTGAGATTGCAGTTCATGCCGACATCGAGGATGAAGGGCAGTCTGTGACGGTCTATGTTCCGAAGATCAAGACTACCGCTTCCATTGACGGCAAGAAGGAAGTCACTACGGCTGGCAAGGTTACTATCGAAGATGTTGTCTCCTATACCAACCTCATCCCCGGCACCGAGTACACTGTCAGAGGCACTCTGATGAACAAGGCCACCGGCGAGGTCTTTACCGTAAATGGCGAGACGATCACCGCAGAAGTAAAGTTCACGCCGAAGGAACGGAATGGCGAAGTCAAGGTGAAGTTTGTCTTTGATGCTTCCGGCATCACCAAGAGCACCAGTGTGGTTGTCTTTGAAAATCTTTACCGTGATGATGTCGAGATTACAGCGCACAAAGATATTGAGGATAAGGATCAGACTGTGACGATTACGCCTCCGCCTGATATTCCCAAGACCGGCGATAGCACGAACATCCCGCTTTGGGGCGCTCTGACTGGCCTCTCTCTCCTTGGAGCAGGCGTGGCGGCATTCTTCACCTTCAGAAAGAAAAAGGAGGACAAGGGAAATGAACGCTAAAATGATTATCGGAATCTGTCTGGTGGTTTTCATCATCGGCGGGCTGGTGTTCCTTCGCCTGAAGAACAGGAAGAAGTAAGGAACAGACGCGGGCGGCACCCGTAAAAAGGTGCCGCCCCATTTTATTTAGGAGGACAAAGTATGGACGAGAAAAGAATGGTCGGCGACTACACTGTTCTCAATTCCATGTATATCGGACACAAAGAAATCCTGTTGTGTGAGAACACACAGGCTGAAAAAGGCGAACGATACTTGTGCTGTTATGCAGAGCGAGTTCTGATTTATGAACGCTATCCCGAAGCTGTAGCAAGTGATGATTTTGCCGAGATCGTGAAGATCTATGGTGAACGAATGACCCAGGCTGCTGACGAGATTATGCGAGAGGCCAAAATGGTTATCTCGGAGATCGGAATGGACGATGAGATAACGGAAAAGGACTGCAAGCCAATCTCCGCTGACGATGCTATTGAAGACAAGGTAATCGTGATCCGCGGAAATGTGCTTCGACCTGAGTTTCGACATGCGTCTCATCAGCTCATGCTTTGCACCGGAGGGTTTGGAGCTCAAAAGAATGCCAGAGGCCGCACATGTTATTGCACTTCCTTATATGGCGGGAAGCAAACATCCTTCTATCGAGGTGATGTTCTGGGAGTAATAGACAAGCGGACTTTGCCCCAATGGGCAAAAGATGGGCTGCAAAAGGCACAGGAGGCACGAGAACGCGAGAAGAACCCGCCAAAAGAAAGAGGTGAAGCAAGATGATCGACTTAGAAAAGAGAGCCATGATCGAGGCAGAAGATAAGTACACCTTCCGCCAGAGTTCGCAGATTTCTTCGCAGACAGGCTTGATCGGGTATCTTCGGGCTGACATGGACACGGACGGAAACGGGTTCTTCAGCTCCTGGAATGATTTCCGAAAAGACCTCAAGACCGACGAGTTTAAGCAAGAGCTTGACGAGGTGATCAATTCTTTGCGTGAGGAAGGAGACATCCTTCATAATCGCAAATCGCTTTCGCATTACTGCTATTCGACGCCTCAGAGCAAAATGAGCACCGAGCAGGACTATTACGGTGTTCGTGTTGACACAGAAAAGTATGCTTACCTTCTCCGACTGAATCCGAACAAGGGAGAATACAACCTCTATTGCTACTGCTATGTTCGTGATTGGCTGGATCATCACTTGAAGCAGGCGCAAAAAGGTATCCGCTTCATCGACAGCCATTACAATGAGAAGTTCCGCATACCGGACGGCGGGAAGATCTGCATCAACTATTCCTGGAATGAGACCAAGGAATACACCTGCCGCTATATCGACGATTACCATGTTGAGGTTGGAGACAATCTCTTTCACATCTGCGAGTTCGCTGAGAGGATGGAGATGAACGGTCATACGGTTGCTCCGGTCAATGAGCAGCTTCCGGAGCTCTGCTTTAGTGTACTTCCCTCCACAGGTGAACTCATTAAGATCAGCCGTGGAGAAAAAGGCTACTATCCCTGCTATGACAAAAGCGCAGACGATCCAAAATCTAACCGTGAATTTGCGGATGACAGAAATGCAAAACTCGGTGTGAGCAAAGCGCAGGAGCAGGCCATGCTTGCAGGCTCCATGTTCGGCTGGCATGTTCCCGCCGCCAACCCGAAGAATTACGATTCTAACGGGAAGCCGATAAAGCAGCCGGACAGAGGAGAGGCAAGATGAGCGAATACTGTGTTTGCTGCGGCGAAGAGATACCGGAGGGTCGCATGATTTGCCCAATTTGTGAGAAGAAATATGGAGGTGGTGACAATGAACGAAAAGCACATTATCTGGAGCAACGAAAATCTCGACTTGGACGACTGGCGAGACGACTTGCTGGAGCAATATCCGGATGCGGACGAGTATGAACTCTAT
>JAFRSH010000019.1 GCA_017427685.1 Lachnospiraceae bacterium | reverse complement strand
GTTCTATTTAGTATACCCAACAACCGCTATTTCGGTACCGGATACCCAGAAATATCCATGATCGTGACTCATTCGCTGAGATATAAAAGGCTTAAAAACCTTGATTTTTCAATAAAAAACACTTGATTATATGAGGAGGACAAGCGAGGATATTACACTTTCCTATGATCAGGCGGAAAACTTGCATGATGCAATAGTCAAGGGGATGGCCTATCCAGAGCTCACTGGTGAAAATGATGAAATTGATTTTGAAAAGCTTGTTGATTTCATGTGGGAGCTGCGAAGGCTATTTAAGTGGGATATTTATGAAAAGAAAACCATTGGTAAACGTGGAAATGGTGATGAAAAATCAGTTATAAGGTGGTATTGTACGATTTTACTTCGCTGGATAAGGGGAAATGGACTTAATACGATAGTAAGAAGCGCTGTAAGATACAAGGAAAATAATCCTTGGACCGGAGTATGGTCTGGTGATTATATGGTTGAAGAAACATATAATCCAAATTCAAAGTACCATAAGAACCTTGTTATTGCAGAATCGCTTAGTGTTATAGAGAATGTGCTTCTTTTCAGTATATCAAACTATTTTAGAAAGTTTTCTATGGAGTACAAAGCAGTGCATCAAGTTGAAAACTTTGATAATGATTGGTATGAATACGTGGAATATGGCACAACAAACCCTATAACAATCTTCTTGCAGCAAAATGGATTTTCCAGAGAGGCTTCTATCTATATCCAAACGCCGTCGAATTACAGTAAATATGTGACGGATGTGGATGGAGAGAAGAAGATAAAGCGCAGCATCCTGGAGTGCGGTAATATCGGAGTTGAAACTGAGGCACAGGACATACAATTTAATATTCCGGAGCTGTTTGTAGAATAGTTTTCTGATCTAAAAGGCTTCTTGCAGAGATGCAAGAGGTCTTTTTTTATGTTTTTTTTCATTCTCCCAACACTAACCCAAATCGTCCCAAATCTATCCCAAGTGGGCTTGTTTCAGTATTCATGGGCTTTCCGTAGAATTAAGTTAGCTTTTATAGAAGCTGTTTTGTAACAGTTAACAAAATAATCTCAATGCCTGAGATGGCCATTAAGGCGGCGGGATGCATAAGGAGATTCGAGATTTCGGATTAACCGAGTCTTGACTTCGAAGCACCCACCGTTACTTCTTATGCCATTTCAGGGATGTTGGAGTCGGTGGATGGCTACCGGCTCCTTTTTGTATCCCGACCGCAGGTCACAGGCGGAAAGGAAAAGCAATGAAGAAAAATCTTGTAGCAAAAAACGAACTTGGCATCTATGCGGATGCTGACGGTGTTGTGAGAGCGGACAGCCTTGTGGTGGCACAGATTTTTGAAAAACGTCATGACAACGTAGTAAGAGACATCAGAAATCTTGACTGCTCGGAAGAGTTCCGACTCCTCAATTTTGAGGAGTCGAGCTACATCAACCTGCAGGGGCACAGACAGGCCTGCTTCAACATGACCCGTGATGGCTTCGTGTTCTTGGTGATGGGGTATAGGGGAAAGAAAGCTGCTTCCTTCAAAGAAGCGTATATCAAGAGATTCAACGAGATGGAAGAGTTTATCAAGTATCTGCTTGAGGCAAGGACAGAGTTCCCTCTTCTCACAGAGAACATAATGCTTCTCCATGAAAGCCCTAAGCCTTACTACTTCAGCAATGAGGCTGACCTTTTAAACCGTATCGCTCTTGGAAAGACGGCCAAGCAGGTTCGTGAAGAGCATGGACTCAAGCCTGGGACAAGCATTCGTCCTTATCTTACCACAAAGCAGATTGAGGCCATTGACCGTCTGCAGAGGGTGGATATCGGGTTGCTGGTATCAACGCCTGACTTCCAGGAACGCAAGAGATACCTGGAGTGGTACTTCATGAAAAAATTGCAGTAAAGGAGCGGCGATAGATGAGAATTAACGGCGAAGAAACTGATATCCTTCGCAGCTATCGTTCTAATGATGCAGAGGGAAGACTGGTCATAATGCTTAACAATTATGCGGTCTTCCCGAAGATCATCCGCAAAGCTGAGAAGAAGATTCAGTACAAGATCAAATCGGAAAAAGAATACCTGCGTAGCCACGCAAGAGGCGAGCTTGGAGTCAGAGTACAGACCTCCGGCACAAGTGACCCGACCTTCAATGAGGCAGCTACCAACATCATGATAGAAGATGCTTTTAAGACCGGCGAAGTGGATAAAGGGCTTCTTAAAGGAATCAAGGATGCTTCTTTATATGAGGATGAAATTCGTCTTGTAAGCATTATGCGTATGGATTTCGAACTGTTGGAAGAAATAATCGAAGATCTGGATGAGAGTGATTCCAAGATTATGAAACAGTATTTGCTCGAAGGACGGCTTTTTAAAGAAATCGCAGATGATGAAGGCAGAACTTATGAGGCTATCAAAAAGCGCATGGAGCGTATCCGTGCAGAAATCCGTGAGGAAATCCTTGAATGCCTTGAAATGAACTGTAGGGGAGGTGAGTGAGATGAATGTTATATCTGACAGTGATTACAAAGAATCCGGTATATATGCCAAGGAGCAGGCTGAAGTTCAGACCGTTCCTATTCAATGTAAAGTTGCGCTCACCATAAAGGAGGCTGCAGAGTATTCCAATATCGGTATCAACAAGTTGGAGTGTCTGCTTCGCTCTCCGAGATGTCCTTTTGTCTTATATGTGGGTAAGAAGAAACTTGTTAAGAGAAAGGAATTTGAGAAGTTCATTTCTGACAACATTGAGATATAGCGCATCTCCGACAAACGTGATGATTCCGCGGTTTGTCGGCTATCAAAAAAATGAAATAACATTGCAATTGAGCCCCGGTTGGTGTATAATATAGCGTGCTAATTTGGGGCTCTTATAGCTTAGAAAGGAGCCTTAAATGGGAAAAGATCTCAAAGGAAAGGAGATTGGAGCAGGAATCGTTCAGCAACCTAACGGAACTTACTTCGCCAGATTTGTTGATAAGTTTGGGAAACGCAGAACGAAAAGATCCAAGAAACTTCAAGAGGTAAAACAGTGGCTTGCTGATGCTACATATATAGACCAACACAGTGACCTCGACCAGGCAACGGATATGCTCGTTGATGCCTGGTTCGATTATTGGATAGGGATAAAAAAGCAGACAGTGAGACCAAATACGGTCAGAAACTATTCGGAACGGTATGAGCGTAATATCAAGAGTGTTATAGGCAATAAACTCTTAACTGATGTGAAGCCCATTCACTGCCAGAAGATTTTTTCAGATATGGCTGATGAGGGCTATAAGACGACTACCATATACCAGACGCGGATTGCTCTTTATAATATGTTTGAGTTTGCCAGGGAGAATGATGTACTCATCGCAAACCCTTGCAAGAAGTCATTAAAGAGCGATATGGGAAAACCTTCAGATAAGAAAGAAGCCCTTACGATTGACGTTCAGAAGAAGTTCTTGGAAGCTGTGGTGGGTTACAGCTATGAGAATCAGTACCGCTTCGTATTACAGACCGGACTTCGTACAGGTGAGCTTATAGGACTTAGATGGAGCGACATCGACTTCGAAAATCGTACTATGAAGATCGAAAGGACGATGGAATATCGCTATAAGGTAGGTGAGTGGAGAGTTGGTCCACCTAAGAGCAAATCTGGCTACCGTACAATTCCTCTTACAGACGAAGCAATTCGTATTCTTGAAAACCAGAGATCAAAGAATAAGAGCTTAAAGCTCGTGCCGATTGAATGGAAAGATATAGTCTTTCTATGTAGAAAGGGAACACCGGTCAAGAACAGCACTTATGATACAGGCTTATTTAAGTATTGCGACCGTGTAGGCATTCCGAGATTTTCAATGCATGTACTCAGACATACATTTGCGACAAGATGCATTGAGGGTGGAATGAAACCCAAGACTCTGCAGAAGATTTTAGGTCATTCCAGTATCGGTATTACCATGAATCTGTATGTTCATATTACAGAGGATGAAAAACATAGAGAAATTGACTTAGTGGCTGACGCTTTAAAAGTGGTATAAAACTTGATGCGAAATTCATCTCCGTGGTACTCGACGTGGTACTCGGTCAAAACCATGAATCGCGGAAAGCCAGTAAAATAAAGGAAAAATGAAGGAGATGAATTTATTATGAAACTAGGAATCGTCGGACTGCCCAATGTCGGAAAGAGCACACTTTTTAATTCGCTTACAAAGGCAGGAGCCGAGTCGGCAAATTATCCGTTCTGTACGATCGACCCCAACGTCGGAGTCGTTGCCGTGCCGGACGAGAGGCTTGACGTACTCACCAAGATGTATGACTCGCAGTCTACCGTTCATGCCGTTATAGAGTTTGTTGATATCGCCGGACTTGTTAAGGGCGCATCCAAGGGTGAGGGACTTGGTAACCAGTTCCTTTCGCACATCAGGGAAACGGATGCGATCGTTCATGTCGTTAGATGCTTTGAGGACGGTAACATCATCCATGTCGACGGAAGCGTAGATCCCGTTCGTGATATAGAGACCATCGACCTCGAGCTTACCTTTGCAGACCTCGAAGTGATCGAGAAAAGGATCGCCAAGGGAGCCAAGGCCGCTACAGCCAACAAGGCGCTTGCCAAGGAAGTAGACCTCTTGAGAAAGCTCAAGGATCTGCTCGAGAACGGACAGCCCGCAAGGTCTTACGAGCCCGAGAACGAGGAAGAAGCAGAGCTTCTCACAAGCTTCTGCCTGCTCACATCGAAGCCCGTGATCTTTGCAGCCAATGTATCGGAGGAAGACCTCGCTGATGACGGCGCAAGCAATCCGCATGTTCAGAAGGTAAGAGAGTTCGCAGCCAAGTCGGGTTGCGGTGTGTTCGTGATCTCGGCTCAGATCGAGCAGGAGCTCGCAGAGCTCAGTGAAGAGGAGAAGAAGGAGTTCTTAAATGACCTCGGAGCAGAGAGCTCAGGTCTCGAGAAGCTCATCGCAGCAAGTTACGACCTCCTCGGTCTCATGAGTTTCCTGACTGCAGGTCCGAAGGAGACAAGAGCTTGGACCATCAAGAAGGGCACGAAAGCACCTCAGGCAGCGGGCAAGATCCACTCGGATTTCGAACGCGGCTTCATCAGAGCAGAGGTAGTCAGCTACGACAAGCTCATCGAGTGCGGTTCGTATAACGCAGCCCGTGAAAAAGGACTTGTACGCTCTGAAGGTAAGGAATATGTCGTACAGGACGGAGACGTAATCCTCTTCAGGTTTAATGTATGACAGACTGATACATTTTACATAGTTGAGGCAGATGTATTCAGAAACGGTAGGAGCTTACTATTTGTTTAAGAACCTATTATAAAGATAAGCACAGAACTGTTTTAAGAATTATATTTGATTGGTAATAATCAAAAACGGTTTGTAGAACTATTTGAAACTTATAAGTATTAGAAACGATCTGTGGATTGTTTTTGAAAGGAAAGATTAATGTTCTGGGGAAATGATACAGCTATACAGTTCCCGAATCTGGGAATAACTCTTAATGGTGTACCTCGTGGGATAACGGTATTCGGATTTGATATCGCCTTCTACGGCATGATCATCGGGATCGGAATGCTGAGCGGTATTCTTATAGCACGCAGTCAGGCGAAGCGAACGGGTCAGAATCCCGATTTCTACCTTGACTTTGCGATCATCGCGATCCCTCTGGGCGTTATCGGAGCGCGACTCTACTCAGTCATCTTTGAGTGGGAGAACTATACGCACGACTTCTGGTCGATCTTCAACCTCAGACAGGGCGGACTTGCGATCTACGGCGGAGTTATTGCAGCACTTCTCACGGTGTTTGTTTTCTGTAAGGTCAAGAAGTTCAGCTACGGACTTTTCGCCGACACAGGTATCTCGGGACTCCTGCTCGGACAGATAATCGGAAGATGGGGCAATTTCTTCAACAGAGAGTGCTTCGGCAATTACACCGACAGCTTCATGGCCATGAGGATCGATGTTACGGACAGATCCCTCGCATCAGTATTCAAACCCGGAGTGGTTTCGGACGAGCTCTTAAGGAGCATGTACGAAGGCAAGGACAAAGCCCTCGAAAGCATCATGGAGATCCGAAACAACATCGTAACCGGAGCGGATGGCAATTCTTACATCCAGGTTCAGCCGACCTTCCTTTACGAATCCCTCTGGAACCTTGCACTCCTTATCGGAATCCTCATCTACCTTCCGAAGAAGAAGTTCAACGGTGAGATCGTCCTCATCTACCTCGCAGGCTACGGCCTCGGACGTTTCTTCATCGAAGGCGTCCGAACTGACCAGCTCTTCCTTTGGAACTCAAGCATCGCAGTATCGCAGGCATTATCTTTGGTACTTTTTGTAGCAGCGCTCGCGCTGATAATACTCTTCCGTATCAGAGCTGCAAAAGGAAAGATCGCAACCTTTGATTCTGCTACCTTCTTTAAGATATATAACGAAAAGCAGCAGAAGAAATCGAAGAAATCCGCAGAATCTGCAACTGTTACAGAAACCTCTGCAGAGGAAAACTCTGATACTCCTATAGATTCACCTGATGGTGCAGATAATTCCGAACCATCTGAACCGAATGAGGACACTGCCACAATTCCGGAAGATCCGGTTACACCCGAGGAGACGGAAGCAAAAGAGTCAGAGACAGAGAAAAACGAGTAAAAATCATAAACAATAATAAATTGTTGTGATAAATAACGAATAACTGTAAATATCATATTTGAAACCTCATCTTTATTCCCATAGAGATGAGGTTCTGTTTTTTTTATATTGTTCGAAAATTTCGAACATGTGTACGCATCGAACATAATTTCGATATAATTTGCAGTATATTTCTTAATTTGTGTCTGATTTTTACAAAATATCCTTGATTTTTCACTCCTCAGGGTGTAATATAACCTTACCGGTGGAGCAAAAGTGGAGTAAAGTGTATCAAATTGGATAGAAGTGGAGGATTTCAAAGCTGTATGTTCATGGGTCAGTTCAATCACACCATAGATCCCAAGAACAGACTGTTCCTTCCTGCCAGGTTCAGGGAGGAGCTGGGCGACAGCTTTGTCATAACAGCCGGTTTGGACGGCTGCCTCTACATCTGCCCCCGGGCTGATTTTGAAGAGTTTGCGAAGAAACTTTCCGAGCTTCCCTTCACAGCACAGACCAGACAATTCCAGAGATTCTTCATGCAGAACGCGGCAGAGTGCGAGCAGGATAAGCAGGGAAGATTCATCATCCCCACGATCCTCAAGGAGCTGGCCGGTATAAAGAAAGACATCGTGTTTGTAGGAGTCATCAGCAAGATCGAGGTTTGGAGCAAAGAGAGATTCGAACAGTCAGCTCCGAGTGAATCGGTTGAAGATATCGCCGAGAGGATGTCGACAGAGTTCGGACTTCGGTTCTGATAAGGGGGTCTCGAGATGGGAAACAGTGATTTCGAACATATCCCCGTGATGCTTGAAGAAGTACTCGAGGGGCTGAAGATCAAAGGCGACGGCATATACGTCGACGCAACGGTCGGTGGAGCGGGTCATTCGAGTGAGATAGCCAAGAGGCTCACGACAGGCAGACTCATCTGCCTCGACCAGGATAACGAAGCGATTGCTGCGGCGGGTAAAAGATTAGAAGTGTACGGGACCCGCTGCAAGATAATAAAGAGCAATTACGAAAACATAGAGAGCGTCCTCAATGGTGAGGGGATCACCGGGGTAAGCGGCATACTTGCCGACCTCGGTGTCTCATCCCACCAGCTTGACACGGTAGAGAGAGGTTTCTCCTACAGCGCGGACGCACCCCTCGACATGAGGATGGATACCGACTCGGCGCAAACTGCGGCCGACATCATAAACGGTTACAGCGAGAAAGAGCTGATCAGAGTCCTGCGGGACTACGGTGAAGAAAGATTCGCGCCGAACATCGCGAGGAACATAGTGAAGAGGAGAGAGGAAGCTCCGATCACCACGACGTTCGAGCTCAACGACATAATCAGTGCTTCAATCCCGATGAAGTTCAGGGAGAAAGGAAGCCACCCCTCGAAGAGAACATTCCAGGCCATAAGGATCGAGCTCAACAGAGAGCTTGAGGTTCTTGAGGGAACACTTGACACGATGATAGACCTCCTCGAACCGGGAGGAAGGCTCTGCATCATAACATTCCATTCGTTAGAGGACAGGATAGTAAAGACTGTTTTCAATAAAGCACAAAATCCATGCATTTGCCCTCCGAACTTTCCGAAATGCGTATGCGGAAGGGTCTCAAAGGGTAAGCACATTTCAAGGAAGGCCATTCTTCCCACAGAGGAAGAGATCGCAAGGAACAAAAGATCAAAGAGTGCCAAGCTCAGGATCTTTGAAAAAGCGAACTGAAAGGATTCATGACAGATGGGTGAGAGGAACCGTTTCGCGTTTGATCGCGACTATTACAACAGAATAGGTGCTCAGCTTGTAAGCGGTTCTTCGGCGAGGAAACTTGCATCCGAACCCGAAAGTGAAGCAGATCTTGAGGAATACCTGACAGCAACCTATGCACCCGAATATAAGACCACGTTCAAGAAGAGCGTGGCTGTAAAACATGAGAAGACACAGGCTCACCGTCCGGCACGCACCGAGCGTACGGTAGGCAACACAGTTAAAGCAGAGCCCCTGCGTAAGCTGCGTCCCGTTGAGACTCCTTCGGAGCAGACAGGCGTAACTGCCGAGCCCAAGACCAGATTCCTCATCCGTATCAATTGGCTCAGGGTCGTTATCATCTCGGCACTTATAGTTGTCGTGGTCCAGAGCGCCCTCAACCTTCTCTCTGTAAAGTCGGATGTTAACCGCATCGAGAAAGAGATCTCCCAGGCCAAGATCACACTTGAAGACGTTAATTCATACAACGAGTCGCTTCTGGGTCAGCTTGACATCAGTTATGACAGAAACTATATTTATAATGTTGCTGTCGGAAGACTCGGCATGGTTTATCCCAAGGACAATGCCGTTGTGTACTATAAAGCTGCGGATACGGGGCATGTGATCCAGTACCGCGATATACCGTAAGAATGAATAGTGAACAGGAAAATAGATTACTGAGGCGTAGCGTAAACCCTACCATGCGAAAAGGCTTGAAAATAGCCTTTTTAGTTGTATTGGCATTATGTGGGTTTATCGTCGGACGCCTCATTTATATTAATGTCGAGAACGGTGAGACCTACTCGAAGGCCGTTCTGTCCCAGAGAGCGTACCAGTCCAGGAGCCTCGCGTCCAAGAGAGGAGCGATCCTTGACCGGAACGGCATCATCCTCGCCCGTAGCGAGAAACGCTACAACGTTATCATCGACCCCAGACAGATCCTCGACAAGGATTACTACATAGAGCCTTCGATCGAAGCCATGGTCACATACCTCGGCTACGATGAGAACGAGATCAGAACGCTTATATATGACAACCCGGACAGTTCCTACATAGTATACGAGAAAGACGCCGATTACTCACGCATCTCGGAGTACAAGAGATACCAGTCCTCAAAGTCCAAGGTCACGGGAGTATGGTTCGAGGAGGAGTACGCGAGGATCTACCCTTACAGCACACTCGCTTCCCATGTCCTCGGGTTTGTGAATGCGGACGGCTCGGGCTCCTACGGACTTGAGCAGTATTATAACGACGAACTCTCGGGAATCCCGGGACTTTCATACACCTACTTTGACAACGATCTCAAGCAGCAGAAGACGGTGGAAGACGCCGTTGACGGCTACGAGCTCGTGACGACCATCGACTACAACGTTGAAAGGATCGTCGAAGAGAAGGTCAAGGACTTCCTCGACACCACGGGAGCCAAGAATATCGGTGTGATCGTCATGGATCCCAACGACGCGTCAGTTCTCGCCATGGCGTCCAACAGAGAGTATGACCTTAACAATCCCAGAGACCTCGAAGCATGCTATCCTTCTTCGGAAGTAATGTTCATGACCGAAGACGAGAAGCTCGAGAAGCGTTACCGGATGTGGAAGAACTATTGCATCAGTGACACTTACGAGCCGGGATCTACATTCAAGACCATAACCGTTGCGAGCGCTCTTGACGAGAGTGCGATCTCGACCGAAGACACCTTCTACTGCGCGGGCTACAGCGAAGTCGGCGGGTGGAGGATCGGTTGTAACAACAAGTACGGTCACGGTAAGCTTTCGCTCACCCAGTCCCTTATGAAGTCGTGCAACTGCGCTCTCATGGAGATCGCGGCCAAGCTCGGCAAGGACAGTTTCTACAAGTATCAGACCAAGTTCGGATTCGGAGCGAAGACGGGTATCGATCTTCCGGGTGAGAGCTCGGGTATCCTTATCCCTCTGAGGAACCTCAACGAGACCGAGCTTGCGACCAGCAGTTTCGGTACGACCTTCAACGTGACGATGATCCAGATCGCTGCAGCATATGCGTCGATCATAAACGGCGGAACGTATTACCAGCCTCATGTCGTAAGAGAGATCAGAAGAAGCGACAAAACAGTCGTTTCCAACTACAATGACATGGGAGTCCGTCAATCCATCAGCGAGGGAACTGCTTCGTTTATCAGAAACTCGCTCTATATGACTGTTGAGAGCGGTACCGCCACACCCGCCAAGGTCGAGGGTTACCTGATCGGCGGCAAGACGGGTACTGCACAGAAGCGTCCCCGTGAGGAGAAGAGGTTCGTCGTATCCTTTGCGGGCTTCGCACCCGTGACCGATCCGCAGGTGCTTATCTACATCGTTATCGACGAGGTTGCGGACCCCGAGCTTTCGTCGAGCAGTTCGCCCGCGACCAAGCTGTGCGCTTCGATCATGAAGGAGATCCTGCCTTACCTCGGCATCTACCCCGACGGTGAGATCGATTACCATGTGGACCTCAACATGATCGCCGACATCGAGAACGAGAACTACGACCCGTTCGAGGACGAGAAGAATCCCTTCGTACTCCCCGAAGGTCTTGACGTTGAAAATGAATAAAAATATAATTGTATGGAATAAGCCCGAAGACCACAATATATAGTGGATTCGGAAAACCAAGGAGTCTTTTGTTATGATCGATTTTACAAATAAAAGTGTTATGATCGCGGGAGCCGGAAAGAGCGGTATCGCAGCAGCGAAGCTTCTCTCCGAGAGTCACGCCGTCATAACGATATACGATGCGAACGCTAAGAACCTCCTGACGGAAGATTCGGTCAGAGAGAAGCTCGGTGACGGTTTTGACGGCAGGATAGTACTCGGAGGAGATCCCCTCGAATTCATGAAGAAGCCCGATTACTGTATCTTAAGTCCCGGAGTTCCCATCGATCTTCCTTTCGTGACCGCGTTTAAGGAGGCCGGTGTCAAAGTCATCGGCGAGATAGAGCTCGGATTCTGTTTCTCGAAGGGCAGGATAGTTGCAGTCACCGGCACCAACGGCAAGACCACTACCACGGCACTCACTGGTCATATCCTTGAGAAAGCCTTCGGCAACACCATGATCGCCGGCAATATCGGTATCCCTTACACCGAGCAGGTTAAGAAGACCGACGATTCTTCATACACAGTTGCGGAAGTGAGCAGCTTCCAGCTTGACACGACCGATTCCTTCAGGCCCGATGTCAGCATGATCCTCAACATCACACCCGACCACCTCGACAGACATCACACGATGGAGAACTACATCGATGCCAAGTTTAAGGTTACGAGGAACCAGTACGCGGGTGATATATGCGTTCTCAACTACGAGGATGAGATCCTTAGGGAACGTTCAAAGAGTCTGATGCCCAAGGTCGTTTGGTTCTCCTCTAAGCGTGAGCTTGAGGAAGGCCTCTTTGTGAAGGACGGCAGGATCGTTTTCGCGGATCACGGGACGATCACACCCATCTGCGACACGGACAAGCTTAAGATCATCGGCGAGCACAACCATGAGAACGCCATGGCTGCCATCGCATGCGCACTTTACTTCAAGGTGCCGCTCGATGTGCTTCGCGAAGCTCTCTACACCTTCGAGCCTGTAGAGCACAGGATCGAGTACGTTGAGACAGTCCGCGGCGTTAAGTACTATAACGATTCCAAGGGTACCAATCCCGACGCGTCGATCAAGGCGGTCAATGCTATGACGACCCCGACCTACCTGATCGGCGGCGGCTATGACAAGAATTCCGAATACGACGAGTGGATCGAAAGCTTCAACGGCAAGATCAAGTGCCTTCTCCTCATGGGCCAGACCCGCGAGAAGATCGCAGCATGTGCCGAGAAGCACGGATTCAAGGATTATCGCTTTGTTGAGAGCATGGAAGAGGCTGTCAAGTACTGCGCAGAGCATGCGCAGCCCGGCGAGACCGTGCTCCTTTCCCCCTGCTGTGCAAGCTGGGGCATGTTCAAGGATTACGAAGAGCGTGGCAGGATATTTAAGGATCTGGTCAGAGCATTATGAGCAAAACAGGTGTCAAACAACCGCGTAAAGTGAACAGGGTTGTCGGAAGCTACGATATCTCGCTTCTGCTGCTTGTTGTACTTTTGTGCGCTTTCGGCGTGGTCATGATCTACAGCACGAGTTACTACAACGCTGACAGATACTACTCCGAATCCGCACTTTATTACTCCATGCAGATCAGAAACCTTATCCTCGGCGCGGGTGCCATGATACTTGTTTCTTTTGTTGACTATCATTTTTATGTCAGGGTGTTCGGCAGATCGCTCAAGATCAAACCGATCCACATGTTTTATTTTCTCTGCCTGATACTGCAGATCGTTGTTGCCGTGGCCGGCTACTCGGCCAACGGTTCTTCGAGATGGCTCAACCTCGGACCCCTTAGTTTCCAGCCTTCTGAGCTTACGAAGATCTGTCTGATCATCATGTCGGCTTACCTCGCCACCAAGTACAAGGGCATACTCGATAAATTCAAGGGTTTCATCCCGTTCTTCGTTGCAGGACTCCCCCTTATCGGACTCGTCGGAGTACACGATCTTTCGACGGCCGTTGTTCTTGCGGCTGTAGCGTTTATACCGCCGATCATAGTTTCCGGGCTGAAGCGTTACCATTTCATCATAGGCGGAGCGGGACTGGTCGGTCTTATCATCATGATCACGACCATCGGCTACAGACAGGAGAGACTTGATGTCTGGCTGAACCCTGAACTCCAGGATCCCGGATCACAGACGATCCAGGGACTCTACGCGATCGCGTCGGGAGGATACCTCGGCAAGGGACTCGGTGAAGGACTTCAGAAGCTCGGCAAGATCCAGGAGGTCCACACCGACATGATCTTCACCGTTGTCTGCGAAGAGCTTGGTATCGCGGGCGCTGTGATCGTTATACTAACGTTTATACTGCTCCTTTGGAGGATCTACGTCGTGGCGGTCAATGCCAGAGACCTGTTCGGCGCAGTCATCTGCACGGGAGTTTTCATACATATCGCGATGCAGGTTGTCATGAACCTTCTGGTAGTTACCAATTCGATCCCTGCCACCGGTATCCCGCTTCCTTTCATAAGCTACGGCGGTACCTCACTGGTGGTTCTCCTGGCCGAGATGGGACTTGTGCTCAACGTCTCAAAGCAGATCCCGGAGGAAGGGGCTGCCGATGAGTGACAAGGTGCTCGTAAAACGAATGATCGTCTACGGTATCGTGATAGTTTTCCTGCTCATGGTGGTCTTCTTCATCGCCTTCTTCCAGCTCGAGAACGTTGAAGTCATCTCCGAAGGAGAGTACTACTCGGACAGCGAGATCAAGGACAGGGTTTTAAATCATGTGACGGACAGCTTTACCTATCTCTTCGCGCTGAGAGCCGAGACATCGGGACTTGACGAGATCCCCTTCGTCGAGAAGGTCGACTACGAGGTCGTTGACAAGAACTCGATCAGGATCTACGTCTACGAGAGACAGATAGCGGGAAGCGTTCTGGTGATGGGCAAGTATTTCTGCTTCGACAGGGAGGGCGTCGTCACCGACAGTACCGACACACGTCCCGAAGGAGTGGTCCTTGTCACGGGTATCGATGTCGGCAACATCGTGATAGGGCAGAAGATCGACTCGTCCTCGGACATCTTCAAGGGTCTGATGGGGCTTGTTTCGCTGCTCAACAAGAACAACATAGACGCAAGCGAGATCTCTTACGACTTCAGAGGGAACGTAACGCTCTTCATCGGCGATGACGAAGTTCTGCTCGGCGAGAAAGACAATTACGACCTTGAGATAAACAACCTTTCAAGCATTATGAAGACCATGGGAGAAGGGGCTTTCCGGTTCGACCTGCGGTACATGGACAGTGAGAATATGTCGGTAACCGCAAAGCCGATAGACAAATGATGTTTTTTTGTGTTTAATACTTGATTATTCATTAAATGAAATGTAATATATAGAGTGTGTGTTTATATATAAAACACCGGGATAACCTGCCAATAGGTTTTATAACGGGTCGGTCGCACTGCGATCAGCCGGTTTGACATAGAAAGACTAAGGAGGACGCAAAACGTGATTGAGATCAAGGATAATTCACCTTACGGTTCAGCGCGTATTATTGTTGTTGGTGTGGGTGGAGCCGGCAACAATGCGGTCAACAGGATGATCGACGAAGGAGTCGCAGGAGTTGAATTCATCTGTGTTAATACTGATAGACAGCATTTGCGTGCATGTAAAGCAAGTAACTGCATTCAGATCGGCGAGAAGCTGACCAAGGGTCTCGGCGCCGGTGCGGTTCCCACGATCGGAGAGAACGCTGCCGAAGAGAGCAGAGAGGAACTTTCCGAAGCCATCAAGAATGCGGACATGGTTTTCGTTACCTGCGGTATGGGTGGCGGAACAGGAACGGGAGCAGCTCCCGTTGTTGCCGAGATCGCCAAGAGCCTCGGCATTCTTACCGTCGGTATCGTTACGAAGCCTTTCTCGTTTGAGGCTGTAAGGCGTATGGACAACGCCATCGCCGGTATCGAGAAGCTCAGAACAAACGTTGACACACTCATCGTTATCCCCAACGACAGAGTCCTTGAGATGGTCACCAACGCCACCACGATGGCAGACGCCTTCAAGATGGCTGACCAGGTTCTCCAGCAGGGCGTTCAGGGTGTCACCGATCTTATCAATAATCCCGGTATGGTCAACCTCGACTTTGCGGATCTGTGCACAGTCATGAGAGACAAGGGCGTTGCTCATATCGGTATCGGATATTGCAATGGCAACGATGACGAGAGGTGCCTCAGAGCCGTTCAGGAAGCTATCTCTTCACCGCTCCTCGAAACATCCATCGAAGGCGCAACCGATGTTATCTTCAACATCGCAGGTCGTGCCGGCATGAAGGAAGTCAACGCAGCAGCCAACTACGTCAAGAGCATTATCGGACCCAATGCGAACGTTATCTTCGGTACTTCCGACGAGAACAGAGAGTCCGACGAGATCACGATCACTATCATCGCTACAGGTATGGATGAAGGTACACCGGCAGCACCGGCTCCTTCACGTCAGCCTCAGCCTACTCAGCAGCCGAGAGGTCTCGGATTCCTGAGCGGACAGAGCAGACCCGCCGCTCCCGCAGCAGGTCGTACGCAGGCTCCCACAGCAGCCTACGAGAAGCCGATCGATGTCTACAAGACTTCGGGCCAGAGCGCAGCTCCCGTGAGCCGTCAGCCTCAGGCACCCGCACCGCAGCCTCAGGCGCAGCCAGAAACAGGCGGCATCAAGATCCCTGATTTCTTAAAGAATAAAGGCAACAGGTGATTATCACCGGGTCGGGCCTCATAACGCCCGACCTTTTGTGTGTTAAAAAGAAAGGTTTTTTGATATGTTCATCCTGGTTTTTGCGGTATGGATCATATTTAACGGAAGGTTTACCGTCGAGACGGCCGTGATAGGAGCAATCCTTTCCGGTCTTCTTGTGCTGTTTGCCTGCAAGATACTGTCGTACCCGATCAAGAAGGAGCTCATGCTCATCAGGATCCTCCCGAGACTGATCGGTTACTTCTTCTACCTCTTCGGACAGCTCATCATTGCAAACCTCACCGTTATCAGGTTCACGCTTTCACCCCGGAAGAAGCTGAAGAGTGTCATCGTTACATTTGACACCGATATCAAGTCATCGTTCTTTCTGACTCTTCTTGCCAATTCGATCACGCTCACACCGGGAACGCTCACCGTTTCGATGAACAAGGGTGTATTCAGGATCCATTGTCTCGACGAATCGTTCGATGTAGGTATCGAAGCATCGGGATTCGTGAAACGGATCGAGAAGATGGAGGAGATCTGTTATGGAAGAGATCATTAACATAGCGCTCACAGCAGTGCTGTTTTTCCTGGCTTTCTGCATCGTGATGGGGCTGATCCGCGCATTTACGGGCAAGAAACCCGCGGACAGGCTCGTGGCCGTCAACATGATCACAACGGCCGTTATCATGATGACCATTATCCTTTCGGTACTTTTCAAGGAATCGTGGCTTGCCGACATCGCGGCTATCTACGCGCTTGTTTCTTTTGTCGCCGTTATCGTGTTCTCGAGACTCTACATCGTTTCGCACATGCGCAAGAAGGCGGCCGAAACCGAAGGAAAGGGGGATTCTTCGGATGGTAACTGACATCATTGGGATCATATGCATTGTGATCGGAGCTCTCTGCGAGATCCCCGCGATAATCGGTGTGTTCAGGTACAAGCATGCGCTTATGAGGATGCACCCGGCTGCGATCGGCGATACGATGGGACTTTTCTTCGTCGCACTCGGTGCGGCGCTGCTCACGGGCTGGTCGTTCACCACTTTGAAGATCATCCTTGTTGTAGCATTCCTGTGGCTTACGGGACCGGTTACAACGCATATGCTGGCAATTATGACATGTCTCGTCGACAAGAAAGATGTGGCAGATCGCTACGAGCACATTAATATCAACTATTCGGACGGAAAGGAAGACGACGATGAAGATCCCGAAGATTAAATTACTCATATACTTTCTCCTGTTTACGGTACTTGCCGCAATAATCATCATGATAACCGTTGAGTCTTTCGGCGGTGGCAAGATCGTAGTGAGCAACAAGACGAAGCATGCGATCGAGTCGCTCGAGGTCGTGGTCGTCGACGAGGACACCAACGACATCGGAGTCATGTACGAAGGCGAAGTCGGAGCGGAGAGTGTTGTGAAGAACGACTTCGACAAGATCGAACTCGGTGGCTATCAGGATGCCCAGGTATACATCGGAGTCACGTTTGAAGAGTACGCCGGCAAGATCGAGATTATTGAGGGTTACATCACCAAGGATTTCAAGGGCAACACCGACATTGAGATCTACGAGGAGGACGGAGAACTCTTCCTTAAGGCCAAGATGGGTACGGCTCTCTTCGGAAGCACCAAGGATACAGGTCTCGACGAGAAGTTCATCCTTTACCCCGATGACGCGGACTATGACTACGCTGAGTTTGCCGGTATCGATTTCGAATTTGATGAAGAAGAGTGACGGTACTGAAGTGTGACTGCCTTTTCGGAGAAGTTTGAATTGTCGGAGTGAGGAACCGGAAGAGTTTCAGAGCTTAGACAGAGGAGTTTTTCTTGGATATATATTTTGAATCGCTCGGGTGCGATAAGAACCTTGTCGACACCGAGAAAATGCTGACTCTTCTCGCAGAGGAAGGTCACAAGCTTACTGACGATCCCGCGTCGGCGCAGTGCGGTGTTGTGAACACATGCTGCTTCATCAACGATGCGAAGACCGAGAGCATCGAGGCGATACTCGGGCTTTCCGAGTACAAGGCGAGCGCAGGACTCAAGTACCTCGTGGTCGTGGGTTGTCTCGCTTCGCGTTATCCCGATGAGATCATCAAAGAGATCCCCGAGGTTGACGCGGTCATCGCGGGCTCAAGACTTCCGGGACTTTGCGAAGCACTCAGGAGACTAGAGAAGGGCGAGAAGCATATCGTTGATTCGGGTGAACCCGCCACGGGTGAGAAGCTTCCCGAGAAGCGCATGAGCTCGACACCCGTGCATTTCACCTACCTCAAGATCGCAGAGGGCTGCGACAGGAGATGTACTTACTGCATCATCCCTTATGTAAAGGGCAAGTACACAAGCTTTGATTTTGACAGTATCCTTGAAGAGGCACGCCTCCTTGAGGAGAGAGGTATCACCGAGCTTATAGTCATAGCTCAGGAGACCACCAGATACGGGATAGACAGGTACGGAAGCAAGAGGCTTCCCGAACTTCTTCGCGCGCTGTGCGCACTGCCTTTCCTTAAGTGGGTGAGAGTCATGTACTGTTACCCCGAGGAGATCGACGACGCGCTCATCGAGGTCTTCAAGACCGAGAAGAAGCTCTGCAAGTACATAGACATGCCCATACAGCATTCAAGCGATGCTGTCCTTAAGAAGATGGGCAGACGCATGACACGTGCGAGACTTACCGAGATCATCGGCAAGCTCCGCAGTGAAGTCCCCGGGATATCGATCAGGACGACACTGCTCGTCGGATTCCCCGGAGAGACACAGGAAGATTTCGAAGATCTCTGCGATTTCGTTCGCGAGATGAAATTCAACAACCTCGGTGTGTTCAAGTACTCGAAAGAGGAGAACACTCCGGCGTTCGGGTTCAAGGAACAGGTTAAGGAGTCCGTCAAGAAAGAGCGGTACAAAGAGCTGATGACCATAGCCAGGTCAATCAGCAAGACCGAGAAAGAGAAGATCCCGGGGAATATCCTCGAGGTCATCGTTGACGGTTTCGACAGTAAGAAAAGGATGTTCGTGGGACGTTCCTATATGGATGCCCCCGAGATAGACAGCGTCGTTTACTTCGAGAGCGACAGCGAGTCTCTGCTGTCCGGTACGATCGTAAACGTCAGGATCAAACAGTCCGACGATTACGACCTCTACGGGACTATGATAGGTGAGGAGTAACGTTTGACTGAATAAACGGTCGCTTTGGCGACTGACAACAGGAGGTTTAGCAGTATGAATCTGCCTAACAAGATCACGGTATTCAGATTCTTTTTGATACCGATCTTTACAGTGATCTTTTTGATGAACGAGCCCTGGTGCAACGTCACGGCTCTCGTTATCTTTTGCGTGGCATGCGCATCGGATTTCTTTGACGGCTACATCGCAAGGAAGGACCATCTTATCACCGATTTCGGTAAGCTCATGGATCCGCTTGCGGACAAGCTGCTTGTCTGCATCGCTCTTATCTGTTTCGTTCAGGTGAGGGATAATTTCCCCTGCTGGTGCGCGATCGTTATCATCTCGAGAGAGTTCATCATCAGCGGCTTCAGACAGCTCGCAGCCGAGAAAGGCACCATCATTCAGGCCGGCTACTGGGGTAAGGCAAAGACCGTTGTTCAGATGTTCATGTGCATTTTTTACATCTGGGATCTAGGTTATGATTGGTTCAGTATCACCGAGAGCGTGCTGATGTACGCGTCCACGGTTCTTACGCTCATTTCACTGATCGATTACATCATCAGGAACAGGAATATCATTAAAAACGCGTCCAAGTGATGCCACATTTCTAACATACTAATGACATAAGTCGTGACTAAACTTTTCGAAGCGGAAATATACACCCGGTGTTCCGGGATAGATACTTACGGTGTTTGATTTCGTTACGGGGGGTAGTGGTATGGCATCCAGGATTGGTAAACTTGTACCGGTATTGTTGCTTATCTGTATGATGTTCGGTCTTGTTTCATGCACTAAAGATCCCGACCCCGTTACAACACAGCCCGAACCTCCCACTTCGGCTCCCGTGCAGCCCGATGTTCCGGACAAGACAGAGGGCGATGATAACACCTACAACAACAAACTTATCGACAACAACTCCGGTGACGAAGGCGAAGTGGTCTACAAGGTCACTTTCTACACAGTCGACACCAAGTCCCTTAAGCTGACCCAGTCGGTTTCGGCAGTTAAGGGCGGAGCAAGTCTTGAGCCTATCAAGGTACTCGAGCTTGTTGCCGATTCTCTCGAAGATTCTTCCGTCAGCGTTTCGTTCGACGGAGCATATTACGATCCAAACGGCTACTGCGTCATTGAATTTAACGATTCCATCAAGGAGATCTCATCGAAGAATCCGAGTCTTGAGACTCTTATTCTCGATGCCTGCGGGCAGAGTATCCTTGACAACATCGATTCACCCGGTGTGATCGTCAGGATCGGTGACGGACCGTATGTTACGGATCAGTATCAATTTGGAAAAGACGATGTCTACATGGACATGTGAGACCGGAAGGTAACGATGGAACAGGTTCTGGTGATCGGCGGCGGCGCCGGCGGACTTATGGCTGCGATAGCGGCCGCACAGAGCGGAGCGAAGGTCGTTCTGTTCGAAAAGAATGAGAAGACCGGTAAGAAGATCTACATTACCGGCAAGGGAAGATGCAATCTGACAAACCTCTGTGAGAAAGAGGTCTTTTTTGACAATGTCATAAACAATCCGAGATTTATGTACAGCTCTTATCATGCCCTCGATTCGGAGGCCACGATAGGGCTTTTTAACAATATGGGACTTAAGACCAAGGTCGAAAGAGGAGGACGTGTGTTCCCCGAGAGCGACATGTCGGCATCCGTGACCGATGCTCTCCGTGATACGGTGAAGAAGCTTGGCATCAGGGTCATGCTCGACTCTAGGGTCACTCACATCTGCACCCGTGACGGAGCCTTCTCGCATGTCACACTTGAGGACGGCACGGAGCTTAAGGGTGGTGCATGTGTGCTTGCTACGGGCGGCCTGTCGTACCCGGCCACGGGTTCCACGGGAGACGGCTTTACGATGGCTAAGGAGCTCGGTCACACCGTGACGAAGCTCGTTCCGTCGCTTGTCGGACTGCGGACTGAGGAGAGCTTTGTGGCGGAACTTGAGGGTCTGTCACTGCGCAACGTCAGACTCGTCATGAAAGTCGGCGGCAAGAAGCGCTACGACGAGCTCGGCGAGATGCTCTTTACGAGGCGCGGTATCTCGGGTCCCCTGGTGCTCACGCTTTCGTCTGTGTGCTCGAAGGACCTGACCTCCGGTAAGGACTGCACCTTCAGTATCGACCTTAAGCCCGGACTCGACGAACAACAGCTTGACAAGCGGATTACAACCGATTTTAATGATAATATCAACAAAGATTTCATCAACGCACTCGACAAGCTCCTTCCCACGAAGCTCATACCTGTCGTCGTTACACTTTCGGGTATCGATCCTCACAGGAAGGTCAATACGGTTTCGCGTGCGGAAAGGATGAATCTCGTGAAGATCCTTAAGGCTTTCCCTCTCACCTTCAAATGCACGGGAGGCTTCGAGGAGGCGGTGATCACGAAGGGTGGCATAAGCGTTAAAGAAGTCGATCCCTCGACTCTTGAGTCGAAGATCGTCCCGGGGCTCTTCTTTGCGGGAGAGATACTCGACGTCGATGCCCTCACCGGAGGCTTCAACCTCCAGATCGCGTGGTCGACCGGATTCGTCGCCGGGAACAGCGCGGCCGGAAGAGTTTTGCAGAATTAATGAATGGAGAATTATAAAATGAGAATCTACAATGTTGCCATCGACGGACCCGCAGGTGCGGGCAAGAGTACCATCGCCAAGAAGGCGGCGGCAGAGCTTCGCTTTGTCTATATCGACACAGGCGCTATGTACAGAGCCATGGCTGTCTACTTCCTTGATCACGGCATCGACAAGAACGATGAGAAGGCGATCAGTGAGGCCTGCAAGGACATCGACATTGAGATCAAGTACGATGCGGGCAACACACAGCGTGTCTTCCTCGAAAGAGTCGATGTGACCGACAGACTCCGCACTCAGGAAGTCGGTGACACCGCATCGGTCATCTCGGTTTACAAGGACGTGCGCAAGAACCTCGTCGCACTTCAGAGGAGACTTGCGGAGTCGCAGAACGTTATCATGGACGGCCGTGATATCGCTTCTGTTGTGCTTCCTTACGCTGAGGTCAAGATCTACCTCACTGCCAGCAGCGAAGTCCGTGCAAAGAGAAGATACGACGAGCTTATCGCAAGAGGCATCGACTGCGACCTTAAGGCAGTCCAGAACGAGATCGAGGAGAGAGACTGGCGCGACATGCACAGGGATATCTCGCCGCTTGTGAGAGTTCCCGAGGCAGTCCTTATCGATACGTCCGACATGACGATCGACGAGGTTGTGCAGAAGGTCATCGACCTCGTGAAAGAAGAGATGGCGAAGGATATCTGATGGAAGACAGGAAGATTACCGTTGCGGCGAGCGCCGGGTTCTGTTTCGGAGTCAAGCGTGCCGTTGATATCGTGAAGAAGCTCGCGAGCGAGGGCGGGAAGGTGTACACCTTCGGTCCCATCACACACAACGAGAGTGTTGTAGACGAACTCAGGGCGATGGGTGTCGGGATCGTGAACGACGTCACGGAACTTGAAGGCATCAAGGGCGCCACGATAGTGATCAGGTCGCACGGCGTCGGACGCGAGATCTACAAGGCGATCGAGGCCAGCGGCAACAAGACGGTCGACGCGACATGTCAATTCGTTAAAAAGATTCACAATATAGTTGACGAAAGAACAGGTAAGGGCGAGTTTGCGGTCATAATAGGAGACCCCGAACACCCCGAAGTAAAAGGCATCTGCAGCTGGTGTAACGGGCCTTTTGAGGTGATCAACAGCCCCGAAGAAGCAGAGCGTTTTGCTTCGAAAAACAACAGTAACATATTTATTGTTTCACAAACAACCTATGATACGCATAAATTTGAAGTATTAGTTGAAATCTTGTCGAACATGAGGTATAATGTCACTGTTGTGAATACGATTTGCAATGCCACAGAGATACGACAGCGTGAAACGCTCGAATTAGCCAAGAATTCGGACGCGATGATCGTTATCGGAGGGAAGCACAGCTCTAATACGAGGAAGCTTTTCGAGATCTCTAGGGAACAGTGTGAAAATACTTACTACATACAGACACATGTTGACCTTGATTTAAGTGCTTTTAAATCTTTTCGTTGCGTAGGTATTACAGCAGGAGCATCCACACCCAAGACAATCATTAAGGAGGTTTTAGAGGTAATGTCGGAAGAGAACTTTGAGCAGATGCTGAACGATTCATTGAAAACAATACACAACGGGGAGGTAGTTGAAGGCACAGTTATCAGTGTTAAGGAAGACATGATCGCTCTTAATATTGATTACAAAGCAGACGGTATCATTACCAGAAGCGAGTACACTAATGAGCCCGGTCTTGACCTCCGTACAGTTGTTAAGGAAGGAGACAAGATGCAGGTTAAAGTCCTCAAAGTCAATGACGGCGAGGGCCAGGTTCTTCTTTCCTACCGCAAGCTCGCAGCAGAGCGTGGAAGCAAGAGACTTGAGGAAGCCTTTGAAAAGGGCGAGATCCTCAAGGCTAAGGTTATTTCCGTACTTGGCGGCGGAATTTGTGTTTCGATCGACGAAACAAGGGTATTCATCCCCGCAAGTCTTGTGTCGGATGTTTATGAGAAGGACCTTGAGAAGTACAAGGATCAGGAGATCGAATTTGTACTTTCAGAGTTCAATCCTCGAAAGAGAAGGATCATCGGCGACAGAAAGCAGATCCTTGCAGCTCGTAAGGCTGAGGCCATGAAGGCTCTCTTCGAGAAGATCCATGTTGGCGACACTGTTGAAGGTACAGTTAAGAACATCACCGATTTCGGTGCGTTCATCGACCTCGGCGGAGCTGACGGACTCCTTCACATCTCAGAGATGTCATGGGGCAGGATCGAGAATCCCAGAAGACTCTTTAAGGTTGGCGATAAGGTTAAGGCATTCATTAAGGATATCCAGGGCGAGAAGGTTGCACTTTCCATGAAGTTCCCCGATCAGAATCCTTGGGTTGACGCAGAGACACGTTTCGCTCCCGGAACTGTTGTTACAGGTAAGGTTGTTCGTATGCCCGACTTCGGTGCATTCGTTGAGATCTATCCCGGCGTTGATGCTCTCCTTCATGTTTCTCAGATCGCTAAAGAGCACATCGACAAGCCTTCGGACGTATTAAAGCTTGGTCAGGAAGTTACAGCTAAGATCGTTGACTTCTCACTTGCAGACAAGAAGATCAGCCTCAGCATTAAGGCACTCCTTGCACCCGAGCCTAAGAACGAGGCAGCCTCAGAGGAAGCAGAAGCAGTTGCAACCGAAGAGGAAAAGAAGGATGAGACACTTGCTTGATGAGTCAGGCATAAGATAAAGTTTACGGTTTTTTCCTCGCCGGTCCGTGCCCCACACGGACCGGTTACTTTACAAAAAGGGTGGAGTTATCATGGAAGAAAACTACGAGTATTTCAAAACGCAGATACTGCGACTCACGAGCATTGACCTCAACGCGTATAAAGAGGGACAGATGCGGCGTCGTATCGACACGCTCATTCAGAAGCACAAGTGTAACTACGTCACATATGTGAACCTTATCAAATCCGATAAGGCCAAGTTTGAGGAATTCGTCAACTTCCTTACCATAAACGTTTCCGAGTTCTGGCGTAATCCCGAACAGTGGAAGGTCCTCGAGGAGAAGGTACTTCCCGACATTATCAAAATCCCTTCATTCAAGATCTGGAGCGCAGCTTGCTCGACAGGTGACGAACCTTACTCGCTCGTCATGCTTTTGTCGCGTTATCTGCCTCTTTCGCGTATTAAGATCATCGCTACCGATATCGACAAGCAGGTTCTTGAGAAGGCGAGAGTCGGGCTCTACCACGAGAAGAGCCTTAAGGGACTCCCCAAGGAATTCATCGCGAAGTACTTCGAGAAGAAGACCGAAACAAGCTATCAGATCAGCAACGATATCAAGAAGTGTGTGGAGTTCAAGGAGCACAACCTTCTTAAGGATCCTTACCCCAACATGTGCGATCTGATCGTTTGCAGGAACGTCCTCATTTACTTCACTGAGGAAGCCAAGGACGAGATCTATGTGAAGTTCAACAAAGCTCTCAAGCCGGGCGGAGTTCTCTTCCTCGGAAGCACAGAGCAGATCATCCAACCCGGAAACATCGGGTTCGGTGCAATCTCATCATTCTTTTATCAGAAAAAGAACTAAGTCACACAAGGGTTAAGGGTACAGCGTATGGATAGGGTCATTAGTATAGCTCTTGATCTGTCGGGGCCTTCGGAACAGCTTCCGGAGAGGATCGCCGGCTGTGTTAATGCATGCTCGGAACATGATGATGTCAATCTTGTGCTTCTCGGGAATGCGACGCAGCTTCAGAAGATCATGAACTCATACGGACCGCTCAAGAACAGGATCAAGATAGTCAACTGCGCCGAGGAAGTAGGCGATGGAGACGCGATAGTAGAGGCTGTCAGGAATAAGCGTGACAGCGCTCTTGTAAAAGGTCTCGAGATGCTGAAGAGCGGTGAAGCGGGCGCTTTCCTTTCTTGCAATACACGCAGGGTAGTTGGCTCGGCGGCGCTTATGATGCTCGGAAGGATCGAAAGACTCAGTGTCGCTCCCATGGCTACACTTGTGCCGGGGATCAGGAGAGAGTTCCTTATCATCGACAGCGGTGCGAGCGGTACTACGGGTGTTAAGCCGGCTGATTTCGTCAGGTTCGCGACGATGGGATCGCTGTACATGCGCTTCACCAATGCGCTTGAGAAGCCCACGGTAGGACTGCTCAGTGATTCGGAACTGCCGGAGAAGGGCGGGAT
This sequence comes from Lachnospiraceae bacterium, assembly GCA_017427685.1. Taxonomy (GTDB): domain Bacteria; phylum Bacillota; class Clostridia; order Lachnospirales; family Lachnospiraceae; genus RUG11977. The sequence continues at coordinate 11,748 of JAFRSH010000019.1, read as the reverse complement.
GCTCTACGGTGACAGTTACGAGCTACTTAGGAGGAACACCGAGAACCGCTTTATCGGGACCATAAGACCCGAAGACCTCTATCACAACAAGGCTGACGTCGTAGTCTGCGACGGATTCTCGGGCGGGCTTTTACTCGGCCTTATAAGCGGAGTTATCAGGGACATCAAATTTGCTGCGTCACCCGTGCGCAGACATCCTCTGTTCGGTAAGTCGAGGGATCTCGCGACCGAGAGGATGCTCAGTTCACTTGATTTTACAAGCAGAGGGATGACTTTCTTCCCGGGCCTTACGGGCCATGTTATCTCGCTTTGCGATAAGCCGAATCGCGACACACTTCAGAAAGCGATCGGTTGTGCGGCACTCCTCGTCAGGGAAGACATCAGAGGAAGACTCATCAGTTTGTTAAGACTTTAAGTAATAAGGGAGTTATTGTTTTACATGGAATTGGATATCATTAGGAAGATCGTGGCGCAGATCACGAACATCGATCCGGACGCGATCAACGAAGACACTGTTTTGTACGAAGACCTCGGTGTTGATTCTCTCGATCTTTTTCAGATCGTCATGGCGATCGAGGAGCAGTTCGAGATTGAAGTAAGCGAGGAAGATGCACAGTCCATCGTTACTGTCGGGGATGCCGTTAAGATGATATCACGGCTCGGAGGAAATACTGATTGACTCAGAGGGATTACACTAAGCTTGAGGAGAAAATAGCATACGAGTTCAAGGACAAGAACCTCCTTTGCACGGCGCTCACGCACAGCTCCTACACCAACGAGTGTATGGTGGACAAGCCCGAGTGCTATGAAAGGCTGGAGTTCCTCGGTGACGCGGTTCTCGAACTGATCGTTTCCGAGTTCCTTTTTAAGAAGATGCCCGAGAAACGGGAGGGAGCTCTTTCATCACTGCGTTCGCAGCTCGTCTGCGAACAGTCGCTCTCCAGGCTCAGCAGAGAACTCGGGATCGACGAGTTCCTCTTGCTCGGCAAGGGTGAAGAGACCGGCGGAGGAAGGAACAAGAATTCGATCCTTTGCGATGCCTTTGAGTCGGTGCTCGGTGCCGTTTACCTCGAGGGAGGTATCGAAGCGGCCCACCGGATAGTCGAAAGAGAGATCCTTTCGAAGTACGAGGACCTGATAGTCAGGAACTACAAGTCCGAACTCCAGGAGATGGTCGATTCACTCGATAACAAGCCCGGTGTCGATTACAGGATCCTGGAGGAATCGGGACCCGACCACGACAAGATCTTTAAGGTCGGGGTTTATATCGGCGGTGTTATCAGGGGGATAGGCGTCGGTAAGAACAAGAAAGAAGCACAGCAGCTCGCTGCAGCTGCCGCACTTGAGGATAATATCTATGTATCTTAAGAATATAGTCATTCACGGATTCAAGTCCTTTGCCAACAAGATAAAGCTTGAGTTTCACGACGGGATCACGGCGATAGTCGGACCTAACGGAAGCGGCAAGAGTAACATTGCCGACGCCGTCAGGTGGGTTCTCGGCGAGCAGAGCGCCAGGCTTTTGCGTGGCTTCAACATGCAGGACGTTATCTTCTCCGGTTCGGAGGCAAGAGGCCCCTTGGGGTTTGCTTTTGTAGAGATCACATTTGACAACAGCGATCATAAGCTTCCCATAGCTTATGATGAAGTTTGTGTTGCCAGAAGAGTGTACCGTTCCGGTGAGAGCGAGTACCTAATCAACGGTTCCACCTGCAGATTGAAGGATGTCCATGAGCTCTTTATGGACACAGGTATCGGCAAGGAAGGCTACTCGATCATCGGACAGGGCCAGATCGACAGGATCCTGAGCACCAAGCCCGAGGACAGACGTGAGCTCTTCGATGAAGCAGCCGGAATCGTTAAGTACAAGAAGAGGAAGCAGATCGCGCTCACGAACCTTGTTGAAGCGAATGATAATCTCCTCAGAGTTACCGATATCATCCGTGAGCTCGAGTCACAGCTCGGACCCCTCGAGAAGCAGTCCGCTACAGCCAAGGAGTACCTGAAGCTTCGTGATGAACTCAGGAACCTCGAGATCAATTCGTTCCTTACCGAGTACGACAAGTCAGACTCGATAAGGAAGAACCTTGAAGAAAAGCTTAAGATCGTTGAGGACGATCTCACAAATACCAAGTCGGCCAACGAGAACACGAGAGCGGAGTACGAGAAGCTCGAAGCCACACTCGAGGACTATTCGGGTGCACTTGAAGAAGGCCGTGCCTACAAGACACAGCTCCTTGTCGGGATCGAGAAGAAGGAAGGAGAGCTGAAGCTCTTCGACCAGCAGATCGTGTCCCTCGAGGAGAACAAGAAAAGAACAGACGAAACAGCCGCGGGTCTTAAGATGGAACTGGCGGCTCGTGTTGATGAGGAAAAGGCACTCCTTGAGCAGAAGGAACAGATTGACGGTAAGCAGAAGGCTGTTGCCGAATCAATGAAGCAAGCGAACGAGGAACTCGCCAGAGTGGACGAGGAGATCGCCAAAGCTACCGAAGGAGTCGGAGACTGCGACAGAGAGCTTGCCGGGCTGCTTTCGGATGAAGCGCTCGTTAAGCAGAGCATCGAGCGTTATAAGGCGCTCACCGAGCAGATCAATATCAGACGCAGCGAGAATGCTTCCAAGCTTCTTGCCAACGCGCGTCTTAAGGAAGAATCGGACGATGTGACCGTTGAGCTTGAGATCAAGCTTTCGGAAGCAGACCTTGCCCTTAAGGAGAAAAAGGAAGGACTTGATTCACTCCTCTCTGAGATCGCAGCCCAGGGCGATAAAGCCAAGGGAGTTGTTGACAAGGTCAACGAGCTTCGTCAGAAGCAGACGGCCGTGAAGTCACGTCTCGAGATGCTCACAGACATGACAGAGCGCTATGAGGGCTATCAGGGTACAGTCAAGAAGGTCATGGAGATGGGCAATACCTTTAAGGGTATCATCGGACCCGTCGCCGACATCATAGACGTAGACAAAAAGTACGAGACAGCGGTCGAGACCGCACTCGGTGCATCTATACAGCATATCGTTGTTGAGGACGAGCAGACGGCCAAGAGGATCATCGGCAGACTCAAGGAAGAGAAGCTCGGTCGTGCAACCTTCCTGCCTCTCGACGGTATCGGACACAGGAACACGAACATCGACGAGTCCGTCTTCTCGGAGAAGGGCGTACTCGGTGATGCTTTCTCGCTCATCCGCACGGAGAAGCGTTTCGAGCAGGTTCTTACATTCCTTCTGAAGGCTTTCGTGGTTGTCGACAACGTTGACAACGCGCTTGCGCTCGCAAGGAAGTACGACCATAACCTTAGAATCGTAACACTTGAGGGCGAGCAGCTCGCACCCGGCGGATCGATCGCCGGCGGTGCCTTTAGGAACGCAGCCAACCTCCTCGGAAGAAAGCGCCTCATGCAGGAGCTTGAGGAAGAGATCGCCGGACTTGATAAGCAGATCAAAGACGCATCTCTTCAGTATGACGCCATCAATAAAGAACGTCAGGCAGCCAAGGCCAGGAGTGAGGAGTTCAGGACACTCATCAGCAGGATGTCCATTGATTACAACAGCATTAAGGTCAGCCTTGAAAACGAAGTCAGGAAGAAGGAAGAGATAATCGCCGCAGGAGCACAGCTCACCAAAGAGAAGGAAGAGCTTGACGGACAGCTCCTCGGTATCGCGGCCGACATCAAGCAGGCCGAGACGACTCTCGAAGAGAGCGACAAGCGTCATGAAGAACTCGCTTCCAAGCGAACAGGTCGCGAGGGAGAGCTTGCGGCACTCGCAGACAAGAAGCAGAAGGCAGTCGACGGAGTATCAGAGCTCAGGATCGACGAGGCCAATGTTGCAAAGGCTCTCGAGTATCTCGGCGAGAACCTCACACGTGTCGCTTCCGAGAAAGAGCGTCTCATGACCATGATCGGCGACTCCGACAGAGCCGACAGCGAGACTATGGCAACGATCGAAGGACTGAAGGACAAGAGTAACTCCATGAAGCAGTCGATCGAAGACGACCGCACCAAGATCGCGGAACTCGAGAAGAACATCGAGGATCTCGTTCAGAAGCGTGAAACCCTGACACGTGAGCACAAGTCGTTCTTTGACTCGTGGGAGCAGCTCAAGGAGCGTATCACCGAGCTCGAAAAAGAGGGTATCAGGCTTGCCAACCAGCGTGACAGGATCAGTGAGTCGCTTGACGGCTGGATCAGTCATATCTGGGAGGAGTACGAGCTCACCGTTACGACAGCCCGTAAGTTTAAGGATGAGGAGTTCAAGCCCTCTACAGCCCGCAAGGATATCGCGAACGTTAAGGCCTCTATCAAGGACCTCGGCGATGTCAATGTGAGCGCTATCGAGGATTACAAGAACGTATCCGAAAGATACCAGCTCCTGAGCAAACAGAAGGAAGACCTTGTCGCTTCCAAGGAATCCATAAACGAGATCATCCTCGACCTCGACGAAAAGATGCGCAAGCAGTTTGCCGAGCAGTTTGATGCGATGAACAAAGAGTTCGACAAGGTATTTAAGGAGCTCTTTGCGGGAGGAAAGGGTGCGATCGAGCTTGTTGAGGATGAGGACATCCTCGAGGCAGGCATCAGGATCATCGCGCAGCCCCCGGGAAAGAAGCTTCAGAACATGATGCAGCTCTCCGGTGGAGAGAAGGCGCTTACGGCCATTGCGCTGCTTTTCGCGATCCAGAACCTCAAGCCCTCACCGTTCTGTCTGCTCGATGAGATCGAAGCTGCGCTCGACGATTCGAACGTCGGACGATTCGCTTCGTTCCTGCGGAAACTCACGGGTCATTCGCAGTTCATAATAATCACTCACAGAAGAGGAACCATGGCATGTGCTGATATCCTCTACGGAATCACAATGCAAGAGAAGGGAGTTTCAAAACTCGTGAGTGTCAGCATGATAGAAAGTGAACTTGAAAAGTAAATTTTCTAAGTGTTGAACAAAAAAGCCAATTATAGTAGAATAAATTCTATATAGGAGTAATTATGAGTGAAGAGAAGAAAAGCGGGTTCTTCGGCAGGCTGCTCTCAGGCCTTTCCAAGACCCGTAAGAATATAGCGAGCGGTCTTTCGGGACTGTTTTCATCAAAGCTCGACGATGATTTTTACGAAGAGCTTGAAGAGATCCTTGTTATGGCCGATGTCGGTATGCAGGCTTCGGAGGACATTGTCGCCGAGCTTCGTACCAAGGTCAAGGAGCAGGGATTAAAGGAGCCTGCCGAGGTCAGACAGCTCCTTATCGATATAATCGCAGGTCAGATGACGGTTGACGAGCATGCCTACGACTACGAGGAGAACGGCGGAGTAGTTATGGTGATCGGTGTCAACGGCGTCGGCAAGACCACCTCAATCGGCAAGCTTGCCGCACTTCTGAGGGACAAGGGCAGAAAGGTCATCCTTGCTGCGGCGGACACCTTCAGAGCAGGCGCGATCGATCAGCTTGCGGAGTGGTCGGACAGAGCGGGTGCGGTACTCATCTCACAGAGTGAGGGCAGTGATCCCGCGGCGGTCGTTTTTGATGCACTCGGAGCAGCCAAGGCCAGAAAGGCCGATATCCTTATGATCGATACAGCGGGTCGTCTCCATAACAAGAAGAACCTTATGGATGAGCTCGCCAAGATAAACAGAGTTACCGACAGAGAAATGGCGGGAGTCCGCAGAGAGACCTTTATAGTACTCGATGCAACGACAGGCCAGAATGCACTTGTACAGGCCAAGCAGTTCAGTGAAGTGGCACCCGTTACGGGCATCATCCTCACCAAGCTTGACGGAACAGCAAAGGGCGGTATCGCGATCGCGATCGCCAAGGAGCTTTCGATCCCTGTAAAGTATATCGGTGTGGGTGAGAAGCTCGGAGATCTTCAGAGGTTCAACCCGAAGGAATTTGCCGAAGCGCTATTTGACGACAGCGAACCGGCAGAAGAGGACTGAGTTAGAGTTTAGAGGAGCACAACATGGTATTAGGCGATTTCACATACGCTACAGCGGGCATTATAGCCTTGCTTCTTATCGCTTATTTTGCCAGACGGAACACGCGCCAGCGTTCCGGCTTCTATTTCATATTCTGTCTTATAGCCCTTTCGGTGGTCAATATCCTCAACGAAGTTATCGTAATACTGACGGCCGATTCCGGTAACGTTAACAGCGGAGCACTCATGACAAGTGTTTGTCTTTCGATGCTGTTCTTCTGTGCGTTCTACTTCGGGATCGTTTTCTATTTCTTCGAGATACTGGGTGTACGTAAATTGCCGATAGCGTTAAAGATCGTGCTTGCAAGCTTTGCCGCGATCGAAGTCATCGGACTCGCCATCACCCCGAGCACGGGATTCTTCTTTGTACTTGAAGGCGAGATAGTAGTCCTTACTCCTTTCTTCCTTGTTTATTTCTCAGTCGTTATGTTCTGCTTCAATGCGACTGTATTCTACTCGATCTTCAGATACGGACAGAACATCAGGAGATATCAGCGTTACTCGCTCCTTGCGGCCTGCGTGGCTCTTGTTTTCGCATATATCGGACAGTCCGTGTTTACCAGGTATCAGCCGGGCTGTATGATAAGCGCACTTGCTCTTATCTTCCTGTTCTCTTCGATAGAGGATCCTTCCGAGTTTTATTATCAGTACAATATGTGCTTCAATGAGCACGCCTTCAGACAGATCGCCGAGCGCAACTTCAGGCATTACAACCTTGAAGGTATCTGCTTTGCGGGTATCGTGGACTTCACCATGATGAGCCTGTACCTGCAGAGAGACATGATCGAAAGGATCGAGAACAGACTTGTCGAGGGTCTTGTTAAGGGATTCGGCAAGAAGTACGTGTTCTACCTCGACAACGGAATCTTCGCCATAGCATTCTCCAAGATCAGGGATGATTCGGTTGAAAGCATATATGAGAAGATCTGCGTTATCTGCGCAGGTGTAGGCTCCATGCTGCCGCTCGAGCCTTATGTTTCCATGCTCCGTAAGGAAGACATCGAGACGGGAGAGGACTGCATCACCGCGGCCGAGCTCTTCAGGGCTCACAATCCCGGTACCGATAACGGCAAGCGTATCTTCGAACTCAAGAAAGAGGACTTCAGACTCCATCGCAGAGAGAGAGCGGTTCTCACGGCCATTACCGACGGACTTGCGGACAATCATTTCACCGTTTGTTATCAGCCTATTTACGACGTATCGATAGACACCTACTCATCGTGTGAGGTTCTGATGCGTCTGAGCGATCCCAAGCTCGGGGTTCTGTTCCCCGACGAGTTCATCCCTGTTGCCGACAAGTACGGACTTTCCGGACAGATCGGAGACAGGATCTTTGAACTTGTCTGCAAGACTCTTAAGAGACACAATCTCAAGGATCTCGGCACTATCTTTATGCACATCAACATTTCGCAGTCCCAGTGTATCGGCAACAGACTGTCCGACAGCATGGGCGCGATCTGCCGTAAGTACGAGATCGATCCCAGAGTATTCGGTATCGAGATCTCCGAGAGCTCATGTATCAGGGACAAGGGAACGATCCTCGAGAACGTGCTCAGCCTTAAGCGCAAGGGCATGTCTTTCGCGATCGATAATTTCGGTTGCGTATTCTCGAGTGCGGACAAGATCACCGGGTTCCCCGTTAAGTACATTAAGTTTGACAGACATACCATTATCGGTTCGACCGTAGGACCCGAGAACAAGGCCATCCTCATGCATCTCGTGAAGATGATCAAGGAACTCGGTTACAAGGCTGTTGCCTGCGGTGTTGAGACCGAGGAGCTTTACAGATCCCTTTACTCGATGGGATTCGATCTTTTCCAGGGTTATTATTTTTCGAAGCCTCTCTACGAAGAGGATTATATTGAGTTCCTCAATGCTCATCAGAGACATTGACTATCAATGACAGAAAGGAGGAGTCAGCATGTCTTTATGTTTTGATATGACAGCACTGTGCGTGTCTGCCATCATGCTTTTCATGTATTACATCAGACGTAATATATTCATGAAGAGTGGCTATTACTATAGCCTTTACCTCGGACTCCTCATCCTTTTCTCGTTGACCGATATCTTCCTCGATCTTCATACGGAGGCGATCCTTGAACTTAACATTCGTCTGTGGTACATAATCAGGATCCTCGGAATCTTCCTGGCGTACTTCCTGACTTATATCATACTCAGATACTTCCTGGCCGTAATGTCGTTGCGACGTCTCGGCAAGGCTCTCGGAGCTGTCGTTGTGACCTACGTTGTGATCATGACGGCGATCATAATAACGACTCCTTTTACGGGATTCCTGCTTGAGTTTAACGAAGGACAGGTGATCAGAGGTCCGCTCTACCTTCTTCCGTATTATGTGGCACTCTTTTCCTTTGCGATCATTCTGATAGCGGCTTTCCTCTTCAGGGAGAAGCTTTCGAAATCCGGAATGATAGTGGTCATTGTCAGTGTGCTCATTCTCGTGTTCGCGGGAGTATGGCAGGTATTCTATACAGAGGCTCTGAATATCAAGATCTTTGCTTACTGCTACATGATCGTGGGCATGCTCCTTTACACGACACTTCAGGATCCGTACCTTTACTATTACAAGTACAACCTCTGTTTCAACGAGCGATGCTTCCTTGACAGTGTAGACAACAAGCTCAGAGAGGGCAAAAAGTTCTCTGTTTTCTTCCTCGGTATCGACAACATGGGTCTTGTGGTTGAGGCACTCCCCGAGACCAAGCGCGCCGAGCTCGAGAACAGGATCATAACCATGCTCCACGAGGTCTGCAAGAAGAAAAACGTGTTCATCATCGACGAGCTCTCATTTGCGATCATCACGACGCAGGACGTGAGAGAAGTGGTTGTCCGTGTTTCGAATCAGGTTGATAAGATCTGCTTCGACCTCGACATGAAGAAGTCGTTATCGCCTATCATATATGCGTTCCGCTATGACGCATTTTACTCGTTTGACCATATCTACAAGGCTCTTTCGTATGTCAAGGACAAGAAGGACAGGGAGACCGAGAGCGATTCGATCGTCTTCCTCAACACATCGCGCTTTGACTACTACGACAGAGAGCTCAAGGTTTACTCGGCGATCACGAGAGCCATCAAGAACGAGTCCTTCTCGGTTTATTTCCAGCCGATCTTCAATTCGGACAATTCGGACTTCGTTTCGGCAGAGGCTCTGCTGAGGATCGAGGACAAGGAGCTCGGACTTATCTATCCTTCCGAGTTTATCCCCGTTGCCGAGAAGAACGGGCTTATGGGCAAGCTCGGAGAGATGGTGTTCAACCGCGTCTGCAGTATCGCGTCGAAGTATAATCTCCATTCGCTGGGGATGGACTTCATTGATATAAATATTTCGTACATGCAGTGCATCAGGTCTGATATGGCGGACAAGCTGATCGAGATAACCAAGAAGTACCACCTTTCGCCCGGCTTCATCAACCTCGAGATCACGGACAAGGCGTTCCAGGTTGACGAGAACAGCACGATGATGACCAACATCAAGAAGCTTATGGACTACGGGATGACCTTCACCATCGATAATTTCGGTACGGCTGCCGCCAATGCCGAGAAGATCGTCAGATTCCCCGTCAGATACGTGAAGTTCGACAGGTCGGTAATCTGGAATTCACTTCTTTCGGACAAGTGTAAGATCGTTACGGGCAACATGGTCCGCATGATCAGAGACCTGAACCTTAAGGCTGTTGCCTGCGGTATCGAGACGGACAATCTGCTCGGTGTAATCTCCGACATGGATTTCAGCTTCTACCAGGGATACTACTTCTCGAAGCCTATCCCCGAGGACGAGTTCGTGTACTTCCTCACGAGCAGGCTGTCATAGTTTTTAATTCAAAGATGCACTATAACTCCTCGCATTAGCCATGGGAAGCGTCGACTGTTTAAGAATAAATTGTGCAATACGGGTTTCTCTGTTGGGTACGATCCTCGAGGGAAACCCTGAATTGTGTATTAGGGGAAAACAAGCGAACGACTGCGGTTGTTTGCTGAAAAGGAGATGTCATGAACTATAAGGATAGTGAACTTATCTGGGAGAAGACAGGGAGCAGGGAAGTGCTCCACACTCCGATCTTTAATGTTAATGAGCAACGCGAGAAGAATGCTACGCTCGGGATCGAGGGTGATTATATCGCAATAGACGCGCCGGTCTGGGTCAGCATCGTCGCTGTGGTTGACGGATGCTTCTGTATGGTCAGACAGTTCAGGCATGCCTACGGCAAGATCACGACAGAGTTCCCGGGTGGACTTGCAGGAGAAGGAGAGAATCCTGCTGTTGCGGCCGCCAGAGAGCTGGAGGAGGAAACGGGACTGAGGGCCGGCAGGATGAAACTTCTCGCCGCACTGAATCCCAACCCGGCGATATTCAGCAACACGGTTTACTTTTATCTGGCGGAAGATCTGACCGATACTGGGAAGAACAATCCGGATGAGGACGAGATCCTGAATTACCTGCGTGTCCCGGTGGATGAAGTCATCAAGTCGTTCGGAAACAGTGAGTATTGTCACGCTTTCGTAGGGACAGCGATAGCGCTGTATTTGAGAGAACTGAAAAAATGATCCTGTAATGTGAGGATGAACCGAACAAGGCATACAGATATGCTGTAGGACAAATCAGGCATGGTAGCCGATACTTCTATCAAACAGATTGAACAACAAAAAAGACAGCTCGTAAAGAACTGCCTTTTTTATTTCATAATCTTTTAAATGTTTCTTGTTCGGTTTAGAAGAAGTTTGCGATGCTGAAGCCTGTAGGCATCGGGATCGTGCACATATAAATCGTTGCAAGAATGAGGCAAACCACTGCGATGATGAGGACTGCAGTACGGTTCGGGATCTTCTTGAACACGCCGATGATACCGAGCATGAACAGAACGAGTGAGTAGATAACGTTTACAAGGTTGTAAGCATCGCCGTTGGCGTTGTCCTTCTGGCCTTCCTCAAGGAGTGCCTGTGACTCAGCGAGAAGCTCGTTAGCTGTTTCGAAGTACTTGTCGACCATGCCCTCAACCTCGAAGGGAGAATTCATGTCGTCTGTCATCTTTTCCCAAGCATCGAAAAGGATGTCACTGCCGTTTTCCTGAATGTAGGAATCGATCTTTTCTTCGATGAGCTGTGCGGAGATGTCGTCTCCCTTTGCCTGTGCGATCTCAAGATCGAAGGAGTATTCGGACATTGTGTTCCATGCAAGCTGATCGGAAAGGTACTGCTGGTATGCTGAGTTGTACTCCGAGTTGCCTTCTGCGGAAACGTTGTTACTCTTGGTGTAGTTTGTAGCCTGGTTGCCGCCGTGGAGCGATCCGATCCATGAAGCCCATGCTGTAAGGATTGCGGTGATACCAAGGAATACGGCAACGAGAATCTCGATCTTCTTCTCCGAGAAGAAGCCTTCTTTCTTATTGTTCTCTGCTGCAACGTCTTTTGTTGCGTTAATCTCATCTGACATAATAAAACCTCCAACTCTATTGTAGTGCGATTAAGTCTTGGTGACTCACTGTGTTGAATTATAATGAAATAGACGTGAATAGGCAAGTACTAATTTCGTGCATAAAAAGGCTCGTATTGCCACGTATAACACTTCCGTGCACGCTCTCGCTAGGTCCTCGCGCAGCGGTACATAAGCGACCATAATACGGTCGCTAAGTACCGGCGTTGCGGATCTGCCCGGAAGTATTATACGGCGCATACGAGCCTATATACATATGCAAAAGGACTCATTATGAAAGTGAAATTTATATCGTTAGAAATTTACATGGTCTTTAAGTATTTTATACAGTCTATT